>NZ_LIQX01000673.1 GCF_001418475.1 Streptomyces ossamyceticus | reverse complement strand
GGGGGAAGGGGGAAGGGGGCGCAGCACGCCGCTGTCGGTCGTCCGCCCGGACCGCACTCCATCCGGCAGACTCTCGCCATGGACACTGCCGAACACATGAGAACGGTGGACGAGGAGGGCCGTCTGCTGGCGGCGGCCGCGCGTGAGGCCGGCACCGGCGCCGAGGTCCCGACCTGCCCCGGCTGGCGGGTACGGGACCTGCTGCGGCACACCGGAACCGTGCACCGGTGGGCGACGGGCTTCGTCGCCGACGGGCACCCCGTGCCGCGCGCGCCGGGGGCGGAGCCCGAACTGGACGGTGAACCGCTGGTGGCCTGGTACGAGGAGGGGCACGGCAGGCTGGTCGACACCCTGCGCGCCGCACCGGCCGATGTCGCGTGCTGGAGCTTCCTGCCCGCGCCGTCCCCGCTGGCCTTCTGGGCCCGCCGTCAGGCGCACGAGACGACCGTGCACCGCGCCGACGCGCAGTCCGCGCTCGGCGGCACACCCACCGGGCCCGCGGCGGCCCTCGCCGTCGACGGCATCGACGAACTGCTGCTCGCCTTCCACGCTCGCCCGAGGAGCCGGGTACGCACCGACGAGCCCCGTGTCCTGCGGGTGCGGGCGACGGACACGGGCGTCGTCTGGACCATGCGCCTGAGTCCGGAGCCACCCGTCACCACCCGCACAGCCACCCTCACCGGCCCGCACGGGGGCGCGGAGCGGGGGCCGGACGCAGACATGCACATGAACGCGAACGCGGAGCTGGATGCGAACGCAGACCTGAATGTGGACGCGGACTGCGAAATCACCGGCCCCGCGTCACAGCTCTATCTCTCCCTCTGGAACCGCGTACCGTTCCCGTCCGTCACCGGCGACCCATCGCTCGCCGCACTGTGGCGCGACAACTCAGGCATCATCATGGGCTGATCGTGGGCTGATCATGGCCACGGCGCCGCCTGCCGGGGAAGTCCCCTACCCGACCCGCTGATGTCGCGCCACCGGTCCGGGGAGCGCCCTGGTGGAAGCCGTCCGCGTCAGCCCAGCCAGCCCGGCCGGACCAGCCCGGACTCGTAGGCCAGCACCACGAGTTGGGCCCGGTCGCGGGCACCCAGCTTGACCATGGTGCGGCTCACATGGGTCTTGGCGGTCAGCGGGCTGACGACGAGCCGCCGGGCGATCTCGTCGTTCGTCAGGCCGATACCGACGAGGGCCATCACCTCCCGCTCCCGTTCGGTGAGCCGGGCGAGGGAGGCCGCGGCCGAGGGCTCCTTGGAGCGGGCCGCGAACTCCGCGATCAGCCTGCGCGTGACACCGGGCGACAGCAGCGCGTCGCCTTCGACCACCGCCCGTACCGCGCGCACCAGTTCCTCCGGCTCGGTGTCCTTCACCAGGAAGCCCGACGCCCCGGAACGGATCGCCTCGAAGACGTACTCGTCCAGCTCGAAGGTGGTCAGCATGACGACCCTGACCCCTTCGAGCTCCTGGTCGTCGGTGATGCGCCGGGTCGCGGCCAGCCCGTCCAGCACGGGCATACGGATGTCCATCAGCACCACGTCGGGGCGCAGTTCGCGCGCCTTCCGCAGCGCCTCCTCGCCGTCGGCGGCCTCCCCGGCCACCTCGATGTCGGACTGTGCGTCGAGCAGCGCCTTGAACCCGGCCCGCACCAACGACTGGTCGTCGGCAAGCAGTACACGGATCACCGCTCCTCCTCCGTCTCGCCGCTCACCGGTCCGCCTCGCCCTCTCGGATCACCGGCCCGCCCCGCCCTCGCGCATCACCGGCTTTCCTCGGTCTCGCGGTCACCGGTCCACCTCGGTCTCGCGGGGCGCCCGCACGGGCAGTACGGCGAGTACTCCGAACCCCCCGTCGGCACGCGGTCCCGCCTCGATGGTCCCACCGAGCGCGGCGGCCCGCTCCCGCATTCCGACGAGCCCGTTGCCGCCGCCCCCGGCGTCGGTTCCGGTGGCGGGCCCGTCGTCGTCGATCCGCAACCGCAGCTCACCGCCCCCGTGGTCGAGGATCACGCGCGCGTGCCGCGCACCCGAGTGCCGTACGACATTGGTGAGGGCCTCCTGGACGATCCGGAAGGCGGCGAGGTCGGTGCCCGGCGGCAGTGGGGGCGGCTCGCCCTCGATGTCGACGGTCAGGCCCGCGTCGGCCGCCTGCGCGACGAGTTCGGGCAGCCGGTCGAGCCCCGGCGCGGGGTCGCGCGGCGCCTCACCGGGCGACCGGAGGGTGCCGAGGACCTGGCGGACCTCTCCGAGGGCCTCCTTGCTGGCCGCCTTGATGGTGATGAGGGCCGTGCGCGCCTGTTCGGGGTCGGAGTCGAGGAGCGCGAGGCCCACGCCCGCCTGGACGTTGATCACGGAGATGCTGTGGGCGAGGACGTCATGCAGTTCGCGGGCGATCCGCAGCCGTTCCTCGTCCGCGCGCCGCCGGGCGGCCTGAGCCCGCTCGGCCCGTTCACGGGCCCACTGCTCACGCCGCACCCGGGCCAGCTCCGAGAGCGCGAGGATCGCCACGCCCCAGGCCACGACCACGCCCTCCTGCACCCAGCTCGCCGCGTCGTCCCCGCCGGGCGGCAGCCACGCGTACAGCCAGTGCGCCACCAGGACGTGCCCCGCCCACAGCGCGCCCATCGCCGTCCAGGCGGCCTTGCGGTGCCCGGTGACGACGGCGCTGAAGCAGCCCACGGCGACCGTGAGGAACACCGGGCCGTACGGGTAGCCGGCGCCCAGATAGACCATGGCGGTCGCGGCCGTGCCGAAGACGACAACCACCGGCCGCCGCCAACGCCACAGCAGCATGAGGGTGCCCAGGAGCAACAGGACGCGGGCGAAGGGGTCCAGAAGGGCGCGCTCGCCCTCCTGCATGTCAGCGGCCGCGTTGGAGCCGACGAGCACGAAGACGGTGAACGCCAGGGTCGAGCGCCAGGGCCAGCGGGGTCGCGACGCGTCACCGTCCGGGCGGTTCCACCACGGCGGCGCCCCGTGCCAACGGTGCCGACGCCCACCACCGCCCCATACCGGGGAACCATCCTCTCCCGCACCCTGCTCTGCCATGACGGCCACGCTAGACGCCGGGCCCCGCCCCCGGCGTCACCCGAGCGAGGTGATCACACATACTCCCCGGGACGTACGCCGACCCGACCCGACCACCCCTGGGCTGCCTCGCCTCGCGTCGAGCGCCCCCGGGCCTCGCGTCGAGTGACCCGGGGCCTCGTCGAGAATGCCTGCGGGCCTCGTCGAGCGGCCCCGGCGCGTCTCAGTGCTCCTTCGCGCCGGACTGCGGGTACACGAGGCCCACATGGTGGGCGAGCTGGCCCGCCGCATGACGGAAGAACGTCCCCCGGTCCTCGACCACCCGGTTGAACTGCCCGAACACCTCGAAGTTGACCAGCCCGAACAGCTGCGCCCACGCCCCGATCAGCACGACGACCACCTCCGGCGGCAGATCGGGGGCGAGGTCCTCGGCCATACGCCGCGCCTCGGGCCGCAACTCCGCGGGCAGCTTCCACTGGGCGACACCCTTGTCCTGGTAGGCGTCACGCACGATCCCGATCATCAGCAGCCCGACCCGCGCGGCGGCCGGCACGGTCGTCGAGGGCGCGGTGTAGCCGGGCACCGGCGAGCCGTAGATCAACGCGTACTCGTGCGGCCGCGCCAACGCCCACTCCCGCACCGCCTCGCACACGGCGACCCACTGCCGCGCCGGACTCTCCCCGCTCACCTTCGCGTACGCCGCCTCGGCGGCCTCACCGAGGGAGTCGTACGCGTCGATGATCAACGCGGTGAGCAGCTCGTCACGGCTCGGGAAGTAGCGGTAGAGCGCCGAGGAGACCATGCCCAGCTCGCGGGCGACGGCGCGCAGCGACAGCTTGGCGGCGCCCTCGGCGGCGAGCTGTCTGCGCGCCTCGTCCTTGATCGCGGCGGTGACCTCGGTCCGGGCGCGGGCGCGGGCTCCTTGTGCGGTGCTCATGCTCAGCAGTGTGCCACAGAGGCAGAGCACTGCACACAATCGAGAGCACTGCTCTTGCTTTGGAGCACCCGTCTCGTGCACACTGCTCTCAAGCGAGAGCACCGCTCTCTCAATGGCTCACCGAGCGCCCCAGGAGGGGACCATGTCGTCGACCCACTACATCAAGGTCAGCGCCGTCGACCGCGCCGTCAACAACGCCATCGGCTGGCTCGCCCGGCGAGGCGTCAGCTTCCTCGGCACGGCGGAACTGTCCGTGCGCGGCCGTAAGAGCGGCGAGTGGCGACGCCTGCCCGTGAACCCGCTGCCGTACGAAGGCGGCCCCTACCTCGTCTCGGCGCGCGGCCACTCCGAGTGGGTCCGGAACATGCGGGCGGCAGGCGGCGGCCGGCTCCAGGTGGGGCGCCGGGTGCAGGAGTTCACGGCGGTCGAGCTGCCCGACGAGGAGAAGCCGGTGGTCCTGCGGACCTACCTCAAGAAGTGGGGCTGGGAGGTGGGCCGCTTCTTCGGTGACGTCAACGCCGACTCCACGGACGAGGAACTGCTCGCCGCCGCCCCGAAGCACCCCGTCTTCCGGATCACCATCAAGAAGTGACCGGCCGCAAGCACGGACCGGACCACGGCGCAACGCAGCGCAACGCAACGCGACGCGACCGGGGTCGGCCCCCGCCCGGCCCCGGCCCCGACCGCACCTCACCCCTCACACACCCCGGATCCCCGGAGCCCCGTCCAGCCGGCCCAGCCCTGAGCCCCAGCCCGCCTAACGGTCGAACGCCGTCAGCGCGCGCTGGGCGA
>NZ_LIQX01000672.1:936-1128 GCF_001418475.1 Streptomyces ossamyceticus | reverse complement strand
ATGCTGTTCATCTCGCACGACCTGGCCGTCGTCCGGCATGTGAGCGACACGGTCGCGGTCCTGCTGCACGGGGACCTCGTCGAACTCGGCCCGACCGGGGCCACCTTCGCCGAGCCGGCACACCCGTACACCGCCCAACTCCTCGCGTCCGTCCCGGGCGACCCGAGGTTCCGCCTGGACGACGAGCCCGTC
>NZ_LIQX01000672.1:265-911 GCF_001418475.1 Streptomyces ossamyceticus | reverse complement strand
GTCGGCGGGCCGGATCTCGTGGTTCGCTCGACCCCGTCGTCTGCCGCGCTCGATTCTGTCGTCCGTGCTCGATTCAGCTGTCGATACGCTTGAATCACGCGTGAGAATGCGGCATGGTGCTTGAAACAAGCATCACGCTTGCCGTATTCGTACAGGGGAGAGGTCCCGTATGGACGACATCGACCGGGCCATCCTGCGGGAGTTGCAGGTCGACGGCCGGATCCCGTACGCCGATCTGGGCCCCAAGGTGGGGCTGTCGCCCTCGGCCGCGAGGCTCCGGCTCCAGCGGCTCATCGACGCCAAGGCGGTCCAGGTCGTCGGGGTGACCGACCCGATGACCATGGGCCAGCAGGCGATGGCACTGCTCGGCCTGCGTGTCGACGGCGATCCCCGCGCCGTCGCCGACGAACTGTCCCGGCACGACGAGGTCGTGTACACGGTCCTCACGTCCGGCGGCTTCGACCTGTTCGCCGAGGTGGTGTGTCCCGGGCCCCGGGACCTCCTGGACTTCATCAACGACGTCGTACGGCCCGTCGAGGGTGTCGCGGCCGTGGAGAACTTCCCCTACTTCGCGATCCACACCCACCGCTTCCTGTGGCACGTCGACTGACGGCTCCGCCGACCCGGTGCTGTGACCGGAAAGGTT
>NZ_LIQX01000672.1:0-185 GCF_001418475.1 Streptomyces ossamyceticus | reverse complement strand
CCTTTCCGGTCACAGCACCAGACACCCGAGCGTCCGAGCCCCGTCCCGCCCGCACCAGCCGAGGAACCCCGCATGCTGCCCGACGAGCACCGCACGATCGACTTCTTCTCCGAGGACGCCCTCCCCGTGCCCCGCCTGGCGCCGGCCGAGGCCGAGCGCATCGCCGCCGCACACCTCGGCGTCAC
>NZ_LIQX01000671.1 GCF_001418475.1 Streptomyces ossamyceticus | reverse complement strand
CCCTGTGGCCCCGACCCGCAGGACCCGAACCACCCCTGAGGCGGTCGAAGAAGCCCACCGCTCAGACCTCCGCCCCGCCCCTGGTCACCAGGGACGCGATCTGTTCCGTGAAGCGGCGGCGGTCGGGGTGTTCGAGGTCCAGGATCTCCTCCAGGCTCCAGTGGAAGTGGTAGGCGACGTACGCGATCTCCTCGTGCAGCCGGTCGGTCGCGTACGTCACGATTCCCCCAGGCGGCTCCCGCCGAGCTCGACCTCGAAGGGCTCGGAGCAGTGCGGGCACTCCACGGCGGCACGGGTGTGGCCCTCCGCGTTGACCTGGCGGTAGAAGTCCTGGAGGAACGCCAGGTCGGAGGCGAACATGTTCTCCACGATCCCGTCGTGCACCATCGGCAGCGTGCCGAGCCGGGTGATGACCCGGCCCAGCAGCACCACCGACAGGTACGCCGGGTTCTCCTGGACGCGGACGTCGCGCAGCGGGATCAGCTCGTCCCGGGCGGTCGCGAGACGCATCACGCCGTCCCGGTGGACCGTCCCTGACTCGTCGACGTAGCCGCGCGGCAGCTCGAAGGGGAACTCCGTCCGCAGCTGCTGCCGCACCGCCACCGGCTCCGGCACGGAGGCCGGCCCAGGGGCGGAGGCGGAGGTGGGGGCGAAGCCACCGGGAGAGGCCGGGGCGTCCGCCACAGCAGCCGTCCCCGGGCCTGCCACCGGGCCTGCCACCGGGCCCGTCCCCGGACCCGCCGCCGGCACCCCGAGGGCCGTACGTCCTGCCGTGCGCCGCATTACTCGATGACCAGTTCTTCGAAGACGATGGTCACGGTCTCGGTGAGCGCGGACGCCTCGCCGGCCTTCAGGGTGCTCGCGTCGACCTTGCTGCACCAGGCGTTGCGCATGTTGTAGCGCTTCACCGGGTTGTTCTGGAAGTCCATCATGATGATCGACGCGTTCTTGCGGGCCGAGCTCATCTGCCCGGCGATCGAGTCGTTGATCCACTGCGTGAACGAGGCGGACTGCGTCATGCCGCGCACGACGGTGCACTGCCCGCTTCGCTGCACACCGGGCAGCAGGTTGACCTCGGGGCGGCCCTGCGCGGAGTTCTGCTGGTAGGTGATGACGTCCTGCTCCAGGGAGAGGCCGCTGACCTCGGCGAGGTACTCGACCATCACCCCGTCGATCTGGAGGCCGAAATTGTGTGAGGTGAGGCTGTCGGCCTGCATGAGACTCATGGGATCGCTGTCTTTCTGAGGAGTCGCGTGGGAGAGCGAGGGCGCGGGCTGGTGCGGAGGGACGGCGCCTACTCCTCCAGCTCCCCGCTGCCGCTGGAGAACTGGGCCAGCCGGAAGATCACGAACTCGGCGGGCTTCACCGGGGCGATGCCGATCTCGCAGATGACCCGGCCGAGGTCGACCGACTCCGGCGGGTTGGTCTCCTGGTCGCACTTGACGTAGAACGCCTCCTCGGGCCGCTGCCCGAAGAGGGCGCCGCCGCGCCACTCGTTGACGAGGAACGCCGAGACGTTGCGCCGGATCCGGGCCCACAGGGCGTGGTCGTTCGGCTCGAACACCACCCACTGGGTGCCGATCAGGATCGACTCCTCCAGGTAGTTGAAGTACCGGCGGATGTTCAGGTAGCGCCAGGCCGGGTCGGAGGACATCGTGCGGGCGCCCCAGACGCGGATGCCGCGGCCGGGGAAGGCGCGGATGCAGTTGACGCCGACGGGGTTGAGGAGGTCCTGCTCGCCCCGGGTGATCTGGAGTTCGAGGTCCACGGCTCCGCGTACGACCTCGTTGGCGGGCGCCTTGTGCACACCGCGTTCGAAGTCGTTGCGGGCCCACACGCCGGCGACGTGGCCGCTCGGCGGGACCGTGCGGGACTGGCCCGACGCCGGGTCGAAGACCTTGATCCACGGGTAGTAGAGGGCCGCGTACTTGGAGTCGTACCCGGCGGTCTCCTGCCGCCAGACCCGGATCTGCCGGGCGTTGAGGCCGGGCGGCGGGTCGATGACGGCGACCCGGTCGCCCATCAGCTCGCAGTGCGCGATGAGCCCCAGCTGCACCGCCTTGACGGCCTCCAGGTCGATCGCGCCGCGCTGGTAGGCGGCCATCAGGTCGGGCACGGCCACCATGGAGATCTCGTCGACCGCCTCCAGGCCCCCGAAGCCGGTGCGGTCGGCGGAGTCCCCGAGGTACTCACGCGGGCCGGGGTGCGTCTCGTCCGCGCCGGTCGCGGCGGGCGCCGGGGCGGGGGCCGCGGGGGCCGCCAGCGCCACGGTCTGGTTGTCGGGGCGCGAGAGCTGCGCGGCGGGCGCCGCCTCCTGGAGGGAGATGAGCTTGGAGCGCTCCTTGACCTGGGTGACGACGTAGTTCCGGCCGCCCTTCTTGGCCGTCACGTCGAAGGTCTCCACCGCCTTGTCGCCGTCCTTGACGACCAGCCGGAACCGCTCCGCCGGGCCCTCGCCCTCCGGGTCGGTGACCTCGACGCTGAGCGAACCGCCCGCGATGGCGGCCACGGCGAAGGTGCCGAGCCGCTGAGGCTCGCCCGCCGGGAGGGCCGCGGGGGCGGCGGAACCGGTGACGGCGGCCGGGGTGCTGCTCCCGGCCGCCCCACCGTCCGTGCCGCCGACACGGACGACATACGCGGCGCTGCCGCCGTTGTTGAAGAACCCGTACACCGAGTGCGCCAGGTAGTACCCGTCGGTGAACTCACCGAAGGCGGCGACGTACTGCGACCAGTTGGTCACCAGGGTCGGCTCGTTCAGCGGGCCGGTCGGGGCCAGGCCGACGAAGGCCGCCACCGAGGTGCCCACCCCCTCGATGGGGCGCGAGCCGCTGGCCACCTCCTCGACGTAGACGCCGGGCGACAGGTAGGACGGCATGCTCTGCGCTCCTCGGGGTACGAGACAGTTCGTCTGTCACCCTCACGCGCGAAGCGCGTCCCCCGAAACGTCCTCCGGTGCCTGTCCGGGGGCATTCCCGTTGCCCGCAGGGGCATCCCGCCGTGCCTGGGTGACCATCCGCCCACCCGCTCTGCCCGCGAGACTGCCCTCACGGCTCTCCCACGGCCGGGCGCCCTGGCGGTAGCCCTGGGAAGCACGTACGTCCGGTACGTACCCAGGCCGTCGAGGGAGCCCCGTGCGCGCGCAGGACAAGGAGACCGACCAGAGCCGGGGGCGGGCCGGCGCGGGCCGCACCCCCG
Source organism: Streptomyces ossamyceticus (assembly GCF_001418475.1). Classification (GTDB taxonomy): domain Bacteria; phylum Actinomycetota; class Actinomycetes; order Streptomycetales; family Streptomycetaceae; genus Streptomyces; species Streptomyces ossamyceticus. The sequence continues at coordinate 8,624 of NZ_LIQX01000671.1, read as the reverse complement.
CGCCGGGCCCCGCCGCCGGACTCCTCGCGCTGCAACGGGCGGCCGGCAACGCGGCCGTGGCCCGCGCCGTCGAGGAACAGCGCCACGAGCACGACGCCCACTGTGGGCACGGCCCGTCGGTACAGCGTTCGACGGTGCACGAGGTGCTGCGCTCACCCGGGCAGCGGATGGACGACCCGCTGCTGAACGAGATGCAGGCCCGGTTCGGCGGCGAGGACTTCAGCGACGTCCGCCTCCACACCGACGCGGCGGCCCTGGACTCCGCCGCGCAGATCGACGCGGAGGCGTACGCCTCGTACCCGCACGTGGTGTGGGACGGCGGCGACAAGAAGGTCCTCGCCGAGGAGTTGCACCACATCGGCCAGCAGAAGCGCGGACCCGTGCCCGGCACCGACAACGGCGACGGCCTGATGATCTCCGACCCCGGCGACTGGGCCGAGGTCGAGGCGCGGGAGGCCTCGCGGGAGGCGATGAGCGGACCGGCGCCCGTGCAGGGATCCGCGACCGACGCCGCCCCCGCGCAGCGGGACGGCGGGGTCGCGGGCCGGCCGGCCGTGCAGCGGTCGCCCGCCGCCGGCTCCTCCTCCAAGACGAGTGGGGGCCGGGTCACCAAGGCCAAGGGGCGGGCCGGTACGAAGGGCGCGGCCACCAGCCCGTCCGAGGCGGTCAAGCAGGCGCTGATCGCCCTCGGTTGGGAGGCCCACGGCGCGAACCAGAGCCTGACCCTGCACAAGATCGACCGCTCCCGGGCCACCGACGAGCAGAAGGCGGCCGCCGCCGGCACCAGCAAGAAGGGGCAGATGTACATCCCCTCGGAGCAGGGTGTGGCACCCCGCAGTTATGCCGGTGAACGCACCAAGCAGGTGCTGCGCTGGATCTCCACTGTCGTCAACCGGGCCATGCTCCAGAAGAACGAACGGCCCGAGGAGGTCCAGGCGGGCATGGAGGTGACCGAGGCCCCGGACGTGGAGGCCGCGTTCAAGCTGTTCGTCTCCACCAACCGCGTCAAGGTCAACAACGTGCTGCGCGAGGGCGCGGGCACGAAGGCCGCCAAGGAGTACATCGTCGAGCTGCTGGAGACGGTCGTGGGGCAGAGCGACCGCGAGATGCGGCACATGAAGAAGCTGAGGAGTCTGCTCGCCAAGGAGGCGGAGTCCACGCCCCCGGAGTTCTGGGACGTCCTCCAGGCGCTCACCGGGCCGATGACCGTTCCGGTGCCCACCAAGGACGGGAAGCACGCCGAGCGCACCATCATCGGCGCCGCCGCGCCGGGCAGCATCTCGGACGACCACATCGCCGGTGTGAAACGCCCCTGCGTCAGCTGCTTCATCGAGCTGTACGCGGGCTCCGACATCCGGCCCGGACCGGCGTGGGTGAGCGGCGCCGCCAACACCGACATCGCGGACTTCAGCGCCGAGAAGGCGGCGCAGCTGGCGAAGCGGATCGACGACACCGTCAGCGGTACGTTCGCCACGCTCCTGCTGCGGTGCGAGGAGCACGACGGGGAGACGACGCAGGTGCCCGTCGGGGCGACCTGGGACTACAACACCGACTCCGACTCCCCGGCCAGCTCCAGCGACCGTGAGCCGGACCCCGCCGACCGTATGGACACCAGCGCCTGACCCGCCCGGTCAGCCACTTCTCCGCCTCTCCGCCTCTCCGCCTCTCCGCCGCTCCATTTCTCCAGGGGACAGCCGTATGCGCGCACACCAGGACCACGACCCCGGCCGGCAGCCGCGGACGCCCTCGCCCCGGGCGCCGCTCACCCCGGCGCCCGCCCCGTCGGTGCTGGCCTTCCAGCAGGCGGCGGGCAACGCGGCCACCGTGAAGGCGCTGCGGCAGGGGACGGCCGGCCCGGTGGTGCAGCGGGCGGGGAAGGACGGATCGCCGACCCGGCCGTCCTCCCAGGGCTCCGACCGCTCGTCAGGCTCCGGGAAGTCGATGACCCCGGCGGACGCCCGCAAGATCCGGTTCATCCAGGACAAACAGCAGCTGTGGAGCCGGATCAACGGCATCCGCGCCCTCGCCGAGATGGACTCCTTCAAGCAGGGCGTCACCGCCTTCCTCGCCAACATCGAGCGGGACCTGGAGAAGGCCGACACCGACGAGACGACCCCGATCGACCACGCGGCCATCGGCGCCGTCATCGCCGGGTTCCAGCACCGGACGGTGCAGGGCAACAAGGTCCAGTACTCCTGGTACAAACAGAACCAGACCAAGGAGGGCTTCTTCGACATCCTGGACCGGCACGCCGACGCGTCGGCGCAGCACGGCCAGCTCTGGTCGAAGATGGGCTCGGCGCAGGCCACCGAGGACGTCAGCGTGGGCCGCGGCACGGTCCTGGAGGCGTCCATCCAGGGCCGAATCTTCGACGGTCTGCTCTTCGGCCTGCCGAGTTGGAGCGCGTCACCGGCCCTGGGCGAACTGTGGCGGCTCCTGTCGCAGACGTACGTGGAGGGACTGAAGGGCTGGGTCACCGCCCATGTCCTCGACGGCACCACCCAGAAGAGCGTGCTCACCACGATCGAGTGGCCCCGGCTCAAGGCGCAGATCGCGGCCCACCAGGTCGACGGTCTCGACATCATCGTGTACCGCGCGGTGCCCGGTCCGGGCGGCTCCGACCACGTCCTCGTCCCCGTCGAGTCCTTCCCCGTGCGCACCCAGGACGAGTTCGACGCCGTGCCCAAGGCTCCCGTCGACGGCACCGACGAGACGGCCCGCAAGGAGTGGGAGCAGACGCAGCGCCAGGTCGACCTGGAACAGCGCAAGGCGCTGGTCCGGGTCTACTCGCGGGACGACGAGATCGAGCGGATGAACCACTACGTCACGGAGGTGCTCGGCAAGAAGCACGGCCCGGGGCTCGTCTTCCGCACCTCCACGACCCCCCGGAACACGCCCGCGGGCACGTTCGCGCCTTCCCCGACCGGCTCCGGCCCCGGCTCTCCGTGACCCGGGACGACCAAAGGGGCACCGCGCGGCGCCCGTTGGGGAACGAACCGTGCCCAGGAGCCACCTGACCGGGCGGGATCCCTCTGGCTAGCGTCCAGGTGGTGAGCCTGTGGACTTCCCTCGAACCCCCGTCCGCGACCGTGGACCCGGGTGCCAGCACGACCGTGCGGCTGAAGCTGCGCAACACCGGCGATGTCGTCGACGAGTACCGTTTCGAACCGGTGGGTGACATCGCGCCGTGGGTGACGGTGGAGCCGCAGTCGTTGCGGTTGTATCCGGGGACGACGGGGACGGTGGAGTTGTCGTTCGCCCCGCCGCGGACGTCGGACGCGACGGCGGGGCCGAACCCGTACGCGGTGCGGATCACGCCGACGGAGCATCCGGAGGCGACGACGGTTCCCGAGGGGAACCTCACCATCACCCCGTTCACGGAAGTCCGCGCGGAGCTGGTGCCGCCGACCGTGAAGGGCCGCCTGCGGGGCCGCCCGAAGCTGGCGGTCGACAACGTGGGCAACACCAAGGTCACCGCCTCGGTCAGTGGCAGCGACACGGGTGATCAGCTGTCGTACGACATCCACCCGAGCAACGTGCAGATCGAGCCCGGCCGGGCCGCGTTCGTGAAGGCCACGCTGAAGCCGCGCCAGATCATCTGGTTCGGTTCGAAGGAGGAACGGCCCTACACCTTCGCGGTGAAGCGGTCGGGGGCCGTGCCGCTCGACGTCGAGGGCACATACGTCCAGCGCGGCTTCCTGCCGGGCTGGCTGGCGACCTTCCTCGGTCTCCTCCTCGCGCTGGCGATCACCTTCGTCATGCTGTGGATCACCCACAAGCCGCAGGTGCGCAGCACCGCCACCGAGAAGCTCGACAAGGCCGCCGTCAGCACCGTGCCGCCCAGCCCGCAGGCACCTCCCTCCCCGGCGCCGCCGCCCACCTCCAGCGCTCCCGCCGCGCCTCCGCAGACCGCCGAGCCGGAGAACGCGGGCGGTGGCGGCGGTGGCAGCGGCGGCGGCTCGGGCGGCGGGTCCGAGGAGAAGAAGAAGGCCCCGAAGCCGACCGCGGCCACCGCGGTCCGCAAGCTCGCCGCGACCGATCCGGGCGGCAAGCACATCTGCTATCGGGCCTTCGTGGCGGGCAAGGGCTGGACGGCACCGGAGTGCGACGGCGACATGGCCGGCACGGTGGGCCAGAACCGGCCGCTCACGGCCCTGAACATCGCGGTGTTCGGTGTGGGCGGCACCGCCAGCGCCGCCTTCGTCCACAACCCGCAGTCCACCGACGGCCAGGGCCACTACGTCGAACCGTGGTCCGGCGCGCCCGACGGCAGCGACAACTACGTCGGCGACAGCAAGAAGGACGCCCCCGCCCTGCTGGGCTTCACCCTCAACGTCGACAACGGCGGCGGTGCGGTCTGCCAGGCCGTCCACCAGCGCAACGAGGGCTGGGCCGGCATGGCCTGCGACAAGCCGAACGAGGGAGACCGCTGGACCTTCGGCGGCACCCTCCGCAACGACATCTGGGTGGAAGCCGTCCGCTTCACCGTGTGAGACACCACCAGCTAGGCGGCGCCCCGCCCGCCCCCGCCTGCCCCTGGCCGCGCGGGGGCGGGGCCGGGCCCGTACTCGTACGGCAGCCCGGCCGAACGCCGCTCCCCGCTCCCGTACGACAACCCGGCCGCTCCCGTACGGCGGCTACCAGCCGCCCTCGCCCGGCACCAGCCGGCCGGCCTTGCGGTACTCGCGCTCCGCGCCCTCCCGCAGGTCGGCCGAGGTGACCCGGTCGCCGCGCCCCACCGCCGCGTAGGCGGCGGTGACCACCGCGCTGCGGATGGACCCGCCGGCCAGTTCGAAGTCACGGGCCACCCCGCCCGGGTCGGTGTCGTCGGCGCACGGCACCGACGCGAGGCTGTGCCGCCACAGCGCCAGCCGCTGACCGGCGTCCGGGAACGGGAAGTCGACCACCATGTCCAGCCGCCGGGTGAACGCCTCGTCGATGTTGGCCCGCAGGTTGGTGGTGAGCAGCGCGATGCCGTCGAACGCCTCCAGCCGCTGCAACAGGTAGGCGCTCTCCATGTTGGCGTACTTGTCGTGGGAGTCCTTGACCTCGGAGCGCTTGCCGAACACGGCGTCCGCCTCGTCGAAGAGCAGCACGGCGTCGGTGCGGTCGGCCTCCGTGAAGATCCGTTCGAGGTTCTTCTCCGTCTCGCCCACGAACTTGTCGACCACCGAGGACAGCTGGACGACATAGAGGTCCAGGCCGAGATCCGCGGCGACGACCTCCGCCGACAGCGTCTTGCCGGTGCCGGACTCGCCCGCGAAGAGCCCCAGCACGCCGTGGCCCCGGCCGCCGCCCGCGCTCAGCCGCCAGTCCCCGAGCACCCGGTCGCGATGCCGGGCCCGCAGCGCGAACTCCCGCAGCTGGACGAGGGGCTTGTCCGGCAGGACGAGGTCGCCCCAGCCGACGTCGGGCCGGATCCGGCGGGCGTGCCGTTCCAGACCGGACGCCGACTGCTGCCGGGCCGCGCGCCGCAGATGGGCGGCGGTCACCTCCGTGCCGTCGAACGCGGCGAGGTCCAGGGCCGCACGGGCCGCCCGCTCGATCCGGTCCCCGCCGAGCCGGTACGGGGCCACGGTCGCGGCCAGGTCGAACCCCGGCCCCACCGCGCCCGCGCCGAGCGCGGCCGACCAGGCGTCGACGGCACCCGCGTACGGGCGGGGCGCGTCGAGGACCAGCGGGTCGACGTCGGCCCACTGCGGGTCGTACGGCCGGGGATCGACGCACACCACGGGTGGGTGACGGTGCCGGGCATCGCGCGCGCCGGCCGGGACCAGCGCGCGCAGCAGCGGGCCCGGACGCTCGGGCAGGGGCGACACGACGATCGCGCGTCCGCTCAGCCGGGCCTCGCGCAGCAGCCGGGGGAGGAGGCCGGACCAGGGGTCGCCGTCCTGGGCGGGCTCCGGCGGAGGGGTGAGGTGCAGGGCCTGAAGGCCCGCCGCGCGCAGGGCGGCCGCCGCGCACAGCAGCCCGTCCCCCTCACGGTGCTCCCGCAGATGGACGGCGAGCGGACCGGCGGCCAGCCGGGCGGCCAGCTTGGCGGTGAACGCGCCACCGGGCACGAGCGACTCCGCGGGCGACGTCAACGGCCGGACATGAGCGGTGAGCGCGGCGTCCGGGGTGTCGTCGCCGAGCAGATGCGCGACGAGCCGGTCCGGTACGACCAACGCCCTGCTGAGGAAAGGACGTTCGGGGTCCTCGACGGTCAGCAGGCCGAGCGCGCCGAGCGGCGCCGACGGGTGGAACCGGGCCCGTCCCGCGGCGCGGTGCACCGGCACCCCGCACAGATCGAGGGCGAGCCCCACGCTCGCCCGGCGCCGGCTGACGTCGTCGTTCAGATACCCGTACAGCTGCTCGAAGGACCGGTCCACGTCCGGGGCGAGCGCGATGAGCAGGACGGCGGTGTCCAGGTCGGTGAGACCGAGCCGCCCGGCCAGCCGCGCGAAACGGTCCTCCGGCCCGTCGTATGCCGCCCCCGGTCCCTCCGGATCCGGTGGCACCGGGACCAGCAGATGCCGTACGGCCTCCTCGGAGAGGTAGAGCCCGCGCAGCGGATCGGCGGCGGTCGGGTCGACGGCGGCCCGGCGGTCCACCAGCCGTGACACCCGCTCGCGGAGCCGGCCCAGCCGCACCAGGAGGGGATCGTCGGTGACGCCCTGCGGGGGCGCGGCGGGGAGCGTCGCTCCGTCGGGTTCCACGGGGGTGTGCGTGCTCACTCGGCCCGCTCCGCTGGGGCCGCGGGGCCGTTGCCCGCCGCGGGGGCCGGCGCCAGATGCCGCGGCAGGTGCCGGCGCTCGGGCGAGTCGGACGGCGTGCCGTCCATGGTGCGGACGCGGACCGCCGCGCCCTCCGTGACCGGGGGACCGGCGTCGTACTCGGGGAAGGCCGGGAAGGGCGCCGTGACCACGAGGTCGAGGGACGGCTTCAGTTCACCGCCCAGCGCGGACCAGATCTCCGCGAGGGAACGGGACTCGGTGTGCAGCCCCGCCACCGTGAGCGGCACCGACAGCCCCAGCGCGCCCAGCGCGCCCGGCAGTTCGTCCGGCGGCAGCAACTCGCGCGGCAGCAGCGTCGCCAGCACCGCGGAGAGCAGCCGGTGTTCGTCCTGCGGCTGCTTCGTCCAGGCCGTGACCAGGTACGACAGCCGGAACCAGCGGGGCGGCTGACGGCGCCGCACCACGATGTCACGCTCGTCACGGACGGGCATGTGGCCCCGCTGCCGCCGGGAGACGTCCTCGCGGATGTCGTACAGATACGTGTTGATGGTGGGCGCGTTGCGCCGGGCCGCCCAGTCGCGTGTCGGTGCCTCGAACGAGACGTCGATACCGGAACCGGCCAGGGCGCCGCCCCCGATCAGCCCCTTGAGGACCTCGTCCACCTCGTGGATCACCGTCGTGCTCCCGTGCCGTCCGCCCCGTCGTCTGTCCGTCCGTCGATCGTGCCCCGAGCGGTGCCCGTCCCCGCAGGCACGCCGGGGACGACCCGAGGGCAGAACACGCTGCCCGGCGGGTCCGATGCGACTGCCTGTTCGATCAGAGGTAGCCTTCCCGGAGGGCATACGCCACGGCATGCGCCCGGTTGCGCAGATGCAGTCGGGTGGTCAGACCATGCATCACGTTCTTGACGGTGCGTTCGGAGTAGGAGAGCTTGCTCGCGATCTCACCGGTGTCCAACCCCTCGGCGACGAGCCGCAGTACGTCGATCTCCCGCGGCACGAGGCCCGACACGGGCGCGCCCGGCCGGCCGGTCACCGAACGCTGCAACGAGCCGACCTGGTTGATCAGCCGACCCAGCAGATCGGCGGGCAGATCGCCGTCACCGCGCGAAGCCGCGAGCACCGCCTGCGACAGCCGGTGCGCGGTCGCCTCGTGGCGCCACACCACCGCCCCGACCCCGCACTCGATGACGTCGAGCAGTTCCGTCTCACGGATCGCGCTCACCACCAGCACCGCCCGCGCGCCGTCGCTGCGCACCAGTTTGCGGAGCGCCGCCAGCAGGGTCTCGTCCGGTGTCTCACCGATCAGGACGGCCACGGTGCCCGGCCTCGGCTCACCGCCCTCGACCAGGTCGATCACAGGGTGCCCGCCCAACTGGCTGAGCACCCCCGCCCGGGAGAGCGGATCCGGAGTGTGGACCACAACCGGGATCCGGCGCCGCGCCACGGTCGTGGCCGTCTCCGTCTCCGCCGTCCGTAATGAGCTGGTCAACCGATTCTCCTGTGTACGCGTGGGGGGAGGCTCCGCCGACCGGACCGCCCGCCGGGCCGCCGGGACGACGGCCGAGCCGGACGGCGGCAGGACCGCCGACCGGACGACGCCCGGATGGATCGCCGACCGGACGCCGACCGGATGGACCACCGACCGGCAGACCGACCGAACCACCGGCCGGGCTACCTGCTGGTTTGCCTACCGGGCGACCGTGCGGGCCGCGGACCGGGCCGGCCGGCGGAGCCGGATGCGCCGCAGGGGCCCAGGTGACCGATGGGCTCGAACCACACTTCTGTGCGGCGACCGCCGTGCGCAATCGTGGACCACCACGAGATCGACCACGAGATCGGCCACGACACCTCCACGGCGGCTCCTCTCCCGGCCGTCCCCCGCACCGCTGCCCCCTTCACGGCCGAC
>NZ_LIQX01000670.1 GCF_001418475.1 Streptomyces ossamyceticus | reverse complement strand
CCCTCAGGTGAGACGCGGGCAGCCCTCCCTCATCGGGCTGCATGGTGTGCCTCGGTTGTTCGACGTGCAGCAATCTCGCCCACGCTCACATCCGGGAGGTTGTTTGGCAGGCCTGTCGCGCCACCGTGTACAACTCCGGAGGATCGAGTTCCACAACATGTGTCCGTATGTGGGTTGATGTAGCTTTCCGTCTGGCGGGGTGCGGAGCTCGTGGGCGGAGCACCGGGCGCGCCGGTCCGCCGTACCGCAGCGGCTTTGGGTGGCGGTGGCCGTGGCGGCGCCGTATCTCTTCCTCGTCCCCTACGTCGCACCACGGTTCCTGCTGCCGACCTTCGGTACTGATGAGAGCGGCTGTCCCCCTTCGGGAAGACCTCTCCGGCCCGCTGGGCGAGCGGGTCCGCCGCGTCCGCGGATCCCTTGCGCCGGTCCCCAGGGCCCGCAGCGGCACCTCCGGCGACCGCCCCAATTGTGGTTTCCCGTAGTGCCGGAAGACCGCCACGAGCTCCACCTGGTCTCGCCCGGCGAGCGTGTCGGTGAGTGTCATATCGTCCGTACGGTGCCACCCATCGCGTAGGCGTTGTGCAGCAGGACGAGGAGGCGTACGTGCGGCGTCCCCCAGTCTTTCTGTGATCAGGCGCCTGAGCCGCGGTTGATGTTCGTGCCGGCGGTGGTCTCGGCGTCGGTCCTCGTTCGGTCCGCCGCCGTCGAGTCCGGCCTGTGGCTGTCCACCCAGTGCAAGATGATCACCAGGAATCCGAGAAGGACGGACAAGGCGACCACGGCCAGGACGCTGGTGGGCAAGGTGTGCTCCGGATGGTTCGACGTGCAGCGATGTCACGACCGACGCTCACAGCTGGGAAGTTGTTTGGCAGGCCCCCTTTGCCGCCGCATACAACTCCGGAGGATCGAGTTCCACACCACTTGCTCGGATATGCAGTGATGTGGCTTCGCGTCCCTGCTCACCGGCTTTCACTGGACGGCACGACGGCACGACGGCGTATGCAGCAGGTGCTGGGCATGGGCGCCGCAGCAACCGGTACCGCGTTCCTTCCCTTCTCCGCGAGCCTGATCGCGGGCAACCTCGTCGCTACCCGCGTCACCGCGACATGCACACCTGGTACGTCCCTGGCCTGGCACTCTGCTCGCGTCCATGGGCCTGGCTCGGTTCGCCTAAATCAGTCCCGACGGCGGCCTCGTCACCGACGTATTCGGCCCTTGCATTGTTACCGGAGTCGGCGTCGGCCTGGTCAGAGCCCCGATCGTCGCCGCCGCAACCACCGGCGTCTCCCCCGCCGTGAGGCTGGCATGGACTCCGGCCTCATGAGCGGCTCCCGCCAACTCGGCGGCTGTATCGGCCTGGCCTCCCTGGCCACCATCGCCACACACCGCACCGGCACAGATACCACCCCTGCCGCGATCAACGAGGGCTACATCCTGGGCCTTGCCATCGCCGCCGTCCTCTTCCTGCTCGCGGCGGCCGTGGCGATCGGCATGCGGCCCCGCCGCCGGACCGAAACACCTGCGCCACGACCCGCCACCACCGCACAGAACCGACCGGAAGGAACACCGTCATGACGACGACACCGCTCTCACCCATCGACCTGTTCGCCTCGGCGCTGCACATCCACCCCGACGGCAACGTCAAAGCCGCAGAACGGCGAATGACGGGCAGCGACTCCGGCGCCTGGCAGATCGCGACGTTCCATGTGGAGACCGACGCCGATGTGCACGCCGATCACGGGGAGATGCATCCGGAGGCCGAGGAGGCGGTGTGCTGTCTGACCGGCGGCGTCCGCCTGTACTTCCGCCCCGATGAGTCCGACGGCGCAGAGCGCACGGTCCACTTGCGGGCAGGCACCGCCGTGATCGTCCCCCGAGGCCGCTGGCATCGGCTGGAGCTGGACGCCCCGAGCGACCTGATGTCGATCACCCTTCGCCACGGCACCCGCCTTGAAAGGCGCACGAACACCCGCTGAACAACACCTGGCCCGGCAGACCCTGCCGGGCCAGAGAGGGTAACGCTTCACATCACCCCCACAGCGATCCGCAGCAGTGCTCACGACCGTGACAGACCCCTCTCACCCGAGACCGGTTGGGCTCCCACCCGCAGGACAGGCCGTTGGCCTGGCTCGAGCCCGAAGGCCAGCCCACCCGTCAGGGACTGTCAAACGAGTGGTG
>NZ_LIQX01000067.1 GCF_001418475.1 Streptomyces ossamyceticus | reverse complement strand
CCGCCGCCCGCCGCGCCCGCCCCCGTGGCTGAGGCCCCGCAGGTGGTCCACGTGCCCGAGCCGCCGCGGCCCGCCGACGAGGTCGCCGTCGACTACATGCGAACCCTCATGGCCAACGCCGCCAACGATCTTGCCGCCCCCGAACAGGCTGCGGCACCCGGCCCGACAACACCTGTCGAGCCGATCCCCGCCATCGACAGAAACGACTTCGAACGCAGCCTTAGGGAGGCACAGTGGTGACCACCGTCATCGAAGCGCAGCGCAAGGCCGTCACAGCCGGACTCCGCACGCGCATGCTCATTGCCGCCGGACACGACCCCAAGCGGGCCGGGCGCGCCTACAACCAGGCCACGCCCGCCCCGCCCAAGGGGGGCATCGACCCGGATCGGCTCGCGATCCCCACGTCGCAGGCCGAGCTGGAGGCCATGCTCGGCGACAGCGCACAGATGCAGCGCGTGTTCGCCGACAAGAACGGCGCGTTCGGTGAGTTCGTCACCAACTACGCGCGCGCCGTCCACAACCGTGACCTGTCCATCGCCACGCAGGTCAAGGAGCAGACGGAGCAGATCCTCGCGAACTGGCTGCGGGAGAACCAGCCCGAAGGCGTCGACCGCCTCGACCTCACCCCGAAGGCTGTGGTGGCGAACGGCAACGCCCGCAACCACCTCCACAACCCCAAGGCCATGGGTGCCGTCCTCGACCGCGAGTTCAAGAACTCGGCGGAGTACTTCCAGACGATCTGGCACAACGCCAACCGCACCGCCGACATGCAGGCCAAGCTGTCCCGCGTCCGCAACGCCTTCTCCAGCACGGTGCCGTCCGAGGGTGGGTTCCTCATCCCCGAGGTCCTCCGCTCCGAGATGCTCGCCGTGGCGCTGGAGTCCTCGGTGGTCCGGCAGCGGGCACGGGTCATCCCGATGGAGACGCTGCGCGTGCCGTTCCCCGCGATCGACGCCACCAGCAACGTGTCCTCCGTGTACGGCGGCGTCGTCGGCTACTGGACCGAAGAGGGGGCGGCGCTCACCGCGTCGCAGGCGGCGTTCTCCCGGATCGTCCTCGACGCGAAGAAGCTCACCGCGTACACCGAGGTCCCCAACGAACTCATCTCCGACAGCGCCGTCAGCTTCCAGGCGTTCCTCGACCAGATCTTCCCCGAGGCCCTCTCCTTCTACGAGGACATCGCCTTCCTCAAGGGCAGTGGTGTCGGCGAACCCCTCGGCGCCCTCGACGGCAACAACACCGCCACCATCGCCGTCGCCAAGGAAACCGGACAGGTCGCGGACACCATCGTGTGGGAGAACATCGTCAAGATGTACGCCCGCATGCTCCCCTCCTCCCTGGACCGGGCGGTGTGGGTGTGCTCCATCGACACCTTCCCCGAACTCGCCACCATGGCCCTCAGCGTGGGCACCGGCGGCTCCGCGATCTGGCTCAACAACGGCCAGGTCGGCCCTCCGATGACGATCCTCGGCCGGCCGGTCATCTTCACAGAGAAGGCGCCCGGTGTCCTCGGTGACCTTGGTGACATCAGCTTCGTCGACTTCGGGTTCTACCTGATCGGCGACCGGCAGGTCATGTCGGCGATGTCGTCGCCGCACTTCAAGTTCCAGAACGACCAGACCGCCTACCGCATCATCCAGCGCGTCGACGGCCGCCCGTGGCTGCAGTCCGCGGTGACACCCCAGAACAACGGCCCGTCGCTGAGCCCGTTCGTCCAGCTCGCCGAGCGCGCCTGAACCTGACAGCCAGCCCAGGGGCGGCAATCAACCCCCACCCCTGGGCCCAACCCACAGCGGCATTCACACCCCGCTGGGAGAGGCAGTAACCATGCTCGGACTGGCCAAGGACTACGACATCGGCCTGGCGTTCGCGCCCGTCGACCTCGCAACCGCAGGCTTCACCGGCAAGCGCATCAGCATGCACGACTGCGCAGGCGTCGACATCGTCCTCGTGTACGGGGCAGGCACCGACGGCGACGACCCCGTCCCGTCGCTGCAGCAGCACACCGCCTACACGGGTGGCACCAGCGCCGACCTGGCGGAGATCAGCACGATCTACCGCAAGGCGGAGACCACCCTCGACAACGACGAGATCTGGGCAGAGACCACCCAGACCGCCGCCGCCATCATGACCGCGGTCGCGGACGACGCGCAGAAGCAGAAGATCTACGTCATCCACGTGCCCTCCGCCGCCCTCGCCGACGGGTACACGCACATCTCCGTCAACCAGGCGGACCTGTCGAACAACGCGCAGCTCGCCGCAGGCCTGTACCTGAAGGTCGGTCTGCAAGTGCAGCGGAAGCCGTCGAACATGCCGAACCTGCTGCGCCCCGGCGCTGCGAACGCGTAAGGAGCCTGACCTATGTCTGTGATGATTCAGGGCTCCCAGCTGAGGAACCTCCGCCTCGGCAACGCGCCCGTCTCTTCCGCGTCCGGGGCATTCGCCGCGGACACCCGCGTCATCTTCACCGTGACCGGCGGGGAAGTCCTGGTGACCGGCCTGTGGGGTGTGGTGACCACCGCGATCACCGTCGCAAACACGGTCGCCCTGCAGACCAACCCCACCACCGGGGACACGAAGGTGTTCGTCGAGGCCACCGACATCGGCACCAACGACACCGCCGCCGGCACCGTCGTCGGGTTCACGCCGTCGATCGATGACCCGGCGACGTCGGGTGCCCTGACCGAGCATTCGATCATGCTGGGTGGGCATCTGCTGCGGGACCTGGTTGTGACGACTGGGGACATCGAGCAGGTGACGACGGGAACGAACCCGGACGGTGCGATCACCTGGTATGCGACGTGGGTGCCGCTGACGGACGGCGCGTCGCTGGTGGCCGGCTGATGGCTCTATGGGTGTGTGCGGGAGGGGCCGGCTGCGGGACGAAGTACGCGGTTGGTCTCTTCCGCTGCCCTCGCTGCCACAACGAAGAGTTCCACGAGGACGGAGATCCCATGGCGAAGATCACTCGCCACGGTGGGGCGTCGGACAAGACGCTGCCCACAGCCGAGGACGCCGCTGTCGCCGAGCCTGTGCTCACGGAGGCGGCGGCAGCGGACCAACCCGAGCCCGCCGCCGAGGTGCAGGGCGAGCACGGCCCCGAACTCGTCGACATGCCGTTCGGCGATGCGGTGGTTCCGACCGCCGACGAGGAGGAGGGGGGTGAGGGGTCATCGCCTGGGAGCAGCTCATCAGCATCTACAGGGCCGCAGCCGACGAGCTCCGAGCCGAACGTGAAGCCCCGCCGGAAGCCTGCCCGAACGGCGGGGAGCCGCTCCTCGAAGGGCCTGACGGAGTCCGGTTCTGCCCCTTCGACGGATGGCGAGAAGACGGACGAGTCATCGGCGTCTGACGGCGGCGAGTAGCTGCCGGCCCGCGACGAGACCTGAGAGGAGGTGACGGAAGATGACCACCACGCCGTGGCTGGCCAGCCGCGAGGAGGTCAAGGCCGAGCTGGACGTACGCGAGACCGCACGCTCCAACGCCCGCATCGACCGGGCGCTCGCCGACGCAACCGAAGCCGTACACGGCCTGTGCCACCGCGTGTTCTACCCGGTGCTGGCGACCCGCTACTTCGACTGGCCCGGCCCCCAGTACGCCCGCCCATGGCGGCTGTGGCTCGACGCCAACGAACTCATCTCCGTCACTTCTCTCACCTCCGGCGGCGTCACCATCCCCGCCTCCGACTACTTCCTTGAGCCCAACACCTACGGGCCCCCCTACAACCGCATCGAAGTCGACCTCGACAGTTCGGCGGCTTTCGGTGGAGGCGACACACACCAGCGCAACATCGGCATCACCGGCGTGTGGGCAGGCTGCCCCCTCGTCGAATCCCAGACCGGGGCAACCGTCGAAGCCCTCGACGCGTCCGAGACCGGCATCGACGTCGACGCCGCCACCAGCGCGGCGGTCGGTGTCGGCAACCTGCTGCGCATCGACACCGAACGCGTCATCGTCACCAGCCGCAGCAACCTCGACACCGGCCAGACCCTCGGCGGTTCAGGGCTCACCAACCAGAACAGCGCCGTCACTGTCACCGTGCAGTCCGGCGCCGCGTTCGCAGCAGGCGAGTCGATCCTGATCGACGGCGAACGCATGCGCGTCGACGAGGTCGCAGGGAACACCCTGGTCGTCACCCGCGCCTGGGACGGCTCCACCATCGCCGCCCACAGCGTCGGCGCCACCATCTACGCGCCCCGCACTCTCACCGTCACCCGTGGCGCGCTCGGCACTACGGCGGCCACACATCTGACCAGCGCGACCGTCTACCTCTGGGAGCCGCCCGGCCCCGTGCGCCAGCTCTGCGTTGGTGAAGCCGTCACCAGTCTCCTTCAAGGGCGGTCCGGGTACGCGCGGACGGCTGGCAGCGGCGAGTACGAGCGTGAGACGACTGGCCGCGGCCTGAAGGATCTCCGCGAGCGCGTGTATGTCTCCCATGGCCGCAAGGCCCGGACGAGGGCAGCCTAGCCATGCGCCTCGACGTGTCCACCGAATCCCGCGGCCCGATGTTCGACGGGCGTGCCATGCGTGCCCTGAATGCGTACGTCGACCACCTCGAACGGCGCCTCGCCACCGAGGGCCTGAACATCCTCCGCGGTGAGATGCACCGCGTGTTCCGGAACCCGACCGGCTACTACGAGTCCCGCTGCAAGGTCGTCGACGGCAACAAGATCACCGACTCTCGTGTCGTGTACGGGCCGTGGCTGGCGGGGATCGGGTCGCGGAATTTCCCGGTGACGAAGTTCAAGGGCTACAACCACTGGATCCGCACCCGCGCTCAGCTGAACGCCCGCAAGGTCGGTATCGGCGAACGGCTGCTGCGCCGGTATACGGGTCGGATGTGATGCCCCGTGTCTCTTGACCTGCTCACCTACCGGAACACGGCCCTCTCCCACGCCATGGCGGCTGGACTGTTCGGGAACGTCCTCGACCACGAACCCGTCAGCGCCCCCGGCAGCGGGCTCACCGCAGCGTTCTGGGTGTCCCGCATCGGCCCCGTCCCCCTCGGCTCCGGCCTCAACAAGACGACGGCCCGCCTGGAACTGATGGCCCGCATCCTGATGCCCGCCGACACCGAACCCCAAGGCGAAGTAGACACCGCAGTCACGGGCGCCGTGGACGCACTGCTGACGGCGTACTCAGGTGACTTCCAGTTCGGCGGGAACGTCCGCCTCGTCGACCTCCTCGGCGCCTACGGAACAGCGTTGCAGGCGGAGTTCGGCTACACGAGCTTCGCAGGCGGCACCACATACCGGGTGGCAACCCTCACGATCCCCCTGATCATTTCCGATGCTTGGGCACAGGTGGCATAGATGTCGATCAGTAACGGACTCGGCCAGGCCTTCTACTACGGCGGCTACGACCTCAGTGGTGACACCGGTTCTGCGGATGACATCGGCGGCGGTCTCGTCGGCACGCAGGACGTCACGACCATCGACCTGCGTGCATTCAAGCGGGTCGGGCTGCTGCGGGACGGCCGGATCTCATGGGGTGCGTTCTTCAACAAGGCGGCCGGCCGCGCTCACTCGCGGCTGTCTGCGCTGCCCACAGCGGACCAGCACCTGATGTGGGCGACCGGCGCAGCGATCGGCGACCCGGCCGCATGCCTGATCGGCAAGCAGATCAACTACGACCCCACCCGCGCACAAGACGGCAGCCTGACCATCGCCGTCAACGCGCAGGGCAACGCCTACGGCCTCGAATGGTGCGACCTCCTCACCGCCGGACAGCGCACCGACACCAGCGCCACGAACGGCACCGCCGGCGAGTTCGGATACGACGGCGAAGACTTCCTCTTCCTGTCCGGCAGCAGCGGCGACTACGCGAGCACCCCGGACGCCGCCGCCCTCGACATCACCGGCGACATCGACCTGCGGGTACGGGTCGCGATGGACGACTGGACGCCGGCCGCCGAGCAGACGCTGATCGCGAAGTACACGGCCACAGGTAACCAGCGGTCGTATGCGCTGGCGGTGACGGCGGCCGGGGCTCTGATCTTCCGCTGGTCGGAGGACGGCACAGCGGAGAAGACGGAGACGTCGTCTGCGGCGACCGGGTTCACCAACGGCAGCACGCACTGGGTGCGGGCGACGCTCGACGCGGACGTGGGCGGCACGGACGCGACGGTGACGTTCTACACGTCGGAGGACGGGGCGACGTGGACGGCGCTGGGTGCGGCGCAGGCCAATGGTGCAACCACGAGCATCTTCGCTTCCACGGCGGTCCTGGAGCTCGGTGCGCAGACCGGCGGCACGGTGAACCGGCTGGCCGGGAAGATCTTCCGGGCGCAGGTGCTGTCCGGGATCGGCGGTACTTCGGTGGCCGCCCCGATTGCGTCGGCGTCGGGCAACGGGGTCACGGATGCGACGCCGCGGACGTGGACCGTGAACGGCAACGCGCTGGTGTCGTCGCACACGGAGCACGGCTTGCAGGCGTACTTGCAGGTGTTCTCGTTCGCGGGCACGGACGTGACGGTGAAACTCCAGCACTCGCACGACAACTCGACGTTCGCGGACATCACGGGTGGCGGGTTCACGCAGGTCACCAGTGGGCCGACGACGCAGCGGATCGAGGTCGCTGCGGGGACGGAGATCCGCCGGTATGTGCGGGCGGTCACGGTGACCACGGGCGGGTTCACGTCGCTGGTGTTCGCGACTGCGGTGAACGTCAACCTCACGGCGACGACGTTCTAAGGGGTGGGTGTTGTGGTGTTCAGGCCGAACGATCCGCGGCTTCCGGTGGAGGCGTATCAGACGTGGTCGGTGAAGTCGCGTCCGGACAAGCGGGTGAAGACCGTCTGTGAGCGGGTGGGCTGCCCGCAGTGGCGGAGTGGGTGGGAGTCCGTCATCGACGAGTCCACGCCGCTGGGCCGCGATCAGGCCGCGTTCATTCGTGGCTCGCGGCGCACCTTCAAGGAGCAGCACACCGCTGCCGGGCTGACGGTGTTCCGGTTCGAGCCGTACCAGCGCTGCTTCGCCGATCACCAGACGATGCCGGAGAAGTACCTCGTGCGGGGCGGCGACTACCGGGCGACGGTCGGGGAGCTGCGGGTGCACACGCGGGCGGCGGACTGGGTGGAGCACGTGCAGCAGCACATGGGCCGCCTCCTCGACGAACGGGCGAAGGGGTGAACGGCGTGGACGAGCCGAAGCCGTGGCGCCTGTGGATCGACGGCGAGGAACGCACCGACGACTGCGAAGTCCTCGACTTCGGACTGCCGTGCCTGACGTACGACACGTCCCGCGACATGGGCGCAATGCGGCGCGTCCTCGGACCGCTCGGCTTCTGGATCAAGCTGACCGGACCGAGTGAACGCCTGCGGGCGCTCGCCGACGGCGGCAAGCAGGTCCACCAACTGAAGCTGCGCTTCGGGGACCAGGCGCTGCCCGTGCCGGTGCAGTTCCACGAGGAGTGGGTGGAGGACAGCGGGGCGCGCAGACTGTTCGGCTGCCTCGCCTACGACCGGAGTAGCGGCCCGCAGTGGGTCACCGAACCAGCAAACGACGAAGGGCAGCGCCCGCTGACCCTCGCAACAAAGGAGGGCTGAGCCTTGGCGATCGAATCCGGATTGGGCTGGACCACGCTCAACGTAGACGACAGCGGTGGCAGCGCGCGGGACATCCGCACCTCCACCTTCAACCTCGACTGGACCATGCCCCGCGGCGTCCAGGACATCACATCGCTGGCCGAATCGGCGATGGCCCGCCTGCTGCTGCTCGCGGACTTCTCCGGGACGATGGCCGGCGGTTTCGACGACGGCGCGAACCTCGCGCACGCCGTGTTCAAGACCGTCTCCTCCACGAGTGTGGAGCGGACGATGGGCATCGTGATCTCGGGCCAGACCCTCAACAACGAAGTCATCCTCACCGACTACGCCCTCACGCGCGCGCAGTCCGGCGAGTTCACGTGGTCGGTGCCGTTCCAGCTCGCGGATGGGAATGTGCCTACTTGGTCTTAGGCCCATGTAACCCGTAAAAGTCCGCTAGTTGGAGGAATGAACCACATGGGATTCGAAGCGTCCCCCGCGACGGTGCACGTCCGGTTCAAGCCGGGCCACAAGTACCACGGCGCCGAAGCGCAGGTCGTCGGCATGTCCATCGACGACTACCTCAAGGCCACCGGCATGGACGGTGGCGACGGCGAGGGCGGCAGTCAGACCCTCAACCGGTTCTTCGACTCGCTCGTCTCATGGAACCTCACCTACAAGGGCGAGGCACTGCCCCCGACCCGCGACGCCATCGGCAAGGCCGACCAGGGCCTGGTCCGCGCCCTGAACAACGCGTGGATCAACATGCTGATCGGGGTCGATGACGACGACCCTTTGCCCGAGACCTCGCCCTCTGGCGAGACCTCCCCGGCGCCCCCCATCCCGATGACCCCCACCAGCGAATCACCGAGCCAGCCCAACTAGCCCAGGCCCGCTGGCTCCTCGGCATCCTCCGCCAGTTCCCCGGCTACACCCTGTCCTCCCTGATGGCCGAGGACACACTCCTGCTGCGCATGCTCGCCATCGAACGCCTCGGCACCCCAGAACCTGACGACACCGCGGAAGGAGGTGAAGACCCATGGCTGACGACGCCGTAACCATCCGGATCCGCGCCACCTCAGACCAGGCGCAGCGCGCGTTCCGTGACCTGAAGCGCGAGGTCACCCACTCGCTGGGCAGCCTGATCCCCCTGTCGACGGCAGCCGTGCCGGTGATGGCGTCGCTCGGGTTGGCGTCAGTGAAGACCGCGGGCAGCGTGGCCGGCGCGTCGGGCGCGATGCTCGCGTTCGGCGCTGCGGTGGCCGGGCAGGTTCCGTACCTGTCGAAGGCGTCGGACGCGCAGAAGAAATACCGCGAGGCTGTGGTCGAGTCCGGGCGCGGGTCGAAGGAGGCTGCGGAGGCGCAGCGGACCCTGTCGGTGACGTTGTCGTCGATGCCTGTGTCGACGGCCCGCGCTGCTGTCGGCCTGCGGACGATGAAGGACGAGTTCCGGGCCTGGTCGGATGGGCTGGCGGACTTCACGATGACGCCGGTCGAGAAGACGTTCGCGGTGCTGAGCCAGGTCATCCCGCGGCTGACTCCGATGGCTCGGGGCGCCTCCGATCAGTTGGACCGGCTGGTGACGGTGGCTGGCGGTGCGGTCGACTCGCCTGGCTTCGATGCGCTCGCGGACCGGCTGGGTGAGTTCACAACGGGCGCGATGCGGGACGCCGTCAACGGGGTCATTCACTTCTCCCGCGCCCTGTCGGAGGGTGAGGCGTCGGGGCCGATCAAGACGTTCATGGACTACGCCGAGCAGAACGGGCCCGCAGTTCAGGAAACCTTGTCGAGTCTGGGTGCGGCCATCATGACGTTGGTGGAGGCGTCGGCGGAGGCCGGGCCAGGGATGCTGACGCTGGTGAACGCCGCAGCCGGGTTGGTGGCGGGGTTGCCGCCGGAGCTGGTGGCGACGGTCATGCAGCTTGCGGTCGCGTTGAAGGTGATGTCTCTGTCGGGGGCCGCGGCGGCTGCGGTGTCGACGGGGATTGCCGCGTTGGGTGCGCGGATTGGTGCGCTGCGGGGTGTGGCGATTGCTGCTGGTGGTGGTATCGCCGGGTTGCGGGCGGCGTTCATGTCGCTGGGTGTGGCGGCGAAAGCCAGCATTGTGGTGGGTGCGCTGGCTGCGATCACGGTCGCGTTCTCGAAGCTGGGTGACATTGGCCGGGCAGCACCGCCGAGTGTCGACAAGTTGACGACGTCATTGGGGGAGCTGGGACGCTCGGGCAAGATCGGCGGCGAGGCGGCCCGCGTTTTCGGCAAGGACCTGGACGGCCTGTACGACAAGGTCCGCAACATCACCGACCCCAGCACGATCGACAACATTCAGAACGGCCTGGTCAAGGTCTTCAGCTTGGGCATGGCGGACTCCACCCCGTCACAAGAGGCACGCAAGGCCCTCGACGGGATCGACGACAGCCTCACCAACCTTGTCAAGGGCGGCAAGGCCGATGTCGCGGCGGCAGCGTTCGCCCGACTCAAGGCGGAGTACGTCAAGGGCGGCGGCTCGGTGAAGGACTTCACCAACCAGATGGACGGCTACACGTCCGCGCTGAAGGACGTGAAGTTCGAGCAGGACTACGCCAAGGACGCCATGGGTGTCTTCGGCCAGGCGGCACAGAACACGACGGCAACCCTCGACGCGCAGAAGCAGGCTGCGGACGGCCTGCGTGCCAGCATCCTCGCGCTGAACGATGTGAACCGGGATGCGCACGATGCACAGACCCAGTTCGAGGCGTCGCTGGACGACCTCACCGCCAGCTTCAAGAAGCACGGCGACACCCTCAACGCTGACACTGAGGCCGGACGGGCGAACCGGGATGCGATGTCTGCGGCGGCGACCGCTCAGGACGAGCTCATTGCGTCGGGGATCGCGGCGGGCGACTCGCTCGGCAGTATGACGAAGAAGTCGGATGAGCTCCGCGAGACGATGATGCGGCTCGCGACGGATGCTTTCGGCGGGAACAAGGAGGCGGCCACCGAGTACGTCAACACTCTCCTCGGCGTACCCAGTGACATCAAGACGCTGGTGAAGCTGGAGCGTGAGGAGGCGATCTCCGGTCTGGAGTCGGTGCGTGCCGCGATTCAGGAGACGCCGGATGCGAAGCAGGTCACGGTTGAAACGCTGAACGGCGCGGCGATTGCCGCGCTGGAAGCGGTCGGGTTGAAGACGAAGCAGCTCCCCGACGGCCGCACTGCGGTGTTCACGGCGAACGGCCAAGCCCTGGGTTCGATCGGCTCGGTGTCGACGGCGTTGAACAACCTGGACGGGAAGACGGCGTACACGTTCACGAAGCACACGATCCGGTACATCACCGAGTACCAGAAGCGGTTCCTGACGGGCCGCTCGCAGCACGACATCACGGGCGCTACGGGCGGCCTGTTCACCGGACGCTCCTTCAAGCACGGCTACGCCGACGGCGGCCTCGTCGAGGGGCCGGGCACTGGCACGTCGGATGATGTGTTCGCGCCGTGGCTCAGCAATGGCGAGTTCGTGATGAAGGCCGCAGCCGTACAGAAGTACGGCGAGAAGTTCATGCAGATGCTGAACGCGGGCGCCATCGACATGCCGAAGATGGCCAAGGGCGGCAGCGTCGGCGGCGTCCGCTCCCTCGCCCGTGGCGCCCGCGACGAGATCCGCGCCGCCACCTCAGGCGCGACCGAGGACCGGCTGCTGAAACTGATGTCCAGCATCGCGGGCGGCCACCTCAAGATGGCCACCGCCCTGAAGAAGGTCAGCAGCGAACTCGACAAGGCATCGTCGAAGCTGAAGGACCTCAAGAGCAGCGCCTCCCAACTCGCCAGCAGCGTCAAATCCGGCGTCATCTCGGCAGCGAACATCACCCGCAGCGGTGACCGCGACCAGCCGATGACGGTCCGCTCCATCGTGGGCGGCCTGGTCCAAGGCCGGGACAAGGCGACCGCGTTCGCCGACGCATTGAAACGGCTCAGGAAGCGGGGCCTGTCCAACACGCTGCTGCGGCAGGTCGCCGAGGCCGGCATTGAGGGCGGCGGGCTGGAGACGGCGGGCGCTTTGTTGCGGGCGTCGGGAAGCGAACTGAAGTCGATCAACTCGCTTCAGTCGCAGATCAACGCGGCAGCGGGCTCGGCAGGGAAGACGACTGCGGACGCCTTGTACGGCAAGCAGATCAAGGCGCAGGAGAAGCTCGTCAAGTCGCTGGACCGGCTCGCGGACGCATTGAAGGCCGTCACCACAGCGGCAGAGGCGCGGAAGAAGGCCAGGGAGAAGGTCAAGAAACGGGCGGCGGGCGGCATCTCCGGCGGGCTCACGTGGGTGGGTGAGGAGGGCCCCGAGCTGGTCCGTCTGCCGCACGGATCGACGGTGTACCCGGCCGGCCAGTCGAGGCATATGGCGTGGCAGTCGATGCTCAACGCGCCCACTCCTGCTGCCGCCCGTTCAGGTGGTCCGGCTCCTGTGATGCAGGGCCAGCCGGTCGTGATCCCCCTGACGTTGGAGTTGGACGGGCGGGTGGTCGCGAAGGTGATCCTCGATCCGCTTCGCGGCGAGATCTACAGGCGTGGCGGCGTCAAGAAGGCTCTCGAACGATAGAAGGAGGTGTATCAGGTGCCAGCTAAGGGTTCTGCGCGCGTCGTTGGTTGTGTCGCTGCGTCAGTGGTGTCGCCCAGCGGACGTTGCCGGGCTCGTAGTTGCCGTCGTTGTCGATGCGGTCGAGACTGTGGCCCTCGGGGCACGGCCCAAGCAGCTTGTCGAGGTCTCTCACAAACGTTTGTGGGTCATGCCACTCGCTGCACACCGATATGCCTCGGGCTCCCCAGTTCGCGTAATGAGGGTCTCGGCGGTCGTAGCAGCGGCCCATCATGTTGCGCCACCGGTGATAATGCGGGTGATCGCTCAGGCCGTGAGTGGCCCGCAGCGCGTTGGTTGCCGCCACGCGTTCGCGGTGAAGACAACCACACGACTGAACCTGGCCGTTCTTCAGGTTGTTCACCGTGGCGGTGGTCTCCTGGCCGCAGTCGCATTGGCAATGGGCAACCCAGACGTACGCGCCATTCGGCATGCGCTTGCGCTCTTCTTGGAGGACCGTCAGGCGCACGAAACGCATGCCGGGTTCGGCTACGAACAGGCGAGGCCGACGGCCCCGGTTACGGAATGCCTCGGACATCGTGTCCTTGCGTTTCGTGCAGCCGCAGGACCGCGAGTGGTGCTTCAGGTTCTGAAGCAGGATGGTCACTTCTGTGCCGCAGTCGCATAGGCATCTCACTGCCCGACGAGCGGGCCCTTCCTCTGCCTCCTGGAGGACTTCTTCTTGCGCAACGAGGCGGCCGAAGCGCTGGCCGGGTTCGACGGAAGAGCGGTCTCGCGTCATGCCCCAATTCTACCAACCCATTTGAGAAGTGATAAGTATGCACCGGTATACCGTCTGGAACGGCCCCATGCCGACCACCGCTGCACAGGCGTCGGTCACCACAGGCACGACCATCAAAACCATGCTCCAGATCGCCACGCCCAGCACGCGGCAGATACAGCTGATCAGCTGGTCGTTCACGCTCGACGACCCGCCAGGCGCCGACGCGGTCATCGAACTCATCCAGACGGATGTGGCGGCCACGGTCACTGCTCACTCTGCGTCAGGCGTGCAGCCGCTCGACCCGAACGCTCCAGCATCGCTCATGACGCTGGGTACGTCAGCTACGGGCTACACGGCAACCGCCGAAGGCACAACCACGGCTAGCCGGGTGTTCGATGTGGTGTCGCTTAGCTCGGTCTCCGGTGAGTCGCCGATCACGTACAACTACCAGTTCATGCCGGACGAGCGATACATCGTCGCCGTTTCCAAGTTCCTTCGCGTCCGTGTGACTACCCCGACCACGGCCGTCGACATGCGCTGCAAAGTCACCTGGGACGAGTGACCGATGCCGGGAGGTCTCGCAGCTCGGGTAATGGGCTGGCAGCGGCGCATGGGCGCCGTGGCCAGTCCCTTCAGCGCGTCCGGCGAGGTCTCCAACGGCGAGCCGGTGCAGGTTGAGATGCGCGTCGCGGGCGAGGCGATCGACATCACCAACTTCACGATGGTCCGCGACGACAGCGGACAGATCTCCCTCATCCGCGGCATGCGTGCGGAAGCCGGCCAGACCGAGGCGGCGGAGACGCCGGACTTCCAACTCCGTAACACGGACGGACGGTTCAACCCGAACGTGCCGACGGGCCCGTACTACGGGGACATCGGCATCGGCCGGAACACCGAGGTCTGGTGGTCCGTCCCGGACGGTTTCGGCGGGAAGTCGTACCGGCTGCGGGGTGAGGTGTCGGACTGGTCGCAGGGCTGGGAGAAGTCCGGGAACGACGTGTGGACCGACGCTCAGGTGTCCGGGCTGCTGCAGCGCCTTGAGCAGGGGCCGACGCCGGAGCGGTCCGTGGTCTACACGGCGATCACCGATCCTCTCGGTCCGTCGGTGCTGGCGTACTGGCCGTGCGAGGACGCCGACGGGGCGACCGCAATCGCGTCGGGCATGCCTGCGAACGGCTCCCCGATGGTGTTCGCAGGCGCGGCCCCGGACCTGGCTGAGTCGGCGCTGTTTGCGGCGTCGGATCCGCTGCCGACGTTCACGAACGCCTCCATGACGGGTGGCGTGGCCCGCTATGACACGCCGACGGCCACACAGGTGCGGTTCTTCTGCTGCCTGCCGTCGACGTCGTTGACGGACCGCAAAGTCATCGTCCGGGTCAGTCAGGTCAACGACGTGGCGACGACCCCGTTGACGGACTTCGAACTGGTCTACAACACCAGCAGCAAGTCCCTGTCGCTGGTGTTCATGGACTCGACGGGCACGAACTTCGGCGTCGACCTTGACCACACCTTCGACGTCCGCAACCGACTGCTGTACGTCAGCCTGGAGTTCCAGGAGTCCGGGTCGAGCACCATCTACACAATCCGCACCCTCGACATCGTCAACCGCGTCGAGGCCTCAACGTCCCTGACCCGGAACACGGAAGGCTTGACCCGCTGCACGAAGGTCGCCGTGTTCGTGGCGTCAATCTCAGCGGTTGGCCCCAACAGCTCGGTCGGGCTCACGGACGGGGTTGTCGGGCACATCACCGTTGAGAACGCCACGAGCAGCATCACCGCGCTCGGCACCCGCCTCAACCCCGTCGGAGAGACCGCGGGCCGCCGTATCCAGCGTCTGTGCGCCGAGGAGGGCATCCCCTTCCAATGGGTCGGGGACCTGGACGACACGGTCGCCATGGGTGGCCAGGACCGGCAGAACCCGCTGTCGCTGATGCAGGACTGCGTCACCGCAGACGGCGGCATGCTGTACGAGACCACGGATGTCCTCGGCCTCGGCTACCGAACCCGCGCCTCCCTGTACAACCAGGACCCCGCGCTGGTCCTGTCGTACACGGGCAACCATCTTGCCCAAGTCCCAATCCCGGTCGGCGATGACCGCTACCTCGCAAACAAGGTCACGGTCACCGTGAACGGGGTGTCCGCCACCTACGAGGAGACCGAGGGCCGCCTGTCGACCGCCCCGCCCCCGGCCGGGGTCGGCGTGTACGGGTCGTACAAGGATTCCGGCCTCGAACTGAACCTCGCCACCACCGACGCCGGCACCCTGCTGGATCATGCGGCGTGGCGTGTCCACCTCGGCACCGTCAACGAAGACCGGTACCCGAAGATCAGCGTCAACCTCGCCCACGACTCCTTCGTCGAGAACCCGGCGTTGAAGCAGGCGGTCCTCGCCTTGCGGCAGGGCGACCGCATCCAGATCGAGAACCCGCCCGCCTGGCTGCCACCGGACACCATCGACCAGTTGATTCTCGGCTTCGAGGAGCAGATCAACCACTTCCAGCACCGCATCACTTTCGTCTGCGCGCCGGCCTCGCCGTACTCCTCAATCGGGGTGCTGGACGCGGAGGACGCGCGGATCGACATCGATTCAGAGCTGGTGCAGGCGGTGTCGTCGTCGGCGACCGCGTTGGTGGCCGGACCGCAGCCGGGCGAGATCGACCCGTGGACCACGGACAGCTCTGACTGGCCGTTCGACATACGAATGGGCGGCGAGGTGATGACGGTCACCAGCGTGACGGGCTGGCTGGAGGACACCTTCACCCGCTCCGTCTCCAACAGTTGGGGTTCCCCGGATGCGGGCAGCGCATGGACTGCGTCGGGTGGCGCCGCCTCGGACTACTCGGTGAATGGCAACGCTGGCGTGCATGTGCTGTCGACCGTGGACGTGTCCCGTCGGACATCGGTTACTGCGGTGGATCCGGACTTCGACCTGTACTGCGACATCACCACGTCGGCGCTCGCAACCGGGGCGAGCCTGTTCGGTGCTGTCACGGCACGGATGCAGGACTCCGGAACCATGTACATGGCCCGCCTCGAATTCACGACCACGAACACGGTCCTGCTGGTGCTGCGGCGGCTCCTCGCGGACGTGGCCACCGACCTCGGCACGTACACGGTGCCCGTCACCCACGTCGCTGGAACCTACGTGCGCATCAGGTTCCAGGGGATCGGCTCGGCGCTGAAGGCGAAGGCGTGGGCGGCGGCCGATGCGGTGGAGCAACCAGGGTGGAACATCCAGGTCACGGACTCGACGATCAGCCAGGCCCACTCGATCGGCACCCGCTCGATCCGGACTACGGGCAACACCAACGGCGCGGCGGTGGAAATCCGGCATGACAACTACCGAGTGATCAACCCGCAGACGTTGACCGTGACCCGCAGCGTGAACGGCGTGGTCAAGGCCCACAGTGCGGGCGCCCCGATCAGCCTCGCCCACCCGACCATCATCGACCTGTAAGGAGCCGGCATGGCTGAGGCATACCCGTCCTACGCTGGCGGCCAGCGGCTTCGGGCTTCTCTGCTGCGGGCGGCGCTTCCGCAGACCGTCCGAAAGACTGCGGACACGTCGAGGGCGGCGACGACAACGTTCGCGGACGACGACCACCTCACCTACACCGTCGAAGCGAACGCCGTATACGTCATGGACGGCGCCCTCAAATACTTCGCCGACAACACCCCAGACATAAAAGTCCAGTTCACGACGCCGTCCGGGACGCTCGGCGAGTGGATGTGGCTCATGCCCGGCTCTGGCACCCTCGCCACCGGCACCGCTGGCTACTCCATCCGCACCGAGACGAACGATGTCGGCGGCTCCCGTACCGGCTACGGCACCAGCGACTCGACGATGTTCACCCCGATCAGCGGCCTGTGGCGGATCGGCTCAACTGCCGGGTCGATCACGTTGCAGTGGGCGCAGAACACCTCAAACGCGACCGCCACGGTCATGTACACCGACAGCTGGCTGCGCTTCCTGCGCATCGCCTAAGGAGACACGAATGCCTACCGTGACGGCGCGCCTGGAGTCGGCGCAATACGACGGCACCAACGGGACCGCCCTGCTGGATTGGCTGGACGGCTCATACAACGTGGTCAGCGACGACGGCCAACTCCTGGTTCTACGGGACGGGGAGGGCACCCGTAAGCGGATCCGGTTGAACGGCTGGCTGGTGCGGGACGTCAACCGCAATCTGCTGTGGCATGGCGGGAACGCCGCCTACCAGGCGAATTGGGTGGTGTTGCCGTCGTGACCGGTGTCCGTGTCGTGTCGTTGAAGGTCGACGGCCCGCAGACGATCCCCGCGGACGGCGGCTACCACATCGTCCGCTTCCCCTACATCGGCGAGTCGTACGACCCGTGGGAAATGCACACCCCGACCCAGCCGGACGGCAGCACGGTCACGAACTGGAAGACGGACGACCAGTCGGGGCTGATCTGGCCGTCTGTCGCCGGGTGGGGGACGTTGACGTCGCTCATCTACTGGGAGTCGGGCGACTACGACGAGCTCCGCGACCGGTATGTGCGTGACCCGCTGGGTGTGTACGACTCGACGGCTACGGAGCATCGGCCGCCGTCGCCGGGGATTCAGTGCTGGCACAAGTCGCACGAGATGTTCGTGCGCCCGGATGTGCCGGTCGCGTTGCTGGTGGCGCAGGACGCGTCGACGGCACGGAAGGTCACGTTGGCCGAGTTCAAGCTGGCCATTCACCCTGTAGAGGAGCCCTAACCATGGCACCACCCCTGAGCCACGACAGGCTCCTGACGATCCTCAGAAACGAGGGCGTCAAGCTCGCCGAGTACCCCGGCTGGCGGACCCGTGAGCGGGACGACGAGACCGGCAAGACGTTCGGCCCCGTGCACCTGGTCCTGAACCACCACACCGTGTCGCGGGACTCCCTGCGCATCGTCGCCGAGACCGGCTATGCGGGACTGCCCGGTCCGCTCGCCCACATCCACCTCGCCAAGTCCGGGCTCGCCACGATGTGTTCGGCCGGCCGCGCCAACCACGCCGGGCTGATGGCGGTGAACGCGTTCGTCTCGTTCCGGGACGAGCAGCCGACGCACCCGGCGCCGTCGAAGGCATCGGGCACGGTCGACGGCAACGACGTCGCCTACGGCATCGAGGCGGAGAACCTCGGCGACAACGTGGATGTGTGGCCGCGGGCGCAGTACGACGCACTGGTGCGGATCAACGCCGCGATCTGCCGCGAGTACGACTGGACGGGCGAGTCGTGCGCCGGCCACAAGGAGACCAGCATCGAGGGCAAGGTCGACCCGCGCGGTCCGGTGGAAGGGTACGGGTCGCGGGGCCGGTTCGCCTTCACTCTCGACCTGTTCCGTAAGGACGTCGACGAGCGCCTCGCCCACGCGGCCAGCTGGTCGCCTGGGACGGTCACGCCTCCGAAGCCTCCGACGGTGGAGGAGCGGCTGGCCGTGCTGGAGAAGACCGTGAAGGACCAGGGCGTGCGCCTCGCCGTCCTGGAAACGAAGGGAGCCTGACCATGAAGATCTTCGGGCGCGAGCCGGTGGCGATTCTCGCCTTCGTCGCGGTGACCCTGAAGCTGGGTGCCGCGTACGGCTGGGACGTGTCGGCGGAGGAGCAGGCGCTCGTCATGGCGGTCCTGTCCTGCGTCGTCGCACTCGTCGAAGCGGTCGTCCTCAAGACGGGTGCCGTGTACGCGGCGATCGTGAACCTGGCGCAGGCCGGGCTGGCACTGTTCCTCGGGTTCGGGCTGGAGATGAGCGCGGAGCAGCAGGCGCTGTGGATGCTGGTGGTCGAGGGTGCCGTGGCGCTGGTCGCTGTCCGGCCGCAGGTGACGGCTCCGATCGCGGCTGTGCGGCTGGAGCAGTCCAGCGTCGTCAAGGCCGCGTAGCCGTACGTCTGATCGGAGCACCATATGCCGGATGAGCCGACCCTCGGTGAGGTTGTCCGCCGGTTCGAGGATCGGTTCACCGACGTCCGCGATGACATTCAGCAGCTCGGCCGCCGCATGGACGAGAAGGTTGATCAGCGGATTTATGACTTGCGGCATGAGGCGCTGGCTGCGCGGGTGGCGACGTTGGAGACGCTGCGGGAGAAGGATGCGGAGAAGCTGGTGGCGACGCGCCGCTGGTTGATTGGTGCGGTGATTGTGCCGTTGGTCGGCATCCTCCTCCCGGTGATCATTCTGTTGACTCGGGGGGCTGGGTCGTGAGTCGGGTGCAGGTGCGGGCGGAGGAGCGCAGGCATCGGCGTGGGGATGTGCTGACGTGGGCGGGTGCTCTCGTGTTGGGTGCGGCGTTGGCGTGGATTGTGTTGTCGATTCAGGGGTTGAATCACGAGTTGCGGGTGTCGAATGAGGCGCGGGATGCGCTGGCCAGGCAGGTGCAGGGGCTTGGGGAGAAGCCGGTTGCGGGGCCGCCGGGGTCGCGTGGGGAGCCGGGTGTGGGGGTGACGGGCCCGCCGGGTACACCGGGCCGTGACGGGCTTGACGGGGTGGATGGCAGTCCGGGCCCGTCGGGGAGTCCGGGTAGGGCGGGGAAGGACGGCGTGGACGGTTCTGACGGTAAGGCTGGGGAGCCCGGAGCTGTCGGCGCTTCGGGTCCGGCGGGGCCGCCTGGCCCGCAGGGTGGGCCGGGTCCGGCCGGCCCACAGGGCGAGCCTGGGGCGGATGGCGTGGATGGCGAGGATGGCGAGGATGGGCAGACGTGCCCGGACGGGTACAGCTTGCAGGCGCCGTCGTGGGACGAGGCGGCGTTGGTGTGCCGGGAGGACGGTGCTCCGGATCCGGGGCCGGGTGAGGGGAATGGGCCGCAGGCGGCTGGGGCGTTGGACCCGCACCGCAAGCAGTACGTGTAGCGCTCTGCGATGCTCATGGTATGAGCGAGCTCCCTTGGCACTACGGCCCCACAGACTGGGACCCCGAACCGCACCACATGTGGCACATCGACTGCCCGGCTGGGCGTGGCGAGGTCATGTACGACAAGGACGGTTCCGCGTACTGCCTCGGCTGCGGCGCGTACCAGGAGCCGGGGAACGGCGAGTAGCTCACGCCGCTGTGACGACGTCGATGCGTTCGGCCGCGACCGCCTCCGTCCACTCCTCCACCAGCTCCGCGTACCGCACCCGAGCATCCCCGTACAGGCGCCCGTGAGCAGCCCGCACCAGAGCCCGAATCTCCGCGTTCACGACCGCAGACGGGCGCACTGAACCAAGGCTCGCGACATCGGGGGACATGACCTCACCCTATCGAGCAGGGTCCCGAAACACGCATGGCCGCCCACGGAAAAGGCCCCGCCCCATACCCTGACAGTGACGAAGCTGTACAGAGAGGGGCGAGACCATGCCATCCGATGCTACCCCGGACCCATACGCCGACCCACTGCGCTTCGGCCAGCGGGTACAGATCCTCCGCGAACGCCGGGGCATGACCCGCGCACAACTCGCCGACTTCATCGCCGTCTCCCCCCACACCCTCAAAAAGATCGAGAACGGGCAGCAGCAGGCACCCGGCCTCGAGCAAGTGATGCGGATCGCCGAAGCCCTCCGGGTCCGAGACCTTGCCGACCTGACAGGCCACCCCGACATGCACGTCGACCTCTTCATCGGCCCCGGCCACCCCCGCCTCGCCGAAGTCAAGGCCGCGATCGACAGCTTCTCCCTGTCCTCGAGCCTCGAGCCGCCCCGCCTCAACCACCTCGAGGCCCGCCTCCACGCCGCCTGGAAGGCCCGGCACGGGGCTGAGAATCATCGTGAGGTCATCGGCCGGCTCCTGCCCGGTCTGATCCGCGACGCGCAGGCCCTGGTGCGGCACGCGGACTCGAGCAACGACCGCCGTCACGCTCAGGCGCTCCTCGCCGAGACGTACAGCCTCAGCCAGTTCTTCATTGCCTACCAGCCCGACTCGAGCCTCCTGTGGCGCGTCGCCGAACGCGGCATGGTCGCCGCCCAAGACTCCGGAGACCCGCACGCCATCGGTGTTGCCGCGTGGCTCCTCGCCCAAGCTCACCGTGACTCCGGGCCCCGGCACTTCGATGCTGCTGACGCCATCAACCTCGAGGCGGTCCGCTTCCTCGAGCCGCTCCTCCCTGACGCCGACGATCGTGTCCTCGCCATCGCGGGGGCGCTCGAGTTCGAGCTCGGCTACACGGCGGCCCGACGGCGGGATACGGGCACGGCGTGGCGGCACTGGGACAAGGCCCGCACGATGGCGCAGCGCCTGCCTGAGGACTACTACCACCCGATCACGTCGTTCTCGCAGGCCATCATGGGCGCGCACGCCGTCACGGTGGCGGTGGAGCTCCACCAGGGCGGGGAGTCCGTACGGCAGGCTGCTCGAGCGGACACGACGGTCATCAAGTCCAAGCCCCGCCGCGCCCGCCACCGCATCGAGGAGGCCCGCGGCTACCAGCTCGACGGGCAGCCGGACGTGGCGATCGCGACGCTGGAGAAGGCGCACAAGGCGGCGCCGGACACGATCGCCTACAACGGGTATGCGCGCCGGATCATCCTCGAGGAGGTCGAGTCGAAGCAGGCGGCGCGTCGCCGTCGTGCTTCCGAACTGGCGGTCGACATCGGCATCTTGGCCGCATAGAAGGGGACCGGATTCCGGTCCTCGGTCGGGTTGTGCCGCCTTTACGGTCCTGATGTGAGACAGATCACCGGGATTGTGGAGGCGGGCATGACGCCGAGACAGGACACCGCGCCGAGCGCACTCACCCTCCTGCCACTCGACATCGAAGGACTGTCGGAGCAGCAGCGCCGCGGCATCGTCTGCGTGTATGACGGCATCGCCCTCGACACGACTGCTGTCGACCTCGGCCAGCGCCCCCACGGACAGATCCAGGTGTTCCCGCGTGCCTGTCCCCGCTGCGTCGCCGACCAGGCCGCCGAGACTGCGGGCGCCCATGCCGCGATATGCGAATCGTGCGTCGACACCCCCGCCGGTTGCGAGACCGTGGCCGCCCTGCGCCGCCTCCACATGGAGCACGCACGATGACCGTGACCCGCGACCGCCAAGTCCCCGCCGTGTTCTACCTGAGCAGCGGCGCACGCAACGGCACCCACTGCGTCTGGTGCGGCACAGGGCTCGACGAGACCGCCGTCACCGCGGGTATCTCGCACGGCTACTGGGGCGCCCACAACCGCAGCATCACCGTCCTCGCCTGCCCGCCCTGCGCCACCACGCCTGGAGAAGCCTCGTGAGCAAGAAGACGACCACCCCCCGGCCTTCCAGCCCGTCCGGTCCGCTGGGTCACGGCTACTGCTGGAAGACCCACCCGCGCCATGGTGTCCACTGCAACCAGCCGATCGGCCACGAAGCGAAGGGCGTCGAGCACGTCTACCCGTACGTACGCCCCGAGATCCGCTGGCGCTGAGAGTCTCCCGCCGCCCCGTTCCCCTGGGGCGCCGGGACCGCCCCTCTGTGCCGACAGGAGGGGCAACGGTGGCCTGCGGCCGGTCCCACCCCCGAGCCGGCCGCGGGTCACCGCACCAACTCCCCCAGCGGCACGTCGAGGGCGTAGGAGACGCGGATCAGGTTGTCGAGTTTCGCGCTCGCCCGCCCTTGCTCGATGCGGTTGACGGCCTGCCTGTCCAGTCCGGCTAACTCGGCGAGTTTCTCTTGGGTGAGGTTGGCGCGTAGCCGCGCGGCACGGATCTGCTCACCAACGGCCCGGCGGCGGTCGAAGACCCAGTCATCGGGCGGTGGGGCGGAGTGCACCCGCCCACGCTTACGTGATCAACCACGGATGTCTGTATCGTGCACCGTACATTCCTGGATCAAGACGAACCCATGATCGCAAGACCCGTGCACGGAAAACACACGATCCAGTGACTGAAGGAGTACAGGCCCGGCCCTGGGTAAAGCGGTTACCAAGGGCCCGCAGACCGGTCGGCCCCGCAAACTCCCAGGCGCGCGACGGCCGACCGCAGGGCCCCCAACCCACACGGGTCGGGGGCCCTGTCACTTCCACTCAATCCGCACCGCATCCCGATCCCAGTACGAACCCCCCGGCTGACGGCCGATCCGCGCCGGCAACACCCGCACAGTCATCGCCCAATCGATCACCGCACGCTGCCGCGCCAAATCCATCCCCGCCCACTTCGCCTCAACATCCTCGGCGCCAATGAGGCCAGCCATGGGGTTCACCTTCACAGCCGACGCCAGCAGAGCCTCAGCCCGGTCCTTCCGCGCCCGCGCACCCGACCGCGCAACCCGCCACTCCTGCATGTCGATCTCACCCGCACCGAACGCCGCAGCCAACTCGTCAAGCTGCTCCCGCGCAACCCGCAGCTCCTCCTGCGCAGCCTTCACATCGACGCCGCCGTCATCCCGCCTGGTAAACAACTCGGCCGAGTCAGGAGACTTGGCCCGCTCCAGCAAGTGGAACTGCACCCACTTGTCGAGGAGCACCAGGTCGCGGAGCACGCACTCGTTCTTGCGGCACTTGTACTTCGCCGGCTTCCCGCCACCCTTCGAGAAACTAGTGAGGGTCTCACCGCACACGCCGCACAGGTACAGCCCGCTTCCCAGGTGCTTACGCACGTTGGATGCGGACGGAATACGCGACGGGTCGTCGAGGACACCACGCAGGCTCCGCCAGGTCGGCTCGTCGATCGCCGCATCCCACTTCGACGGCCCCGCCTCCTGCCCGCGATGCTGAAGGATGCCCGCGTTCCTCGGCCGCTTCAGCATCCGCGACAGGTTCCCGCCGTCCCATCGGGCGCCGGTCGAGGTCCGCAGACCACGCTCGTTGAGATCCGCAGCGAGGGACCGGATGGACGCGCCGGCGAGGACGGCTTCGGCTGCCTCCCGGATGATGGCGATCTCTTCGGGGACGGGGGTGATCCCGTCGGATTCCCAGCCGTAGGGGCGCGGGCCGCCGGACCATTCGCCGCGCTGGACTTTCTGGTCGCGTGCCCGCCGCTGCCGTTCGATCATCCGCTCGACTTCGTAGCGGGCCATCGCGCCGAGCTGGCGGGCCTGCCATCGGCCTGTGGCTGTGGTGAGGTCGAGGGCCCCTGCTTTGACGGTGCGGGTCTGCACGTTGCGGGGCTCGCACACGTCGATGTACTCCTCCAGTTCGGAGGGCCGCCGGTGGAGGCGGTCGGTGTGCCAGGCGATGACGGTGCCGTAGAGCCCGTTACGGAGGTCGTCGAGCATCTGCTGGTAGTCGGGGCGGGGTTTGCCGCTGTAGGCGCTGAGGTCGTTGTCGGTGTAGACCTTGATGACGGTGAGGCCGAGTTCTGCGGCGAGGGCTTCGCAGTCTTCTCGCTGTCGGTCGATGCCGAGGCCGCCGCCTTCGCGGTCTTCGCTCATGCGGCAGTAGATGCAGGCGAGTTGCGGGTCGGCTGGGTCGTGGTGCATGTCTCATGATGGCACGCTAAGGGTGGGCTTCACAGGCGTTCGGCAGCCCGAGGGACTGTCCCCAGGTCTGCGCCTTCTGGCTGGCGCCGAAGCGGGTGAAGTCGGGGATGTTCAGCGAGAGGGTGGCCCAGAAGCCGATCATGCCCATGAGGGAGGGGAAGAAGACCGGCCAGAAGTCGGCGCCCCAGCCCAGCCTGGACGGCTGGTCCAGCAGTGCGCCGAACCCGTCCGCCTTGACCGCGATCCAGATCAGCAGCACGAACGCGCCGACGATCACGAAGGGCGCGGCCCAGTTCTCGAAGTGCCGCAGGAAGTCCATGCCCCGGTAGATGATCGCGATCTGCAGCGCCCAGAAGAGGAGGAAGCAGAGCCACAGCGGCCAGGGGTTGCCGGCGATCTTCCCGGCGGTCTCCCACTGACCGCCGGTGAGCTTGGAGCCGAGGGCGAAGATGCCGCTGCCGCCGATCCAGGTCTGGATGCCGAACCAGCCGCAGGCCACGGCCGCCCGGATCATGGCCGGTATGTTCGCCCCGCACAGACCGAACGAGGCGCGGGCGAGCACCGGGAACGGGATGCCGTACTTGGGGCCGGCATGCCCGGTGGCCAGCATCGGCAGCAGCACGATGACATTGGCCAGGGCGATGGTGAAGACGGCCTGCTTCCAGTCCATGCCGAGGGCGACCAGGCCGGAGGCCAGGGTCCAGCTGGGGATGCAGTGGGCCATGGAGATCCACAGCGCCGCGAAGTTGTACGTCGTCCACTTGCGTTCGGAGACGGGTACGGGACGCAGGTCCTCGTTGGCGAAGGGACTGTCGGCGGGGAAGGCCCCGGGGGCCAGTTCTATCCGGCCGGACGAGTCGACGGACTGGGCCATCGGCGACCCCGAGGGGACTGTTTCGGTCATGGGCAGGCCAATCAAGGAGGCGGGACGGGAGAGAAAGGCCGTGCGGGCCTTGGGCCCCTCCCCGGGGGAGCGGGGAGGGAGTCAAGGTGTGGGGGGTCGTGATGGAGTGGAGCGTTCCGGATTGTGGCAGGAGACCGGCCGGGAAGGAATCCCTGGTCAGCCGGTGATCGCGGGGATGACCGTGGAGCCGTACACGTCGATCACCCGCTCCTGCGCGTCGTGCATGTCGTACACGGCGAACTGGTCGACGCCCAGGTCCCGCAGCGCGTTCAGCTTCGCGATGTGCGCCTCGGGGGTGCCGATGACACAGAACCGGTCGACGATCTCGTCGGGGACGAACGCCGTGTCGGGGTTGTCGGCCCGTCCGTGGTGGGAGTAGTCGTACCCCTCGCGGGCCTTGATGTAGTCCGTGAGCTCCTCCGGTACGGCCGCGGAGTGCTCGCCGTACTTGGAGACCAGGTCGGCGACGTGGTTGCCGACCATGCCGCCGAACCAGCGGCACTGCTCACGGGCGTGGGCGAGCGCCTCGGGCGAGTCGTCCTCGGTGATGTACGCGGGGGCGGCCACACAGATCCTCACCTCGGACGGGTCGCGCCCGACGGCGACGGCCGCGTCCTTGACCGCCTTGACCATGTACTCGGTGAGGTACAGGTCAGAGAGCTGGAGGATGAAGCCGTCGGCCTCCTCCCCCGTCATCTTCAGGGCCTTGGGGCCGTACGCGGCCATCCAGACCGGGAGTTCGGCGTCCTCCTTGATCCAGGGGAAGCGGATCACGGTGCCGCCGAGGTCGGCCTCTCCCCCGCTGCCCAGCGAACGGATGACCTTCATGGCTTCGCTGATCCGGGCCAGCGTGTTGGGCTTGCGGCCCGCGACGCGCATCGCGGAGTCGCCGCGGCCGATGCCGCAGACGGTGCGGTTGCCGAACATGTCGTTCAACGTGGCGAAGGTGGAGGCGGTCACCTCCCAGGTGCGGGTGCCCGGGTTGGTGACCATCGGGCCGACCTTCAACGTGCTGGTCCGGGACAGGATCTGGCTGTAGATGACGAACGGCTCCTGCCACAGCACGGCGGAGTCGAAGGTCCAGCCGTAGGTGAAGCCGTTGTCCTCGGCGCGCTTCATCAGCTCGATGACACGCGAGGCCGGCGGGTCGGTCTGCAGGACGAGTCCGAAGTCCATCTGCTCCGCTCCTAGTTGAGGTACTGACAGGTGGAGCGGGGGGTGTAGACGCCGTGCCCGGCGTGACCGGTGTACTCCCGCTCGGTGATGACGAGTTCGCCGCGCGAGAGGACCGTCTCGACCCGGCCGGTGGTGCGCTTGCCCTCGTACGCCGAGTAGTCGACGTTCATGTGGTGGGTCTCGGCGGACATGACCTGCTCGGCGTGCGGGTCGTAGATGACGATGTCCGCGTCGGCTCCAGGCGCGATCGTGCCCTTCTTGGGGTACATGCCGAACATGCGGGCCGGGGTCGCGCAGGCGATCTCGATCCAGCGGCGGCGCGAGATGTGCCCGTCGACGACGGCCTGGTGCAGCAGGTCCATCCGGTTCTCGACGCCCGGCAGACCGTTGGGGATCTTGGAGAAGTCGCCGCGGCCGAGTTCCTTCTGCCCGACGAAGCAGAACGGGCAGTGGTCGGTGGAGACGACCTGGAGGTCGTTGGTGCGCAGCCCCTGCCACAGCCTGGCCTGGTGCTCCCTGGGCCGGAGCGGGGTGGAGCAGACGTACTTGGCGCCCTCGAAGTCCGGCTCGGCCAGGTTGTCGGTGGACAGGAACAGATACTGCGGGCAGGTCTCGCCGAAGACGTTGAGCCCTTCGTCGCGTGCCCTGGCCAGCTCGGCGACCGCCTCCATCGCCGAGACGTGCACGACGTACAGGGGCGCGCCGGCGACCTGGGCGAGCTTGATGGCCCGGTGGGTGGCCTCCGCTTCGAGGAGCGCCTTGCGGACCTCGCCGTGGTAGCGGGGGTCGGTCTCGCCGCGCGCCAGCGCCTGCTCGACCAGGACGTCGATGGCGATGCCGTTCTCCGCGTGCATCATGATCAGGCCGCCGTTGTCGGCGGACCGCTGCATGGCGCGCAGGATCTGGCCGTCGTCGCTGTAGAAGACACCCGGGTAGGCCATGAACTGCTTGAAGGAGGTCACG
This sequence comes from Streptomyces ossamyceticus, assembly GCF_001418475.1. Taxonomy (GTDB): domain Bacteria; phylum Actinomycetota; class Actinomycetes; order Streptomycetales; family Streptomycetaceae; genus Streptomyces; species Streptomyces ossamyceticus. Next base: position 22,628 of record NZ_LIQX01000067.1, on the reverse strand, counting down.
CCCTCCTCCACCAGGAGGTCCATCTCCTTGAGCGTCTCCTGGTTCACATCGGAGACGATCATGTGGAAGCCGTAGTCGATGGCGCAGTTGCCCTCCGCCTTCGCGTGCCAGGCGTCGAGCCCTTCGCGGAGGGTGTGGCCCACGCTCTGCACCGCGAAGTCGACGATGGTGGTGGTCCCGCCCCAGGCGGCGGCGCGGGTGCCCGTCTCGAAGGTGTCGGAGGCGAAGGTGCCGCCGAAGGGCAGCTCCATGTGGGTGTGGGCGTCGACGCCGCCCGGGATGACGTACTTGCCGGTGGCGTCGAGGGTGCGGTCGGCCACCCAGGCTTCGGCGGCCGGGGTACCACTTGCCGCGAGGGCGGCGACTCGGCCGTCCTCGATCAGGACGTCGGCGTGAATCTCGTCGGACGCTGTGATGACGAGACCGCCGCGGATGAGGGTACGGCCGGTCATTCGGTCACGCTCCGTTCGGGTTGTGGTCGGGTGCGGGATCGTCGTGGCTGGTCGCGCCCACGCGGTGGAAGCCGCATATCAGGCGCTGCCCCGCGCCCCCGAGAACCAGGGGGCGCGGGTTGTGCGTTGCTACGGCGCCGTCAGCGGGCCGTACGCGTCCGGGCGGCGGTCGCGGAAGAACTGCCAGCGGTCGCGGACCTCGCGGAGCTTGGCCAGGTCCAGGTCGCGGACGACGAGTTCCGTCTCCTTGTCGCTCGCCACCTCGCCGACGAACTGGGCCTCCGGGTCGACGAAGTAGGACGTGCCGTAGAAGTCGTTGTCGCCGAGGTCCTCGACGCCGACCCGGTTGATCGCGCCGATGAAGTACTCGTTGGCGACGGCCGACGCCGGCTGCTCCAACTGCCAGAGGTAGCGGGACAGACCCCGCGACGTGGCCGACGGGTTGAAGACGATCTCCGCTCCGCCGAGGCCCAACGCCCGCCAGCCCTCCGGGAAGTGACGGTCGTAGCAGATGTAGACGCCGATCTTCCCGACCGCCGTGTCGAAGACGGGCCAGCCTGCGTTGCCGGGGCGGAAGTAGAACTTCTCCCAGAAGCCGGGCACCTGCGGGATGTGGTGCTTGCGGTACTTGCCGAGGTACTTGCCGTCCGCGTCGATCACGGCGGCCGTGTTGTAGAGGACGCCCGGCTGCTCCTCCTCGTACATCGGCAGCACCAGGACGAGGTTCAGCTCCTTGGCGAGCGCCTGGAAGCGCTTGACGATCGGGCCGTCGGGGACGGCTTCCGCGTACTCGTAGAACGCCTTGTCCTGGACCTGGCAGAAGTAGGGGCCGTAGAACAGTTCCTGGAAGCACATGACCTGGGCGCCCTGGGCCGCCGCGTCGCGGGCCGCCTGCTCGTGGACCTGGATCATCGATTCCTTGTCGCCGGTCCAGGCGGTCTGGAAGATGGCTGCGCGGATGACTCTGCTCATCGGGACCTCCGGTCACTCGGTGTGAAGCGAGACTAGGAAGCCCGGAGATCGGGTTTGAGTTGCACGGTGTCACGTCTGGAGCCGCTCGGCGTTCCACCGTGTCACCTCTTCGTGGACGCATGTTTCACCGCCGTTTTCCCAGGTCCCGGCATGTTTCAGCCCTGTTGCGCGTCGTGCGCGAGGAGGGCGATGTGCACGGACGCGGCCTGTTCGAAGTCATCGAGGTCGACGCCGAGGCGGGCCTCTATGGCTTCGAGACGGCGGTACAGGGCGGGCCGGCTGACGTGGTGCAGCTGGGCGGTGTGCGACTTGTTGCGGCCGGTGGCGAGATACGTCCGCAGGACCGGCAGCAGATCCTGCTCGGCGTGGCCCTCGCCGCACAACAGCCCGTCGAGCTCCCGCTCGGCGAAGGCCTGGACGTGCGGGTCGTCCCGAAGCAGCCGGATCAGGCCCCGCAGATGGACGTCGCGCAAACGTACGACGGCGGGCAGGTCGAGTCCGGTCGCCGACTGGGCGACGGCGTCGGCCACGTGCCGCGCCTCGCGCAGGCCCGCCGGGACCTCCTCCCAGGTGATGCGGGGCTCGGCCGCCGCCACGACCGTCCGGCGCTCCCCGGACTCCGAGCGCAGCCGGGTCGCGAAGTGCGCGGTGAGCGCCTGCGCGTCCTGGTCCCGGGCGAGGCTCAGCAGGACGGCGGTCGCGCCCTCGGCGAGTTCGGCGACGAGGCCGGAGAGCCCCAGCATCCGCAGCACCCGGTCGAGCCCGGCCGGTTCGCCGTCCCGCACGACGAGCGGTACGAACGTCCGGCGGTTGACGGGCAGCCCGGCCGCCCTTGCCCTGGGCAGCAGTTGCCGGGCCGGTACGACCCCGGAGACCAGGTCGGTCAGCAGGCTCTGCGCGGACTGCTCCTCCCAGCTGTGCGCGGTGCCGCCGAGCATGCGGTGCAGGACGAGCGCCTCGGCGGCCCGGTCGGCGAGGAGCCGCCCGGTGGCGATGTCGCCGCGGTAGCCGCACAGCACGATGCGGCCCCAGCGCTCCCCGCGTCCGCCGAGTTCGGCGCGGATCCAGCCGTCGCCCTCGGTGCCGCCCGCCTGCCGTGAGATGCGTTCCCAGTCGCGCAGCACGTCGTCGACGGCGGGCCGTTCCCCCGCCGTGGCGAGGACGCGGTGGGCGAGGTTGGTGACGACGAGCGGACAGCCCGCGTGCTGGGCGATCTCGTCGAGCAGCCGTTGCAGCGGGGCGCCGGCCGTGATGAGGCCCGTCAGCGCGGTGCGTACGGACTCGGAGAGGCTCACCGCCGCGAACTTCCGGCGGACGAGCCGGGACTGGACCTCCTCCGTCAGCTCGGCGAAGGGGAACGGCCGGTGCAGCACCACCATGGGCAGTCCGCACCGCTCCGCCGCCCGGCGCATCACGTCGGGCGGCGTCGGGAAGGCCCGGCCGAGGCCGAGGACGACCGCCGCGGCCTCCGCCCGGTGCAGGGAGCGGATGTACTCGGCCTGCGCCTCCTCGTCGCCGGCAAGGAGGACCCCGGTGGTGAGGACCATCTCGCCCCCGGTGAGCATGACGCCCACGTCGGGGGCCTCGGCCACATGCACCCAGCGCACGGGCCGGTCGAGCTGGCCGGCCCCGGCCACCACCTCGGGCTCTCCGGCGAGGACCCGGTCCAGGGTGAGGACCTGGCGTACCGACAGGGCGGGTTCCAGGGTGGTGGTCATGGGGCGTTCCTCAGATCTGCTCCGGTGGTGCTACCGAATGCTCCTCAGAGCACGTTCGAGGGCGTCGGCGCCCTCCTCCGCCTCGGCGACGGTGAGGGAGAGCGGGGGCGCGATGCGCAGGGCGCTGGTGTTGTGGCCGCCGCCCTTGCCGATCAGCAGGCCCTCTCGGCGGGCGGCTTCGAGGACGGCTGCGGCCGCGTCCGGGTTGGCCTCCTCGGTGCCCGGCTTCACCAGCTCGACACCGATCATCAGACCCCGGCCGCGGACCTCCTTCACCTCCGGGACCTGCGCCGTGATCGCCCGGAGCCGCTCGATGAGCAGCCCGCCGACGCGGCGCGCGTTGCCCTGGAGGTCGTGCTCGACCAGGTAGTTGAGGTTGGCGAGGCCGGCGGCCATGGTGATCTGGGTGCCGCCGAAGGTGGAGATGGAGTTGCTGTCGAGGCAGTTCATGACCTCGGAGCGGGCGACGACTCCGCCGATGGACATGCCGTTGCCGATGCCCTTGGCGAAGGTCAGGATGTCGGGCGGCCCGTTCTGCCCGTGTGCCTGCCAGCCCCAGAAGTTGTCGCCGGTGCGGCCCCATCCGGTCTGCACCTCGTCGGCGATCCACAGCACGCCGTGCCGCCTGAGCACCTCGCGGAAGGCCGCGTACAGGCCGTCCGGCGGTGAGGTGAAGCCGCCGACGCCCTGGATCGGCTCGGCGATCAGCGCGGCGGGCGGCCGGACGTGGCCGAGGAGGTCCTCCAGGTCGGCGACGCAGGCCGCGATGAAGTCGGCGTCACCGAGGTCGGCGTAGGGGCCTCGGGTGCGGACGCCGCCGTGCACGTACAGCGTCTGGAGCGGGGACAGCGATGTCGGTGACCAGCCCTTGTTGCCGGTGATGCCGACCGCGCTGAAGGAGCGGCCGTGGTAGCTGTTGCGCATGGCCAGGATCTGGTTGCTCTGCCGGTACGTCGTCGCCAGCAGGAGCGCGGTGTCGTTGGCTTCGGTGCCGGAGGTGGTGAAGAAGACCCGGGCGTCGGGGACGCCGGACATCTGGGCGATGCGTTCGGCCAGTTCCACCATCGGCCGGTTGAGGTAGAGCGTGGAGGAGTGGATGATCCGCCCGGCCTGCTCGCTCACCGCCTTGCTGACCTCGGGCAGCGCGTGCGCCGTCATCGTGGTGAGGATGCCGCCGAAGAAGTCGAGGTACTTGGTGCCGGCGGCGTCCCACACATGACGGCCCTCGCCGTGGGTGATCTCCAGCGGGTCCGCGTAGTAGAGCGCGAGCCAGTCGGGCAGCACGGCCTTGTGGCGGCCGAGCAGTTCGTCGGTCACGGCTGCACCACTCCTTTCACTGCGGTACGGGTGGGGCGTGTCAGGGCTGTACGTGCCCACGTCAGGGCTGTACGAGTCCTTCGTACGCGTCCGGCCTGCGGTCCCGGTAGAACGCCCACTGTGTGCGGACGTGCTCGATCAGGTCGAAGTCCAGGTCCCGTACGACGAGTTCCTCGTCCTGGTCGCTCGCGGTGTCGCCGACGAACTGGCCGCGCGGGTCGACGAAGTACGAGGTGCCGTAGAAGTCGTTGTCGCCGTACTCCTCCACGCCGACGCGGTTGATCGCCGCGACGAAGTACTCGTTGGCGACGGCCGCGGCGGGCTGTTCGAGCCGCCACAGGTGGGAGGAGAGGCCCCGGTGCGTGGCGGAGGGGTTGTACACGAGCTGGGCGCCGTTGAGGCCGAGCTGGCGCCAGCCCTCCGGGAAGTGGCGGTCGTAGCAGATGTAGACACCGACCTTGCCGACAGCGGTGTCGAAGACCGGCCAGCCGAGGTTCCCGGGCTTGAAGTAGTACTTCTCCCAGAAGCCCTTGACCTGGGGGATGTGATGCTTGCGGTACTTGCCGAGGTAGGTGCCGTCGGAGTCGATCACGGCGGCGGTGTTGTAGTAGAAGCCGGACTGCTCGACCTCGAAGACCGGGACGACAATCACCATGCCGGTCTCGCGGGCCAGCTCCCGCATCCGCGTGACGGTCGGCCCGTCGGGCACGGGCTCCGCCCAGGCATAGTGCTCCGGCTCCTGCACCTGGCAGAAGTACGGCGCGTTGAAGACCTCCTGGAAGCCGATCACCTTGGCGCCCTGCCGGGCCGCCTCGCGGGCGTGCTCGACGTGCTTGGCGACCATGGATTCCGTGTCGCCGGTCCAGGTCGCCTGGACGAGGGCGGCGCGTACGACGTTGGCCATGTCAGCTGCTCCTTCGACCGGGAAGTCAGAGAGCCTCTACGCCCGTAGAAACAGGCCGTAGAGGCTTGAAAGTAAGCCTCACCGACGGGCTGGGCAAGACCATCGCCGTCAACGGGCCGAGTCGATCACGTTTCGCACTCCAGTGGGTGATCGCCTCCGCGTCCGCGCGCGGACGGGCCGCGGCGGCCCCCGGTGGACGTCAGGCGAGTCCGGCGACGCGCAGGGCGTGTGCCACGTCCCGGTGGCGGTCCTCCGACACGGCACGGGCCGCTTCCACGACCATACGGGTCAGCCGCTGCGGGTGCGCCTCCGCGACGCGCGCCGCCTCCTCGGGCGTACGGATGCGTACATACGCGTCGAGCAGCGCACGCGCCTGCCGCTCGCGCCCTTCCTCGGTGAGGCCGAGCACCGCCTCGCCGATCTCCTCGGCGGGCCGCGCGACGCCCTGCCGCAGCATCTGCTCCCCGTCGGTGCCGCGCCCCACTGCGTTCAGGGCGTCGACGACGGCGACCAGCCGGTCCACGGGCAGCGAGGCGGCCTCCCACAGCAGGGTCGCCCAGTCGGCGTCCAGTCCTGCCCGGTGCATGTCGGCCGCGAGCAGCGGGAAACGGGCGGCGTGCCAGTGGGCGACCTCCACGAGGAGGGCGTGCGCCTCCCCGCTGCGCCCCTCCTTGCGCAGCCTCAGCAGCCGCTCGACGGTCCCGGTGACCTCCCGCCGCGCCTCGCCGTCCAGGGCCTGCCGGGTCGGCTGCTCCGTCCCCTGCGGCGGTGCGGCCTCCTCGGCGACCCCGGCGTAGCGAGCGCCCCGGCGGGCACGTGCCTGGGGCGCGGCCGGCTGCGCGGGCGCGCTCTCGGGCACGACGACGGGTGCCTCCTCCGCCTCCACGGCACCGGCGAAGCGGGCCCCACCCCGAGGACGCCGCTTGGCCCGCTTCTTGGAGGTCACCGCCTCGGCCTCCGGTGCGGCGGCCTCGGGCACGGCGGCCTCGGGCGCGGGGGCTTGGGCGTCGGGCGCGCCCGCGTGAACGCCGCGCACGCCCGCGTGGGGCGTGTGGGCGTCGTACGCGACCTCATAGCCCTGGCCCTGGACCTGGACCTGAGTCCGGGCCTCGCGGCCGACCGTGTGGGCGTCGTACCCGGCTCCGGGGGCCGCGTAGGGGTCGTACGCACGGCGGTCGTCCGTCCGGTCCGTCCGGTCCGCCGGCATGCCGCCGCGCGGGCCTGCCGGGGCCGTGCCCTCCGGGTCCGCGTACGTACGGCCGGTCGGGCCGCCGGGTGTCGCGGCCTGCGGCCCGCGCCCTTCCGCCTCCGGTGTCCGGGCAACGTCACCGGCGGGGTTGTCCGGGAAGCGCGTCGCGCCCCGCACAGGCAGGTGCGGGGCGCGACGGTCGAAATTCTCCATCCGGGCGCGCAGTTCGGCGCAGCGGGCGGTGGCCCGTTCGTGGTCGTCATGGGCCCAGGCCAGGTCGAGACGGAGGGACTCGGCCTCCTCCCGGCTGGTGGCGGTACGGAGCCGGCGGTTGAGTTCGGCGGTGCGCTCGGCGGCGTACCGCTGCTCGCGGAGCATGACGTCGAACCGGTCGCCGAGGGCGTCCCGGCCGCCGGGCCGGGCGTCGTACGCGGCGAGCGAGGCGCCGTGCAGGACGCGGGCCCGCTCGGTCTCCTGGGCGGCGGCCGCGGGACCGTACGCGGTGTGCAGGTCGTGCATGAGCGCTTCGACGACGTCCCACGGCGGCACCTCCAGGCCGTCGAGGCAGGCCCGCATGCCGTCCGGGTCGCGCCGCCAGAAGACGGCGCACCAACCGCCGCCCTGGTCGAGCTTCGTCATCAGCTTGTTCAGGTAACCCGCGAACTCCCGAACCTCGCCCGGGAGTTGATCCACAGCCATCACATGCTCCCCGGCAGACTGGAGTGCCCCGGTCCGCCAGAAAACACCAGCCGTGTTACAGGAAGGCTACGCGGAGTTTTCGGACCGGACGCAGTGTGCTGTGCGCGCCCGCCCGGCGGCTGTGCGTAAGGGATTCAGGCCACGCGACGAACGACTCCGGCCAGGCGCCCGTACGGCGGGCGCCCCTCGGCCGGCTCAGGCCACCGCCGCCGGCGGCGCGGCCTCCACCGGTGCGCAGCGCCCGGCGAGTTCGTCCATGGACAGGCCGAGCGCGCGGGCCAGGGCGGCGATCGTGAAGAAGGCCGGGGTGGGGGCACGGCCAGTCTCGATCTTGCGGAGCGTCTCCGCGGAGATGCCCGCGACGGCGGCGATCTCCGCCATGCTGCGACCGCCGCGGGCCTCCCGCAGCAACCGGCCGAGCCGCTCGCCACGTTCGCGCTCTTCGGGGGTCAGAGGGGTGCGCACCATGCACCCATTCTAATACCGACGCCCACCGAGGAACCGGTATTAGAATTGGAAGTCGACCGGTATAGTAATTGGCATGGTGGAACTGAAGACGGACGCGTCCATCGACGCGATGTACGAGGCCGGGCAGGTCGTGGGGCGTGCGCTCAGCGCGGTGCGGAAGGCCGCCGACGTGGGCGTGTCCCTGCTCGAACTGGACGAGGTGGCACGGGAGGTGCTGCGCGAGGCGGGCGCCACGTCGCCGTTCCTCGGCTACCGGCCCTCGTTCGCGCCGACCCCGTTCCCGGCGGTGATCTGCGCCTCGGTGAACGACGCGATCGTGCACGGCATCCCGACCTCCTACCGGCTCCGGGACGGCGACCTCGTCTCCATCGACTGCGGCGCCCACCTGGGCGGCTGGGCCGGGGACTCGGCGATCAGCTTCGTCGTGGGCGAGCCGCGCCCGGCCGACCTGCGGCTGATCGAGACCGCGGAGCGGGCGCTGGAGGCGGGCATCGAGGCCGCCGTCGTCGGCAACCGCCTCGGCGACATCGCCCACGCCATCGGCACCGTGTGCCGTGCCGCCGGGTACGGCGTCCCCGACGGCTTCGGCGGCCACGGCATCGGCCGCCACATGCACGAGGACCCCTCCGTCCCGAACGAGGGCCGACCGGGGCGGGGGCTGCCGCTGCGGCACGGCCTGGTGCTCGCGATCGAGCCGATGCTCACCGGAGGCGGCAAGGACGGCTACCACGCGGCCCCGGACGGCTGGACCCTGCGCACGGACGACGGTTCCCGCGCGGCCCATGTGGAACACACGGTGGCCGTCACGGACGCGGGGCCGAGGGTACTGACCGCACGGTAGAGCGCCGCGGGCCCACCGACGCGGTTCCGGGTGCGGGTGAGTGGGGGTTGTTCGCGCAGTTCCCCGCACCCCTGAAAAGCGACCGGGCTGCGCCCGTGCTTTTCATATCCCGTGCTTTTCATATGAAGGGCGGGCCGCTGAAGGGCGGGCCGCAGGCCCGTCCCTTCAGGGGCGCGGGGAACTGCGCGAGCAACCACAACAAACCCGCACCCGACCCACGCACCCCCACCCCGACGACGCCCCCGGGTGTAGCCGCGCAGCGACAGGGCACTCGCGTGCCAATGAACAGCGGATTCCCGGGGCCCGAGGGCTACGGTCCGGACCCCTTCAGTGAGTTCTTCGCACGCTTCTTCGGCGGGCCCCGCCCCCAACGCATCGAGATCGGGCGGCTGATGAGCGGCCAGGCCCGGCAGTTGGTGGCGGACGCGGCGGCGTACGCGGCGCAGCACGGCAGCAGCGACCTGGACACCCAGCATCTGCTGCGCGCCGCGCTCACCGCCGAGCCGACCCGGAGTCTGGTGGCCCGCGCGGGCGCCGATCCGGACGCGCTCGCCGGGGAGATCGACGAGCGGTCGGGCCCGGCCCGGCACAAACCCGGCCAGGGGCCGGCGCCCGCGTCGCTCGCCCTGACACCGGCGGTCAAACGGGCCCTGCTGGACGCCCATGAGCTGGCCCGTGCCGCCGGCTCCGGATACATCGGCCCCGAACACGTCCTGAGCGCCCTCGCCGGGAACCCGGACTCGGCCGCCGGGCACATCCTGAACGCCGCGCGTCTGTCGGCCGCGTCGCTGCCGCCCGAGGCGTCCGAGCCACCGCCGAACGGCACCCAGCCCGGACTGCCCCGCCCCCTGTACCCGCAGTCGGAGCTGCCGCGCCGCGCGGCCACGCCGACCCTCGACAAGTACGGGCGCGATCTGACCGAGCAGGCGCGCCAGGGCCGTATCGACCCGGTGATCGGCAGGGACGAGGAGATCGAGCAGACCGTCGAGGTGCTGTCGCGGCGGGGCAAGAACAACCCGGTCCTCATCGGCGAGGCGGGCGTCGGCAAGACCGCGATCGTGGAAGGGCTGGCGCAGCGCATCGCCGAGGGCGACGTGCCCGATGTGCTGGCCGGGCGCCGCGTGGTCGCCCTGGACCTGTCCGGGGTGGTCGCCGGTACCCGCTACCGGGGCGACTTCGAGGAGCGCCTGACCACCATCGTCGACGAGATACGGACGCACTCCGAGGAACTGGTCGTCTTCATCGACGAGCTGCACACCGTCGTGGGCGCCGGTTCCGGCGAGAGCGGCGCGATGGACGCGGGCAACATCCTCAAACCGGCGCTGGCGCGCGGCGAGCTGAACATCGTGGGCGCGACGACGCTGGAGGAGTACCGCAGGATCGAGAAGGACGCGGCGCTGGCCCGCCGGTTCCAGCCGGTGCTGGTCTCCGAGCCGTCCGCCGCCGACGCGTTGGAGATCCTTCGCGGGCTGCGCGACCGGTACGAGGCCCACCACCAGGTCCGCTACACCGACGAGGCGCTGGCGGCGGCCGTGGACCTGTCCGACCGGTATCTCACCGACCGGCGGCTGCCCGACAAGGCCATCGACCTGATGGACCAGGCGGGCGCCCGGGTGCGGCTGCGGTCCCGCACGAAGGGGACGGATCTACGGGCTTTGGAGCGGGAGATCGAGCAGTCGACCCGTGACAAGGACCAGGCGGTCGCGGGTGAGCAGTACGAGCAGGCGACGCGGTTGCGGGACCGGATCGCCGAGTTGAACGAGCGGCTCGCCGAGGGCCGTGAGGGCGACCGGGCCGACGACGGGCAGAGCCTGGGGATCACCGCCGAGGACATCGCCGAGGTGGTGTCCCGGCGGACCGGCATCCCCGTCAGCAGCCTCACCCAGGAGGAGAAGGAACGGCTGCTGGGGCTGGAGGAGCATCTGCACCAGCGGGTCGTGGGGCAGGACGAGGCGGTGGGGGTGGTCGCCGACGCGGTGCTGCGCTCGCGCGCAGGGCTGGCCAGCCCCGACCGGCCCATCGGCAGCTTCCTCTTCCTCGGCCCGACGGGCGTCGGCAAGACGGAGCTGGCCCGCGCGCTGGCGGAGGCACTCTTCGGCAGCGAGGACCGGATGGTCCGCCTCGACATGAGCGAGTACCAGGAGCGGCACACGGTCAGCCGGCTGGTGGGCGCGCCGCCCGGTTATGTGGGCCACGAGGAGGCCGGGCAGCTCACCGAAACCGTGCGGCGGCACCCGTACGCGCTGCTGTTGCTGGACGAGGTGGAGAAGGCCCACCCGGACGTGTTCAACATCCTGCTCCAGGTGCTCGACGACGGCAGGCTCACCGACGCCCAGGGCCGCACGGTCGACTTCACCCACACGGTGATCGTCATGACGAGCAATCTGGGCTCGGACGCGATCACGCGCCGCGGGGCCGGGCCGGGCTTCAGGGCGGGTGGCGCCGAGGCGGCCGAGGAGGAGCGGCGCGAGCGGATCCTCAGGCCGCTGCGGGAGCACTTCCGGCCCGAGTTCCTCAACCGCGTCGACGAGATCGTCGTCTTCCGGCAGCTCACCGCGGAACAACTACGCCGCATCACCGACCTGTTGCTCGAACGGACCCGGCAGCGGCTGCACGCGCGGGGCATCGGCATCGAGTTCACCGAGCAGGCCGTCGACTGGCTCGCCCGCCACGGCCTCCAGCCCGAGTACGGGGCCCGGCCGCTGCGCCGCACGATCCAGCGGGAGGTCGACAACCCCCTGTCCCGGCTGCTCCTCGACAGCCGTCTGCCGTCCGGCAGCCGGGTGCGGGTGGAGACGGAGGACGGGCGGCTCGCCTTCCGTACGACGACGCCGCCCGCTCCGGGGGGATGAGACGCCTAGCGCGTCGGGCGCACCACCATGGCCGAGCCGCCGCCGCGACGTACCGTCTCGGCGGCGGCCAGCCACTTGCCGCCCGGCAGTCGCTGGACACCGGCGACCGCGCCGATCTCGGGGTTCTGCCGGAAGGCGTGCCCGATGGCTTCGAGCTGTCCCTTCAGGGGGCTGTTCCACAGGCCCGGTTCGAGTTCGGTGGTGGTCTGGTTGCGCTGGCTGGCGCGGGGCGCGGCGATGGCGTCGACCAGCGGCAGGCCGCGGTCGAGGAAGCCGGTGAGGGTCTGGAGCACGGTGGTGATGATGGTCGCGCCGCCGGGCGAGCCGAGCGCCACGACGGGCCTGCCGTGCTTGTCGAGCACGATTGTCGGTGACATGGACGAGCGCGGCCGCTTGCCCGGGCCCGGCAGGTTCGGGTCGTGCACGGCCGGGTTGGCGGGGGTGAAGGAGAAGTCCGTCAGCTCGTTGTTGAGCAGGAAGCCACGGCCGGGCACGGTGATGCCGCTGCCGCCGGTCTGCTCGATGGTGAGGGTGTAGGAGACGACGTTGCCCCACCTGTCGGCGACGGTGAGATGGGTCGTGCTGTCGCCCTCGTACGTGGTGGGCGCGGCCGTTCCGCCCGTGGGGCAGGCCGCCGGGTGGCGCGGGTCGCCGGGGGCGACGGGGCTGGTGAGCACCGCGTCGTCCTTGATCAGGCAGCCGCGGGAGTCGGCGAACCGCTGCGACAGCAGTCCCTTCGTCGGTACGTCCTCGAAGGCGGGGTCGCCCACCCAGCGGCCCCGGTCGGCGAACGACACCCGGCTCGCCTCGATGAGGCGGTGCAGGTACTGGACGTCGCTCGCCTTCGACAGGTCGGTCCGCTCCAGGATGTTGAGCGCCTCGGCGACGGTGGTGCCGCCGGAGGAGGAGGGGGCCATGCCGTACACGTCGAGTCCGCGGTAGGACGCCTTGGTGGGCGCCTGGTTCTTGGTGCGGTAGGCGGCGAGGTCGGCGGTGGTCAGGTCGCCGGGGCGGGCGTTGTAGCCCGAAGCGGGGTCGACGGGCGGTTTGTTGACGGTGGCGACGATGTCCCGGGCGATGTCGCCCTTGTAGAGCGCCCCGACGCCCTCGCGGCCCAACTCGGCGTAGGTGCGGGCCAGATCGGGGTTCTTCAGCGTGGAGCCGACCACGGGCAGCTGTCCGCCGGGCAGATAGAGGTCGGCCGTGGCGGGGAAGGTGCGGAACCGGGTCTCGTTGGCGGCGGTCTGGGCGCGGAAGGTGGCGTCGACGGTGAAGCCGTCGCGGGCGAGTCTCTCGGCGGGCCTGAGCAGCTTGGCGAGCGGCTTGCTGCCCCAGTTGCGCAGCGCGGTCCGCCAGGTGGCGGGCGTGCCCGGCGTGCCGACGCTCAGTCCGCTCGTCACCGCCTCGGCGAACGGGATGGGTGTGCCGTTCTCCAGGAAGAGGCTCTCGTCGGCGCTGAGCGGCGCCCTCTCACGGCCGTCGACGGTGTGCACCCTGCGGCTCGCGGCGTCGTAGTAGACGAAGTAGCCGCCTCCGCCGATGCCCGCCGAGTACGGCTCGGTGACGCCGAGTGCGGCGGCGGTCGCGACGGCCGCGTCCACGGCGTTGCCGCCCTTCCTGAGGACCTCGATCCCGGCGGCCGAGGCGTCCGGGTCGACGCTCGCGACGGCACCGCCGTAGCCGACGGCGACCGGCACCTTCTCGACGGGGTCCGTCGCGGCGCGAGTCGGCGGCGCCGCCGCCCCCACCGACACCACGGCGGACACCGCCGCAAGAACCGTCAGTTTCCGCGCGACAGGGCGACGCAGACGCATCCGTACCTCCAGTCAACGACCGTTCGCGCAGACTAACGTGGCCGCCGTCCCGCCGTCAGCGGCGTCTCGGCCAACTGGCCGCCGACTCGTTCCCCCGCGACGGGACGTCGTACGGAGGGATCCGTACAGGTGGCCGAGCGGGCGGCGGGTCGAGTCGGCCGAGGAATCGGACAGGGATTCGGACAGTGTTCCGTCGCGCCCGCTACCATGCGCGGCCATGAATGACGACGTGCGCAATATCGTCCTCGGCGTGATCGCGGCGGGCATCAGTGCCTCGCTGGGCTGGTTCGTCCGGACCTACCTGTGGAAGCGCAGGCTCCGCCGCAAGCAGGCGTTCTTCGGGCTGCCCGAGAACTCCGAGTCGCTGCTGGTGGTCAACCGCGATCCGTCCAGCGCGGACATGGCGGTGCACCGCTTCGACGTGTTCGCGTTGCTGGAGCTGTCCGCCCTGATCAAGGACTGCGGTGCGCACGCCCAGATGATCACGCAGGACGCGGCCCAGCAGGGCTTCGGCGAACGCACCGAGTTCTGTGTGGGCGGGCCCGTCTCCAACCGCCGGATGGCCGCGCACATCGGGGCCATGCTGCCCGGCATACGCTTCAACACCGATCCCGAGCCCGGCCCCGACCGGGCGGCCTTCCACATCGGCGACGACACCTACCGGCTGGAGCCCGGGGTCACCGAGCACGTCCTGCTGGCCCGGCTCACCACCGGCCAGCCCCACCAGGCCCGACCGGTCTTCCTGTTCTGCGGCCAGCGGGCCATCACCAACCAGGCGGCCACCCGTTACCTCGCCCGCCACCATGAGCGGCTCCACCGCAAGTACGGCACCGGCAACTTCGTCCTGCTGCTGAAGGTCGTCAACTCCCAGGCGTACGGCCCCGATGTCGTCGAACTGGTCGCGGACGTCACCCGCGCCGCACAGACCCCGCCGGCGGCGCTCCCGGCCAAGGCGACGCACCGGGCCTCGTAGGCCGGGCCCCTCAGACCGACGCGTTCACGCCAACTGTTACCGTCACGTAACTTACCGAGGAGTTACCTCTGGTAAGCCACGGCGGTTACCGTCGGGTCACTTTGCACTGACACGAGTGAGGAGCGACCCGTGAGACACCCGCACGGCACGACATCGCGCACGGCCAGGGCCCTGCGCACGACGACCGTGGGGGCCGTGTCGGCCACCCTGGTCGCCGGTACGGCCCTCGCACTCGCCCCCGCCGCCCAGGCGGCCTCGGTGGACTCCCCCACCACCCGCTTCGTCGACATCACGGGCGCCGACGGCACGGTCCTCAAGGCCAATGTCGTCGCCCCCGCCGACGCCTCCCGCGCCTACCCGCTGCTCGTGCTCCCCACGAGCTGGGGGCTGCCGCAGGTCGAGTACCTGGCCCAGGCGCAGCAGCTCGCCAAGTCCGGTTATGTCGTGGTCAGTTACAACGTTCGGGGCTTCTGGGAGTCCGGCGGGTACATAGAAGTCGCCGGGCCACCGGACATAACCGACGCCTCCCGGGTCATCGACTGGGCGCTCGCCCACACCCCGGCCGACGCCCACCGCGTGGGCATGGCGGGGCTGTCGTACGGCGCGGGCATCAGCCTGCTCACCGCCGCGCACGACAAGCGGGTCAAGGCGGTCGCCGCGCTCAGCGGCTGGGCCGACCTCATCGACTCCATCTACTCCGGGCGCACCCAGCACCTCCAGGCGGCCGGTCTGCTGGACGGCGCCGGCCGGATCACGGGGCGCCGGAGTCCCGAGCTCCAGGAGATCTTCAAGAACTTCTACGCGTCCAACCTGACCAAGGAACAGGACATGATCGAGTGGGGGAAGAAACGTTCCCCCGAGACTTATGTGGACGCCCTCAACACCAACGGCACGGCCGTCATGCTCGCCAACGGCTGGGGCGACTCGATCTTCCCGCCCAACCAGTACGCCGACTTCTACGAGAAGCTCACCGGCCCCAAGCGCCTGGAACTGCGGCCCGGCGACCACGCCACCACCGAGCTGACGGGCCTGTTCGGGCTGCCCAACGACGTGTGGACGGACACCCGGCGCTGGTTCGACCACCATCTGCGGGGCCAGGCCAACGGCATCGACGACGAGCAGCCCGTACAGCTCAAGTCCCGTACCGGCGGCGCCTTCGAGGGCTATCCGGACTGGAAGTCGGTCACCGCCACCCGCAAGAAGATCGCCCTCGCGAGTGGCACCACGATCCACGCGAACGTCGACTCGGGCGCGAACGGCGGGGTCGTCTTCCTGTCCAGCGTGCTCGACCAGGTCGCCCAACTGCCGCCCGTGGCCTCGATCCCGCTGCTGCCGCGCCGCTGGGCGGCCGTGTGGCAGTCGGAGAAGTACCGGACCGCACAACGGGTGCGGGGCACCGCCGAGCTGCACACCACGGTGACGGCCACCAAGGAGAGCGGCACCCTCGTCGCCTATCTGTACGACGTGGGCCCGCTCGGCCTCGGCAAGCTGGTCAGCCACGCGCCGTACACCTTCCACGGCGAGACGCCCGGCAAGCCGTTCGGCGTGGACCTGGAGTTGTTCTCCACGGCCTACGACGTTCCGGCGGGCCACCGTCTCGCCCTGGTCGTCGACACGGTCGACCCGCTCTACATCGAGCACAACCCGTCCGGCGCGCAGCTGACCTTCTCCTCGCCGCCGAACGACCCGTCGTACGTGTCGATCCCGCTGCGCGAGCAGTGATCTCCGGCTGCCGCCGGGCGGGCCTGGCCCCTGGCTACTGCGCGCCTGGCAGCAGCATCCCCTTGTGCGACCGGGATGGAGTCCTCGGCCTCGGTAACCCCCAAGTGGAGGAACCGCTCATCGTAGTCGAGGCCCGCGCCCGGTCCAGCGGCGGCGGTCAGTGCTTGAGGATCTTGGAGAGGAAGTCCTTGGCGCGGTCGCTGTTCGGATTCGTGAAGAACTCGTCGGGCGTGCGGTCCTCGACGATGCGCCCGTCGGACATGAAGACGACACGATTGGCGGCGGAACGGGCGAAGCCCATCTCGTGGGTGACGACCACCATGGTCATCCCCTCGCGCGCCAACTGCTGCATGACTTCGAGGACTTCGTTGATCATCTCGGGGTCGAGGGCGGAGGTGGGCTCGTCGAAGAGCATGACTTTCGGTTCCATAGCCAGCGCCCGCGCGATCGCCACGCGCTGCTGCTGGCCTCCCGAGAGCTGTGCCGGGTACTTCGGCGCCTGATCGGCCAGGCCGACCCGGTCGAGGAGGGCGCGGGAGCGCTGGTCGGCGTCCTCCTTCTTCCTTTTCCGCACCTTGACCTGACCGAGCGACACGTTCTGCAGGACTGTCTTGTGCGCGAAGAGGTTGAAGGACTGGAAGACCATGCCGACGTCCGCGCGGAGCGCCGCCAGGGCCTTGCCCTCCGCGGGCAGCGGCTGCCCGTCGAGCAGGATCTCCCCGGAGTGGATGGCCTCCAGCCGGTTGATGGCCCGGCAGAGCGTCGACTTCCCCGACCCCGAGGGGCCGATGACCACGACCACCTCGCCCCGACCGACGGTGAGCTCGATGTCCTGGAGGACGTGCAGCTCCCCGAAGTACTTGTTCACACCATGCAGTTCGATCAGCGGATCGACAGCCATGCCCTGCCCGCCCTGTTCGCTCTCGGCCGTGTCGTGTCGCAGGTGCCGCAAACTATCCGCACGCGAGGTGGCTCCATACGCGACACGCACCCTCGGGGATTAGCCGTATTGTCAGGCACGGGCCGGGACCGGCCCCGCCACCGCGATGCCGTGCTGCCCTGCCGCCCGGATGCCCGCCGCCCAGATGCCCTCCGCCCGGATGTACCTGGGGCGCTCACCCCTCCGCGATCTCGGCGTACAGCTGTGACAGCTCGGGTGCGCCGCTGTCGGCCCACTCGTGTCCGGCCTCGACCACATGGATCTCCCGTCCGGAGGCCAGCCGCACCACGGGTTGCCCGCCTGGCCAGATTTCCCAACGGGCGCCCGGAACGGTGCGGACGACGACGGTACCCAGGTAGAGCCCGGCGTCGTTGCCCAGCCAGGTGGCGGTCTCCTCGTCGTCGCGCCAGCGCGGCACCAGTTGGTCGAGCGCCTCCAACGAGTCGGCCGAGTCGTCGAGTTCGACCCCTGCCTGCTGGGCCTGCGCGCGCAGCAGCTCGCATTCGGAGAGGAGTTCGACGATGCGCTCGTGGCGCTCCTGACCGTTGTCGTCCCCTTCGTCCTCGCCGGCGGATATCACCGCGACTCCCAGGGCGTGCCCGTGCTTCTTGCGCCAGTTGCCCAGGAACGGGATGTTCATGCGGTCAGCGTGTCATTCGCACCGGCCTTCGCACCACAGGCGCGCGGAAATCGCCTGTTCGCCCGGAGTTCGCGCCCGGTTCGCGCCTGCCTCATTGACGGGTCCCTGACGCCTCTTTAGTTTCGTGGCGCATCCGTCGTCATCTGGAAAACGGGAGGGTCGCGCGTGCGCCTACGCGTCTGGGGAACGGCTGTCGTACTGGGCCTGTTGGCGGGGGTCGCCCCCGTCGCCTCGGCCCGTGCCGCCATCGGCGGGGCGGGCGAACCGGTCCCGCTTGCACGGCTGTTCGACAACCGGGCGGTCAGTGACGACGCCCGGCCCGGTGAGGCCGACTTCGACGGCTCGGGCGGTTCGCTCTCGGCACGGGACCTGACGGCGGCGGGCTGGACTCCAGGCGCTGCGCTGACCGTCCAGGGCGCCCGCCTGAGCTGGCCGGACCGCGCCCCGGGCGAGACGGACAACGTACGGGCCGACGGCCAGTCCGTCCGGGTACGGGGCCGGGGCGACGCCCTCGCCTTCCTGGTCGCCGCGACGGGCGGCGCCGACGCGAGCGGCACCGGGACGGTCCGCTACACCGGCGGCGCCCGCTCCTCGTACCGGCTGACCGCCCCCGACTGGCGCACCGGCCCGCTCGCCACCAAGGCCGTCGCCCTCCCCCACATCAACACGTCCGGCGGTCAACTCGCCGAGAAGGCACGGCTGTACGTCGTCACCGTGCCCCTGGTGCGGGGCAGGCAGGTGGCTTCCGTGACGCTGCCGCGCGACCGGGACCTGCATGTGTTCGCCCTGTCGGTGCGGCCCGAGTCACGGGGTTGGACCGGCAGTTGGGCGGCCTCCACCTCGGGCTACACCGCCGTCGGCCCCTGGACCGACCGCACCCTTCGGCTGGTCGTGCACACCTCGGCGGGTGGGCCGCGGGTGCGGATCCGGCTCGACAACACGTTCGCGTCGGCGCCCGTGCGGGTCGGCAGCGCGACGGTGGCCCTGCGGGCGGAGGGGGCCGCCGCCCTCGGGGCTCCGGTACCGCTGGCGTTCGGGGGCCGGGCGGGCACCGAGATCCCGGCGGGCGCGCAGGCGTTCAGCGATCCGCTGGGGTTCGAGGTGCCGCCGGACACGGATCTGCTGGTCAGCTTCCATCTGCCCGGCACGGTGCCGGCCGCGCCCGTGCACCGGCTGGCCCAGCAGACCTCGTACGTCAGCGACCCGGGCGATCACGCGGGCGACGGCTCGGCGGCGCCCTACACGTCGACGATCACGACCTGGCCGCTGCTGACGGGCGTCGACGTGGGGGGCGGGCCGGGGTCGGTCGTCCTTCTCGGCGACTCGATCACCGACGGGGAGCGGACGACGGTGGGCGCGAACCGCCGCTGGCCGGACGTCCTGGCGGACCGGCTGCGCCAGCAGGGCGAGGTCCCCCGCTACGGGGTCCTCAACCAGGGGATCTCCGCGAACCGGGTGGTCACCGACCGCTATCCGGGCGACGGTGTCTCCACCGACACGGGCGGGGTCAGCGCCCTCCACCGCCTCGACCATGATGTCCTCGCCCAGACGTCCGCCCGTACCGCCGTGGTCTTCCAGGGCGTCAACGACGTCCGCTGGGGCGGCACCGCGGACCAGGTCGTCGACGGGCTGCGGGAGATCGCCGACCGGGGCCGCGCACGCGGTCTGCGGATGCTGGTGGCGACGATCGCGCCGTGCGAGGGCGAGGCCCGCTGCACGGCGGCCGCCGACGCCCACCGGGTCGCCGTCAACGAGTGGATCCGCGGCAGCGACGCGTTCGACGGGGTGCTGGACTTCGACCGGGTGCTGCGCGATCCCGACCGGCCGGCCCGGATGCTTCCCGCGTACGACAGCGGGGACCATCTGCATCCGGGCGAGGCGGGGCTCGCCGCGCTGGCCGAGTCGGTGGATCTGCGGCTGCTCTGAGCCGCGGCCCGCGGGGCCGCTACACGTCTAGGGCCCTTCTGACGGATCTCCGTGGGAAAAGGAGCGGCGTCCGGTGCGTGCTCTCGGCGTGCCGGACGAAGGTCCTCGTAGCGGAGCTACTTGGGCCTTTGGCCGGTGCGGCGAGAGTGCGTGCCGGACGCCGCGACGCCGCGGAGGTCCATCAGAAGGGCCCTAGGTCCACGACCACCGGCGCGTGGTCCGAGGCGCCCTTGCCCTTGCGTTCCTCGCGGTCCACGTACGCGTCCTTCACGGCCTTCCCGAACGATTCGTTGCCGTAGACCAGGTCGATGCGCATGCCGCGGTTCTTGGGGAAGCACAGCTGGCGGTAGTCCCAGTACGTGAAGGGGTGCTCGTACTTGAGGGGGCGCGGGACGATGTCGGAGAGGCCGGCCTCGCGGAGGGAGGCGAGGGCGGCGCGCTCGGCGGGGGTGACATGGGTGGCGCCCTCGAAGGCGGCGACGTCGAACACGTCGTCGTCCGTGGGGGCCACGTTGTAGTCGCCCATGACGGCGAAGGGGCGGCTGCCTGCGGCGTCACCGGCGACGGCGGCCTTGAGAGCCTCGAACCACTGGAGCTTGTACGCGTAGTGCGGGTGGTCGACCTCGCGGCCGTTGGGCACGTACACCGACCAGACGCGGATCGGGCCGCAGGTGGCGGAGATCGCGCGGGGTTCCACGGCGCCGTCGTAGCCGGGGTCGCCGGGCAGGCCCTTGACGACGTCCTCCAGGCCGACGCGGGAGATCACCGCCACGCCGTTCCACCGGCCGGTGGCGTGCACCGCGGCCTCGTAGCCCCTCTCGCGCAGCGCGTCGGAGGGGAAGGCGTCCTCGGCGATCTTGGCCTCCTGGAGGCACAGCACGTCCGTGCCGCTGGTCTCCAGCCAGGCGAGGAGCCGCGGGAGGCGGGCGGTGATCGAGTTCACGTTCCAGGTGGCGATACGCATGCCCCACAACTTACCGGGCGGGTCCGACAACGCCGTCCCGCCCGGTCCCCGCCCCGGGGCCCTACAGGTCCGCCGAGGTCCCGGGGGCGAGGCGGAGGTGCTCGGCGCCGCCCAGGGCACCGATCTGGCGGTCGTAGATCGGGCGGGCCAGGTCGGTGAGCAGGGCGTCGTGGATGTCGTAGGCGCGGTGCGGCTTGACCTCGCGGACGTAGTCGATGACCTCGGAGATCTTGCTCCAGGGTGCCATCACGGGGAGCATCAGCGTCTCCACGGCGTGGTCGGGGACGGTCAGGGCGTCGCCGGGGTGGAAGACCCGGCCGCCGTCGACGAGGTAGCCGACGTTGGTGATGCGCGGGATGTCCGGGTGGATGACGGCGTGCAGCTCGCCGTGCACCTGGATGTCGAAGCCCGCGGCGGTGAACGTGTCGCCGTGGCCGACGGTGTGCACCCGGCCGGGGAACGCGGCGGAGATCTTCTCGGCGACGGAGCGCAGGGTCCAGATCTCGGCGGCCGGGTTGCCCTCCAGGGCCGCGCGCAGCCGTCCCTCGTCGAAGTGGTCGGGGTGCTCGTGCGTGACCAGGACCGCGTCCGCGCCGACCGCCGCGTCCTCCTCGCTGAACCCGCCGGGGTCGATGACGAGCGTGCGTCCGCCCTTCTCCAGACGGACGCAGGCGTGCGACTTCTTCGTGAGCTTCATGGTCATGACTCCATCCTGCCCCCGCGGGACGCCCGACGGCCCGCTCGCCGGTGTTTCACGGGTGAGGTCACTGGCCTGTGCGGGCCTGCGGCCGGGGTCATTCCTCGGGGGTGGTCTCCTCTCGGATGATCTGCTGGGCGACCCTGAAGGCGCTGTTCGCGGCGGGGACGCCGCAGTAGACGGCGGCCTGGAGGAGGACTTCCTTGATCTCGTTCGGGGTGAGCCCGTTGCGGAGGGCGGCCCGGGTGTGGAAGGCGAGTTCGTCGAGGTGTCCACCGGCGACGAGGGCGGTGAGCGTGACGCAGCTGCGGGAGCGGCGGTCGAGACCCGGCCGGTCCCAGATCTCGCCCCACGCGTAGCGGGTGATGAACTCCTGGAAGTCCCCGGAGAACTCGTCCGCCGTGGCCAGCGCCCGGTCGACGTGCGCGTCGCCGAGCACCTCGCGGCGGACCTTGAGCCCGGCGTCGTAGGGGTCCGGTCTGCCGAGCGCCTCCGGCTGGACGGCGGCCGGGGCGATCTCGGCGACGGGGCCGCTCTGCTGCGGCACGGCGACCGCGAGGGCCGGCTTGGCGGGCGCCGCCGGGATGGCGATCTGACCGGTGGTCGAGTCGTAGGCCGGCTGCCAGGCCGTCGAGAAGTGCCGCACGAGGAGGTCGGTGACCGCGGCGGGCTGCTCGACGGGTACCAGGTGCGAGGCGCTGGGGACGACGGCGAGCCGGGCGTCCGGGATGCCCGCGACGAGCGTACGGGCCTCGGCGGGCCCGGTGACCTGGTCGTCGGAGCCGACGAGGACCAGGGTGGGGACCCCGATACGGCCCAGTTCGGCGCGGACGTCGAACGAGGCGAGGGCCTCGCAGGCGGCGATGTAGCAGCCGGGGTCGGTGGTGCGGACCATCTGCACGGCCCACTCGGTGATCGCGGGCTGCGCCGCCGCGAACCCGGCGGTGAACCAGCGGTCCGGGGAGGTACGCGCGATCGGGTCGAGGCCGTTCGTCCGTACGATCACGCCGCGCTGGCGGAACTCGTCGGCCGTGCCGAAGCGCGGCGACGCGGCGATCAGCGCGAGGGAGGCGAGGCGGTCGGGGTGGCGCAGCGCGAGCTCCGCGCCGATGGCGCCGCCGAGCGCGCAGCCCGCGTAGCCGAAGCGCTGCACACCGACCGCGTCCAGCGTGGCCAGCAGCCGGGCGGCCAGCTCGGAGACCGAACCGCCGGGGTAGGCGGGCGCACCGCCGTGGCCCGGCAGGTCGAACCGGAAGACCCGCCATTGCTTGGTCAGTTCGGGGATCTGCCTGTCCCACATGTGCCACGTCGTACCGAGCGAGGGCCCGAGGATGAGGACCGGGGCGTCGTCCGGCCCGTCGAAGCGGTACTGGAGGGCAGGGGTCGTCGTCTCACTCACCGCTACACGCTAACGTCCCGCCCTCGGTGCTCTGTCCCGGGGACCGGAATCCGCCCGTGCGGCTCCCGAACATCGACGGGCAACTTCCACACGGTCTTCACCGAAGCGCAGGTCACGCCGCGGGCGCGGGAACGGGGCGCC
>NZ_LIQX01000669.1 GCF_001418475.1 Streptomyces ossamyceticus | reverse complement strand
CCGCGCCGCCCGCCGCGCCCGCATCGACCCCAGCACGAACGGCTCGGGCGGCGTCAGCCACCCCGCCGCCGCGTACACCGGCAGTTCCTCCCGCACGGCCCGCAGCTCCCGCTGCCGCACCCAGATCGACAACCACGTCAGCAGCCCGAACATCGGCACCATGAACACCGCGTAGACCGCGAAGAACCCGTACTCCCCGAACGCCGCGGACCCGTTCCACACCGCGTGCATGCCCATCGCGAGCAGGAGCCCGACGACCGGCACCAGCACCCGCCGCACGGGCTGCCGTTGCCCGGCCCTGGCGGCGATCCCGAACCCGATGCCCGTGAGCACGGTGAACAGGGGGTGCGCGAACGGCGACATGATCACCCGCACGAAGAACGTCGCGGCGGTGACCGACGCCAGCCCGCTCCCCCCGCTGAGCTGGTCCGTTCCGAACGCGGTCCCGAGGTAGAGGATGTTCTCGGTGAACGCGAACCCGGTCGCCGTGACGCCCGCGATCACCACCCCGTCGACGAGGCCCGTGAAGTTCCGCCGCCGGAACAGGAAGATCAGCAGCACGGCCGCGGCCTTGGCGGTCTCCTCGACGACGGGCGCTATGACGGTGGCACCGAGGGTGTCGGCGTGCGACGGGTCGGCCGTGGCCGTGGCTATCCACTGGGTCGCGAAGCTGTTCGCCACGATCGCGATGAGCGCCGCCGCGCACGCCCCCCAGGCGAACGCGAACACCATGTTCTTCCAGGGCCCGGGTTCCACCTGGTCCAGCCACCGGAACGCGGCCACGAGCAGCGGTACGGGCAGCACCGCGAGCCCCAGCCCGACGAGGAACCCCTCGGTGCCGGTCTGCTCGCGGACGAGCGCCAGGATGACGAGCCCGGACAGCGCGAGCAGCGCGATGAGAGAGCCGTACTTGACGCTCTTCCGCTGCCACCAGCGCGGGGGCCTGAACGCACCTCCCCCGGCGGTGCCGCTGGGGTGCGTCGGGTAGAGGGGACCGGTGGCCATTGCGTTGACCCTAACGAGCGATGGGCGCTGCCCGCGACGTCGTACCGTACGACCGGTCGCGGGGGTGTGGGGGGACTGTTCGGGCGCCTATGGGGGGTTGGAAGCGGTTCCTACTGATCTACGCGACGAAAGAGCAGATCGTTCACCACATGACCCTTGTCCAGTCCCTGGGCCTCGAAACGGGTCAGCGGCCGGAAGCCGGGACGTGGCGCGAACCCGCCGTCGGGCCGGGTGTTCTCGAAGTCGGGGTGGGCGGTCAGCACGTCCAGCATCTGCTCGGCGTACGGCTCCCAGTCCGTCGCACAGTGCACGATCGCGCCGGGGCGGAGCCGTGACGCGACGAGGGTGAGGAACTCCGGCTGGATCAGCCGCCGCTTGTGATGGCGCTTTTTCGGCCAGGGGTCGGGGAAATAGACGCGCAGCCCGTTCAGGGAGGCGGGTGCGAGCATCTCCCGCAGCAGGATGATCGCGTCGCCGTTGGCGACCCGGATGTTGGACAGTCCGTTCCGGTCGGCGAGATTGAGGAGGTTGCCCTGGCCGGGGGTGTGGACGTCTACGGCGAGGACGTTGGTGCCGGGGTCCGCGGTGGCCATCTCGGCGGTCGCCTCGCCCATCCCGAAGCCGATCTCCATGACGACGGGGTTCTCGTTGCCGAACAGTTCGACGAGGTCCAGCGTCCGCCCGTCGATGTCGAGCCCCCACTTGGGCCACAGCCGCTGGAGGGCGTCCGCCTGCCCGGCCGTCACCCGGCTGCGCCGGGGCTGGAAGCTCCTGATCCGCCGCTCGAAGTGTGCCCCGGCGGGATCGGCCTTGGGCCCGTCCGGAAAGCGGGGCTCACCCTTGGCACGGGCACGCCGAAGGGAGGCACCGGAGGTGCGGGACTCGGAGGCATTGGCAGACTCAGACACAGTGCCCCCAATTTTACGACCGCGCTTCCCTTAGCAGACCGCAACCCGAACGGGGCCCCGACCGGGCCCCGTGCCCGAAGCCGCAGCGGCCCCGAACCCGAAGCCACAACGGCCCCGAACCCAAAGCCGCAGCGGCCCCGAACCCGAAGCCGCAGCGGCCCCGAAGCGCAAGCCACAACCAACCCGAAGCCCCACCCGCAACGCCCCCGAGCCGCGGCCGGCACACGGCGGCGGCCGCGGCCGACGTCACACCGCGGCCAGCGCCGCCAGCGCTCTCCTCCCGACCTCACGCCCGATCGGCAGTGACGCGGTCGCCGCGGGCGACGGCGCGTTCAGTACGTGCACCGCCCGCGCACCTTCGCGGATCAGGAAGTCGTCCACCAGCGTCCCGTCCCGCAGCACGGCCTGCGCCCGCACTCCCGCGGCCGCCGGTACGAGATCCCCCTCGGAGATCCCGGGCAGCAGCCGCCGTACGGCCCCCGTGAACGCCCGCCTGGACACGGACCGCCGTAGCTCCCCGGCGCCGTACCGCCAGTGCCGCCGCGCTATCCGCCAGGCTCCGGGCCATGCCAGGGTCGCGCCCAGTTCCCGCACCCGTACGGTCCCCCAGCCGTACCCTTCGCGGGCGAGCGCCGGTACCGCGTTGGGCCCGAGGTGGACGCTTCCGTCCATGCCTCGGGTCAGATGCACCCCGAGGAACGGGAACGCCGGATCAGGCACCGGATACACCAGGCCCCGCACCAGCTCGGGCCGGGCCAGCTCGTAGTACTCCCCCCGGAACGGCACGATCCGCATGCCGGGATCGTCCCCGGTCAGCCGGGCCACCTCGTCGCAGTGCAGCCCGGCGCAGTTCACGAGGACGCGCCCCCGGACGATGTCACCGCCGCGGATCCGTACGGCCACGCCGAGCGAGGCCCGCCGGTCGATGTGCTCGACCTCGGCCCCGTACCGGATGTCGGCGCCGGAGGCGGCGGCGAGCTGCCGGGCGACGCCGACGAAGTCGCAGATGCCGGTGGTCCCGACGTGTATGGCGGCGAGTCCGCGCACCTCCGGCTCGTACTCGGTGATCTGGGCGGGGCCCAGTTCACGGACCGGTATGCCGTTCTCCCGGCCGCGCTGCACCAGGGCGTGCAGCCGGGGCAGCTCGGAGCGCTCGGTGGCGACGATCAGCTTCCCGGTGACCTTGTGGGGGATGCCGTACTCGGCGCAGAACTTCACCATCTCGGCGGCGCCCTTGACCGCGTACCGGGCCTTCAGCGATCCGGGGCGGTAGTAGATCCCGCTGTGGATGACCCCGCTGTTGCGCCCGGTCTGGTGCCGGGCGGGGCCCGGTTCCTTCTCCAGGACGGTCACCCGTGTCCCCGGCGCGGCGCGTGTGATCGCGTACGCCGTCGACAGCCCGACGATCCCCCCGCCGACCACGAGCACATCACAGTCGTAAGCGCTCAGCCTCCGCACGCGCCCCACCTCCCGACTCTGATAGTGCACTGCACCACTGACAATGCCCTCAAACCCGAAAGACGTCTGCATGGCCCCGGTCACATCCCGACCACCGGCCAGCCCGACAGGGGCGCGGGGAACTGCGCGAAAACCCCCACGCACCCGTACTCGCAAACTTACACAAACCCGGCAGATGAGTAGATGAGCAGGCGGCCCCCCCGCCCCCGCACACGAAGAGGCGCCCGGCCCTCCAGCGGAGCGTCTACGCCGGGGTCATCAGCAGCGGCCGTGCCCTCTCCCGCAGCTCGATCACCCGCGGCTCGTCCCCGTACGGCTCCAGTCGGTGGAGGAGATCCTTCACGTACTCGGTCGTGCGGGCCGAGGAGATGCGCCCGGCCACCTCCACCGCCCGTACGCCCTGCTCGCACGCCGCGTCGAGGTTGCCGGACTCCAGTTCCGCGACCGCCGACACGACGAGCCGCAGCCCGTGCGAGCGGACGAACTCCTCCGTGGGGCGCGACAGCGCCTGCTCGGTGAAGCGGCGCACCTGACGCGGCGCCTTGAGGTCGCGGTAGCACTCCGCGGCGTCCGCGGCGAAGCGGTCGTAGCCGTAGAAGCCGAGCCAGGACGGGTCGTTGTCGCCGTCGCGGGCCCGCTCCAGCCACCCCTCGGCGGCCTTGAGGGCGGCCCCGGCAGCCACCGCGTCGCCCGCACGCGCGTGTGCCCGTGCCTCCACGAGCCGGAAGAAGCTCATGGTGCGGGCGGTGGCGAGCCCCCGGTTGCGCTCCAGCGCGGCCTGCGCGAGGTCGACGCCCTCGTCGCCGAACCCGCGATAGGTCGCCTGCAACGACATCGTGGCCAGCACATACCCGCCGAGCGGCACGTCGGCCGCGGCGCGCGCGAGCCTCAACGCCTGGATGTAGTACCGCTGGGCCGCCTCCTGTTGACCCGTGTCAAAAGCCATCCAGCCTGCGAGGCGGGTGAGTTCGGCGGAGGCTCCGAACAGTGCGCGTCCCACTTCGTCGGAGTACGAGCCGAGCAGCAGCGGCGCGGCCTCGACCCGCAGACATTCGGGGACCATCGACGAACGCCAGTCGCCGCCGCCGTACTTGGAGTCCCAGCGCCGGGCGTCCTCAGCGGCCTCGCGCAGCTTCTGCACATCGCTGTGGCCGACTTTCAGCGGCGACCCCGAGCCCTCCGCGGAGCTCGCCTCGCGCGCCACCGAGCTGTCGGCCGGGGTTATCAGCCAGCGTGAGGCGGGCGTCGCGTACGC
This sequence comes from Streptomyces ossamyceticus, assembly GCF_001418475.1. Lineage (GTDB taxonomy): Bacteria > Actinomycetota > Actinomycetes > Streptomycetales > Streptomycetaceae > Streptomyces > Streptomyces ossamyceticus. Next base: position 5,114 of record NZ_LIQX01000669.1, on the reverse strand, counting down.
GCTCACCGCGAACGATCCGGCGAGGGACTGCCAGATGCCGCCGGAGCCGGCGCGGCGGCCCGCGAGGTCGAGGCGGTACAGCTCGGTCGCCGACCGCACGGCCTGTCCGATGTCACGGGGGAAGGCGAGGCCCACCTCGGGTGCGGGATCCGCGTCGGCCAGGCCGATCTCGTGCAGCGGCACGGGCCGGCCGAGCTTCTGGCCGATGGCGGCCGCGATGAGGTGTGGCGCGGCGCCCTGGGGGACCATGCCCTTGGAGACCCACCGCGCCACCGACGTCTTGTCGTAGCGAAGCGTCAACCCGCGTTGAGCGCCAAGATCGTTGACGCGACGCGCGAGTCCTGCGTTGCTGATTCCCGCGAGGGCGAGAACGGCGCCGAGCTTTTCGTTCGGCCCGCGTTGCTCCCTGGACATGCGCCACCCCTCGAACAGACGGCTGCCGCGGCGGCATAGGCACGCGGCATTCGTAAACCCAGCGTAGTTCGCCGCATCCCAAGCGTTAAGGGGCCTAAATCCGGATGGCGGGAATGTGGTCCGTACGAAAGTGCGGACAGAGTACGGACTGTTGCCGCGTGCCCCCGCTGTGTGGCCGTGCGCCCGTCCGTGCGCTCTACTCCGGCCAGTGGGGGAGCGGTTCCATGGTCATGCGTGGGTCGGCCCGCTGTACTGGATCCAGTGGGCTGGGGGACACCGCCGCCTTCATCCCCGCGGGCGGCGGACCGGTCCGGGAGGTGAACTCCGCCTCCCGGACTGTTCGTTGACACTGAGTCGCCATCGGGGTCGGTACGGAGGATGTGTGAGTTCTGTCCCACGATCCCGATTTGGCCGAAAATCGACGGTGGGTGCGGAGGGTCAATACCCCTCCGACCACGTCTCTTGAGGGCGCGTTAGGAGTTTTGGGGGAGCGTATCGGGGGCGCATTCGCGTCGTAGACCCGGGGTCCGCCTTTGTCGACCGCCCTGCTTCCGGGGCCGTCCGGCGGTGTGACGGGGGAGCGCTCAAGTCTCCCCAGGGGCGCACTTACCGGTGCGCAAGCAGCTCCGCACGCCCTCCATCGAGCCTCCTTCGTGGCAGCATGGGTGCCGTTCCTACGGTGCACTGGTTGTCCACAGCCTGTGGAGGCGTCGATGCGGTGGTTGGTGGGATGGAGCAGTACCGCCGCTGGCTCGCACGCCCTCGGCTCCGCCGGAGCCACCGGCCCGGACGGCGAGGCGGTGCACCCGGTCGGCTCCCACCCGCTGTGGGGCGACCCCGATCCGTTGTGGGCCGTCGGCGACTGGCGCCCCGACGAGGTGCGTGTCGTGCAGGCCGACGCCCAGACCAGGATCGCGATCCTCGGCATCTGCGGGGCCACCGACGAGCAGCTGCGCGTGGCCCTGTTCGCAGCCCGCGGCGGTGCCCTGCGCCATCTCACCGCCTGGCCCGGCAGTTACACGGCCGTCGTCCAGGTCGGCCGCCGGGTCACCGTCTGCGGTGACCTCGCGGGCGCGCGCCCCGTCTTCTACACGCCCTGGGCCGGCGGCACCGCGTACGCGACGGCCGCCCTGCCGCTGGCCGATCTCGTCGAGGCCGACCTGGACTTCGGGCACCTCGCGGCCCTGCTCGCCGCCCCCGACGTACCGGACGCCTTCCATGACTCCACCCCGTACGACGGCGTGCGCCGCATTCCCCCGGGGCATGCGCTGATCCTGCGCGCCGGGGCGCGCGAGATCGCCGGCTACGAGCCCGTCGCGTCCCTCGCGGTCGCCGCACCCGCCGCCGACCCGGACAGCGCGGTGGACGCGGTGAGGGACGCTCTCGTAGAAGCAGTACGCACCCGTCTGTCTGCTCCGCGCCACGTGCCCGACGTCGATCCGGGCCCCGTGCCCGGAATGGGCCCGGCGGAGCGCCGCGCCGCCCGCGGGATGCCGGTCCCCGGCATCGGCGCCGACCTCTCCGGCGGCCCCGCCTCGGGCACGCTGGCCCTCCTCGCCGCCGGCCTGCCCGGCGCCCCCGGCACGGTCCTCGGCCACGGCACGGGCGCCGGCGAACGCCTCCTCGCCGTCACGTTCAACGACCTGGCGACCGCGGGCCGCGAGGCCGAACTGGAACGCGCGGGCACCCTGGCCGCCAACCCCCGCCTCCACCACGTCGTCGTGACCGGCGACGAGGACGTCCTCCCCTACGCGGACCTCGATGTCCCGCTGACCGACGAACCGGGCCCCTCCCTCGTCATGGCGGCCCGCCACCGCGCCCGGCTCGCCGCCGGCAGCGCCGACCACTTCACCGGCTACGGCGCCCGCCAGGTCCTGGACGCCCACCCCGCCCGCCTCGCCGACCTGCTGATGGACCGCAAGCGCCGCCACCTCGTCCGCCCGGTCGCCGCCCTCGCCAAGGCGGACGGCTCGGTGATGGTCCCCGCACGCGTGTACGGCGCCGCCCGGAAACTGGCCCGCACCCCGTACCGCGTGGGCGTCGAGGGCCTGGCCGACCGTCTGATGCGGCGGCGCTTCGACGAACCCGGCGGGGCCGTCGGAGCCTCGCTCGCCGCGCTCACCTGGGCGAGACCCGGGCCCGCCGCCCGCTGGCTGACGGGCGAGGCCCTGGCAGAAGTATCGATTCGCCTGGGTGCTGTGTCGGGCCGCCCGAGCGTCGGTCCGGGCCAGCGCCCCGGTGACTTCCGGGCCCGTGCGGCCCTGGCCCGCCACGCCGCCGACCTGCGCGTCCTCGAACAGGCCGCAGAGATCCGCTCCCAGCGCCTGCACACCCCGTTCCTCGACAACCAGGTCGTCCGCGCCTGCCGGGCCCTCCCCGAGGCCCTGCGCGTCCAGCCCGGCGCCCGCGCCGCCATCCTCCGTACGGTCCTGGAGGGTGCCGGGGTCACCGACCTCCCGCCCGGCTGGGGCGCCCCCTCCCATGCCACGTCCGCCGCCGCGACCCGCACCGGCCTGCGCGTCGCCGCCGACACGCTGATCGGCCTCTTCGACACACCGCTCCTCGCGCAGGCCGGCCTGGTGGAGGCCCGCGTCGTCCGCAACGCGCTCCGTGCGGCCGCCGCGGGCGAGCCCCTGCCCCTGGACGGCCTCGCCGACCTCGTCTCACTGGAACTCTGGCTGCGCCGCCTCCTCTCCCGCCGGGGCACCTGCTGGACGGGCACCCCGGCCAGACAGCGCGCCGTGCCCGCCGGGATCACCCCCCAGCGGGGCGCCCTGGGCGCGGGGGCGACGGCCCGGCAGATGTAACGGCGGTCCGGCAAGGCGTGGCAGCGGTCCGGCAAGGCGTAGCGGCGGTCGGCGGGGCCCGGCCCCGTGTGTGAGAGCCCAGCGTGGCGCGGGCGACGTAGCGGAATCTCGCAGTCCGGACGTGTACAACCAACGGGGCCCGTCGACGGTCTCCCCTCGCGATCGGACAGACGTCCGGCTCCCCGGTACCTCACGTGCACGTACGCGCCCCCCGACGCAGGGCACACACGAGGTGCCCGTAGCTCTCGTGCCTGGAGAACCATGCGTACACGTACGGCCGCGGCCGCCGTCCTCGGCACCTCGGTGCTGCTCCCGCTGCTCGCCCCCGCCGCCGCCCACGCGGACACCGCGAAGGGCGACACGGTCTTCACCTCGGTGAACTTCAACAAGAAGACGTTCAACGTGGGCGTCAGCACGGCCCAGACGGTCACGGTCGCCGCCACCGCCAAGGACGGCTCGGGCATGCAGGGCATCCTCGGAGCCAAGCTGGTCAGCTCCGACGACAAGATCATCCACGCCCACTCCGCCGACTGCACCCGGCCCACGTCCACCACCATGAAGTGCGCCTTCAAGTTCACCCTCGACCCCGACCGCTCCGACTACTACGGGCTCAGGAACAGCTCGGCCGGCACCTGGCGCTTCACCGCCGAGGCCGTCGCCAAGGACAGCGACTTCTACGACCTGGAGACCAGCGCCAAGATCCAGGTGAAGCGGCTCGCCCGGCTCGCCACCACCCAGGCGGGCCCGGAGCCCGTGGCCAAGGGCGCCAAGCTCACCGTCACCGGCGCGCTGACCCGGGCCGACTGGAACACCAACGCCTACGCCGCCCACGCCGGCCGGTCCGTCGCCCTCCAGTTCAAGAGGTCCGGCACCTCCACGTACACCACGGTCAAGACGGTCACCTCCGACGCCGGCGGCAAGCTCCGCACCTCGGTCACCGCCTCCACGTCCGGCACCTGGCGCTGGAAGTCCACCTCGACGTCCACGACGAGCGGGGCGACGGCGTACGGCGACACGGTGACGGTGCGCTGACGCTGACGCGGACACGGACGCGGGCGGGACGCGGACGGGGACGGTGACGCGGACGGGGACGGTGACGCGGACGGGGCAGGGGCGGTGACGGCGGGTGAAGGGCGGTGAGGGCCGCGAAAGCCTCCCCGCTCTCGCCCGCCCCGGCGACAATGACCCGGTGCGCTACGCGATCCTGGGGCCGGCCCGTGCAGAGAACGACGAGGGCACCCCCGTCCCGCTCGGCGGCCCCCGGCTCCGCGCACTCCTCACCGCCCTGGCGCTCCGCGCCGACCGCCCCGTCCCCGTGTCCACGCTCGTCGACGACATCTGGTCGACCACCCCGCCCGAGGACGCCCCCGCCGCCCTCCAGGCACTCGTCGCCCGCCTGCGCCGAGCCCTCGGCCGGCACACGATCACCTCGGAACCCGGCGCCTACCGCCTGGTCACCGCACCCGCCACCGTCGACCTCTTCGCCTTCGAGCACCTCCTGAAGGACGCCAAGGCAGCACTCGCCCGGGACGACGACCCGGCCACCGCCGCCACCACCCTCCGCGAGGCCCTGTCCCTCTGGCGCGGCCCGGCCCTGGCCGACCTCCCCGACCGCACCGCCGCCGCCCGCCCCGAGGCCCTGCGCGCGGAGGCGATCCGCACCCGTATCGAGGCGGACCTCCGCCTCGGCCGCGCCGCCTACCTCGTACCGGAACTCCGGGAACTCACCGGGACGCACCCCTACGACGAGCCCCTGCACGCCCTGTTGATCCGCGCCCTGCACGAGGCGGGCCGCACGGCGGAGGCCCTGGCGGCCTTCGAGGCCGTACGCCGGGCGCTGCGGGACACCCTGGGCACGGACCCCGGCCGGGACCTGCGCGCCCTGCACGCGCT
>NZ_LIQX01000668.1 GCF_001418475.1 Streptomyces ossamyceticus | reverse complement strand
CATCGCCGCGGCGATGGGCGGGGTGTACGCGCTGACCGCCCAGGCGGCCGTGACCTGCGCGTCGACTACGTCAACCGGAGCGGCGCCGTCGAGGTCGCGTTCACAGCGGTTCCGCTGTCCCGTGCGGGAACCGTCACCCCACCGTCGCCGCGATGATCTCCTCCATGTCGTCCACCGCCATGAGCACCTCGCCAACCAGCGCCTTACGCGTATCCCCTGATGAGACATCATCCGGAGCCGGATGGTTCAGTCGGCGATGCCGGGCGGGCGGACCGTGCGGCCAGACATCAGTTCCGCGTCCCGGAACGGCTCACCCGCGAGCCCCAGCTCGAACCACACCCCCTTCGCGAACCGCCCCGCCCGGCCGTCCGCCACACCCCAGCCGTCCGCCATCTCGTCCACGAGCGCGAGCCCTCTCCCCCAGCAGGCGGCGACTCCGGCGGCGGGCCGCACCACCACCGGAGGGTCCGCGCTCTCGTCGAACACGCTGACCCGTAGCCGGGCCGGGGTCAGGTGAACGCGGAGCATGGCGGTGCCCTTGGTGTGGAGATGGACGTTGGTGACGAGTTCCGAGGTGCACAGGGCGGCGGGCATGACGAGGTGCTCCCGTTCGTGGGTGACGAGGATGGCCCGCACGAAGTCCCGGCAGAGACGGGGGGCGGTCGGGTCGGCAGGGGCGAACAGGCTGTACTCGTAGGTGAGTTGCACAGGCCTGTGGGCAGCACTGCGGGCTGGATGCATGGGTGCTCCTGGCGGTGTGGGTGATGGGGAGGGGCCCCGGCCCGGCGATGGCGACGCCCACGCGCGCCCGGGCTGCGGGGTGGGTGCTCTGTCGACTTACGGGCTGGGGGAGTTGCTTGTTCTCGGTGCGTGACTGATTCCACACCCAAAGTAGAAGTGAAGGGCTCATCATCTCAACCCTGTCACCTGATCGAGTGGACCGATCACTCACCGCCGTGCAGACTTCCCACGAGCCACCAGGGAGTGATCGTGGGACTACGCACCACCATCAGCGAACGCCAACGCCGCCTCGGCTTCGAACTCAAACAACTGCGCGAAATCGCGGGCTTGAGTGCTGCCGAAGCCGCTCAGCGGATCAGCATGAGCCGGGCACAACTGAGCCATATCGAACTGGGGCGCACATCCATCCTCACTGATCGGCTGCTGGACCTGTGCCGGACATACGGTTGCACGGACGAGCCCTACGTCGATGCCTTGGTGTCCATGTCCGAGGCGTCCGGCAGGGGCTGGTGGAGCGCGTACCGGAAACGCATGGGGCCGGCCGCGCTCAACCTCGCCGAGTTGGAGGCCGAGGCGGTCACCCTGCGGATGCACGAGTCACTGTTCATTCCGGGGCTTTTCCAGACCGCCGACTACGCGCGGGCCATCTTCAACAGCCCCAAGCTGGGCTTCGAGAACATCGAGGACGGTCTGCGGTTCCGCATGGAGCGGCAGCGGGTCCTCGCTCGCGACAACCCACCCTCCGTCCACGCCGTGATCCACGAAGCGGCGCTGCACATGCGGTTCGGCAGCGCGAGGGTCGTACGCGAGCAGTTGGTACGGCTCATCGAGTTGGCTCGTCTCCCCCATGTGACCATCCAGATCTATCCGTTCACCGCTCAGGCGTACGCGGCCCTCAGCGGCAACTTCGTTCACACCATCCCCGTCACCCGGCGGCTCGGCACGGTGGTCCTCGACCGCGCCACCGGCCCCGACTACCTACGAGAGCCGGAGCAACTACGGCAGTACGACGCGCTGTTCGCGCGGCTGGCCGAGAATGCGCTGCCCCCGGTCGACGTATCGTTGGCCCCCGAAGCACACTCGGTGAAGGACTCGCTGGCCCTCATCCAGCATCTGCTCTACACGCTCTAGGAGGCCCGGATGGCTGACCTGAACTGGCAGAAGTCCTCGTTCAGCGGAGGCCCCGAGAGCAACTGCCTCTACCTGGCCACCGCCCCCGACGGAACCATCCGCCTCCGCGAGAGCGACGAACCGCACGTGCTCCTGGGCACCGAGCCGAAGGCCCTCGCCGCACTCCTCGGGCACGTCAAGGCGAGCCTCACGCCCACGCGCTGAGGCTGCGGCGCGGGCGACATGCTCGTCGCTCAACGCGCGAGGTGACGATTGGCCGGCGTGGGCGCCCTGGCTCCTTCAGCGCCGGGGCCTTGCCCCCCAGGCTCACCCTCCCGCTCGCCGGCTCACCTGCCGCTCCAGGTCCCGGAGGTCCCTGACCAGCGACGAGCGCACCTTGCGCCCCATCATCGGCCCGGCCAACCGGTAGAAGCCTGAGGCGTCACCGCGTACACGGATCCGGGCGAGCGTGCCGCCGTCCGGAAGCGGGTCGAAGGAGTAGGTCACGTGCATCGGCATCGGACCGGCCACCGAGACCATGTCCAGCAGCCTCGGCGGCTCGTACTCGGCGACTCGCAGCACGTAGTCGATCCGCTTGCCGAGGAAGTGAGCCGTCCGCGTCACCTCCGCCCCGACCCCGAAACCGCCCGCATCCGCCTGCCGCGTCAGCCGAGCCGTCCGGATGCCCTGGGTCCACCCGGCATCGTGGCGCCAGTCCATGGCATACGCGGCCACCCGCTCCCACGGCAGTGGGATCGCCCGGTCCACCGTCACATCGATACCCATCCGCTGCCCCGTTCCCCGCATTCCCGGTTGCCGTTCCATGGAGCCACCCCGTACGGCCGGAGGCAACCGGAGGCCGTGGCGGACCGGCCTCGGTCCCCGTTCACGCCGTCGAGGGACCCGCGTCAGGTTGATGTGCTCAGACGCCGGCCCGGTCCAGGGCGCTCTGGAGGGACTGCCGGTAGCCCTCACTGGTGTACCTGGCGCCCGACACCGTGTCGATGTCCGCGCTCTGCGCCCGCAGGGTCTCCTGGTTGAGCTTGGGAATGGCGGTGGAGTTGATGTCTTTGCTCCGCGGCGTCTCATCCGGGGACGGGCTGCTCTGCTCCGGCTCCCCGCGATGGATGAACCATCCGCGCAACGCCGAGCAGGCCCGGTTGAAGCTGTGGCAGTTGAGGGTCGCCCATCTCAGCGGCTTCGCGGTACCGCCCACTCTCGTCACCACCTCCCCGCGGCTGGCGCGGCAGTTCGCCGCGGAGCACGGGGACGTGGTGGTGAAATCCGCCTCGGGACCGCCACCGGGTGCCCCCGCTCTGGCTCTGCCCACCACGCTGATCGGCCCCGACACGGACTTCTCCGGCGTCGCGGCCGGGCCGGCGCTGCTCCAGCGGTACATACCCAAGCGTGCCGACATCCGTCTGACCTGTGTCGGCACCCGGCTGTTCGCCGCTCGGAAGGTGGCCGAACCCGGCCAGGTCGACGGGCGCTACGGCGACACCGGCCACGCCTGGGAGGCGGTCCCTGTTCCCGAGCGTGTCAGCAGGTCGGTGTACGAGTACGTCGCCCTCGCCGGACTGGCGTATGCCGCGTTCGACTTCGCCGAGGAGAAGGGCATCTGGTGGTTCCTGGAGTGCAACCAGAGCGGCCAGTTCGGCTTCATCGAGCTGGAGACCGGGCAGCCGATCTCGGAGGCCGTCGCCCTGTGGCTGTCGCAGCGCAAGGCGAGCCCTCGTGTTCCCCAAGGCCAGACCGTGCTTCCGGACAGGCGCCGTCGGTTCCCGGGCTGAGGGCTCGGACTCGATGTGCGTCACCTCCCGCGCCCTCGTGGGAAAGAGGGTCAGCGCCGCCCGCGTTCCCGGACCAGTCGCGCGGCCCAGCCCGCGATGATGAGGATCCCGGCGTAGACGGCGCTCCAGAGCCAGCTGCGCGGCGGATCCCTCAGTTGTCCAACGAGCCACAGGACCGCCGTACAGATCGACCAGGAGCTGATCCACAGGACGCCCTCAAGCCACAGGGGCAGTGCTTCATGGGCGACGGGAGACAGCGGAGCCGACCGCCACCCTCCGGTGCGCTCGTAGTGAGCTTGGCGCCGACGCTCGAAGCGGCACAGGAGCCAGAAGAACAGCCCGGCACCCAGCCCCCACAGCACCGCCTGAAGCATGAGCCCCAGATCATCGAAGGCCGAGAGGGCCCAGGCACACAACAGTCCGCTGACGACACCGCCGACCACTCCCGTGGCCACAGGGTGCCGGGCCAGGAACACCTGCACCCTGGGGGGCGGCTCGGCCCCGCCGAAGCGCCGGTCGAAATCCAGGAACGCTCGCCGCAGTCTCTCCACCGACCACTCCCCCTCTTCCTGAAGCCGGCCGACGCACATCTTCCCCGACAGACCTGATCCCGTTGCCTCAGTGCGGAAAAGCCGTCAACGCCAGTCAGTGTGCCAGCAGGTCGATCACGCCCGTCAGGTCCTCCTCTCCGCTGCCCTCGGTCAGACGGCGGCGCATCAGCGCGAAGTAGGGGCTGAGGAGTTC
>NZ_LIQX01000667.1 GCF_001418475.1 Streptomyces ossamyceticus | reverse complement strand
GAACCGCGCGACAAGCCGCAACGGCGCGGCAGCGGGCATCGCGCGGCAGCGGCCCCCGCGCCCTGGCGAGGGCGGCAGGCTCACCCCCGGCGGGAGCGCGCCGCCCGGGCGATGGTCACGACCGCCTTCTCCAGCGCGTACTCGGGGTCGTCTCCGCCGCCCTTGACCCCGGCGTCGGCCTCCGCGACGGCCCGCATCGCGACGGCGACCCCTTCCGGTGTCCACCCCCGCATCTGCTGCCGCACCCGGTCGATCTTCCACGGCGGCATGCCGAGCTCCCGCGCCAGGTCCGCCGGTCTGCCGCCCCGCGCGGACGACAGCTTCCCGATCGCCCGGACGCCCTGCGCCAGCGCGCTGGTGATCAGCACCGGCGCCACCCCGGTGGACAGCGACCACCTGAGCGCCTCCAGCGCCTCCGCCGCCCGTCCCTCCACGGCCCGGTCGGCGACCTCGAAACTCGACGCCTCGGCCCGCCCGGTGTAGTACCGCCCGACCACGGCCTCGTCGATGGTGCCCTCGACATCGGCGACCAGCTGCGACGCCGCCGACGCCAGCTCCCGCAGATCGCTTCCGATCGCGTCGACCAGTGCCTGGCACGCCTCCGGTGTCGCGGACCGCCCGAGTGTGCGGAACTCACCCCGTACGAACGCCAGCCGGTCCGCCGGCTTCGTCATCTTCGGGCAGGCCACCTCCCGCGCCCCCGCCTTGCGCGCCGCGTCCAGCAGCCCCTTGCCCTTGGCGCCGCCCGCGTGCAGCAGTACGAGGGTGATCTCCTCGGCCGGGGAGCCCAGGTACCCCTTCACGTCCTTGACGGTGTCGGCCGACAGGTCCTGCGCGTTGCGCACGACCACGACCTTCCGCTCGGCGAACAGCGAGGGACTCGTCAGCTCGGCGAGCGTGCCGGGCTGCAACTGGTCCGACGTGAGGTCCCGCACATCCGTGTCGGCGTCGGCGGCCCTGGCGGCGGCCACCACCTCCTGCACGGCCCGGTCGAGCAGCAGCTCCTCCTGCCCCACGGCGAGGGTGACAGAAGCGAGGGGATCATCGTGAGCGGTCTTCTTGGCCATCACGCACAGCATCCCACGGGGCACCGACAACGAGCCCTACGGCTCCTCACGCCACCCCTCCCACTCCCCCGCGAACTCGTCCAACGCCACCGGATCGAGTCGCCCGTCCTCGTCGCGCAGCACCAGCAGCCACTGGGCGTCCTCCGCGTCGTCCTCCCCGGCCAGCGCGTCCCGCACCAGCTGGGGCTCCTCGTTCAGCCCGAACCGCTCCCCGAGGGCCTGCGCGGCCTCTTCCGCCGCGTCACGATCGGGCAGCACCAGCACATGTCTCACATCGCTCACGCCCCCATTTTCCGCGACCCGCCCGCCGGCCCACGCCGGGCACCCCACGCCCGCCGGCCCACGCCCGGCAGCCCATGCCCGGCAGCCCATGCCCGGCAGCCCATGCCCGGCCCGGCCGGTGGCCGGGCCCGCGCTACTTCGTCCCACGTACCTCCGGCACCCGCCCCAACTCCATCCCGAACCGCTCCCGGTACACCGCCAGGACCTCCTCGTCCGTCCCCAGCTCGGTCACCTCCTTCTCGCCCTCCCGGGACGTGACCGTGAGGGTGCGGCCGCTGAGCGTCATCCGTCCACCGTCGTCACCGAGCCGCGAGCAGACCAGCGACCGGGTGAAGTGCGAGGCCGGAGACGTGCTGTGCCACCATGCCCCGGCCACGAAGTCCCCGAACACCCGCGGCCGCACCTCCAGCCGGTACTGCGGCTTGCCGTCCCGCAGCACATCCAGGTCCCCGAACTCCCGCGCCCCGCTCTGCCGGTCCGCCTCCACCACCCGGAACGTGCCCGCCGGGTCCTCCTGCTCCCCTCTCCCCCCGAACTCCAGGGGATAGTGGCTGTTCGACCCGAACCCCACATCGGCCAGCCAGTCACCCCCATCCACCGTCCGCACCCGCAGCGCGAGATGGTCGTAGGGGATGCCCAGGCGCTTCTCGTCGTCGTAGACCCGTGCCGCGAGCAACGTCACGTCGAAGCCCAGCGCCGCGAGCATCGCCCCGAACAGCCCGTTCAGTTCGTAGCAGAAGCCGCCCCTGCGCTCCCCGACGATCTTGTCGAGCAGCCGCTTCTCCTCCAGCACGATCTCCTCCCCGAGGTGGATCGACAGGTTCTCGAACGGCACCGTCCGCAGATGGCGCAGGTGCAGTTCACGCAGTACGTCCACGGTGGGCCAGGCCGGGTGCTCGGCTCCGATGCGGCGAAGGTAGGTGTCCAGCTCTGCGGTATCCATGACCTCAGTCTCTCGCCACCTCCAGCTCCTCGGCCGTACCCGCGACGGCGATCGCGCCGTCCTCGTCCGTACGCAGCACCGTGGCGCCCCCGCCCCGCAGCGCCGCGACCGTGCTCGGCGCCGGGTGGCCGTAGGGGTTGTCGGCGCCCACCGAGATGAGCGCCAGCCGCGGGGCCATCGCCCGTATCAGGGTCGGGTCCTGGTAGGCCGAACCATGGTGGGCGACCTTCACCACGTCCACCGCTGCCAGCTCCGCGACCACCGGGGATCTCGACAGCTCCCGCTGGGCGGGCGGTTCGAGATCGCCGAGCAGCAGCAGGGTCAGCCCGGCCGAGCGGACGAGCATGGTCACACTGGCGTCGTTCGGCCCGCCCGGGGTGGCCGCGTCGCCCGGCGGCCACAGCACCCGCCACGCGAGACCCCCGGTACGCCGTTCCTGTCCGGCGACGGCACGGGTCACCGGAATCCGCCGGGCCGCTGCCTCCCTGTGCACGAACTGGGCCTGGTCCGCGGGCTCCTGGAACCCCGTCGTCTCGATCGCCCCCACCGCCCGCCCCCGCAG
>NZ_LIQX01000666.1 GCF_001418475.1 Streptomyces ossamyceticus | reverse complement strand
GGGGGGCGCCCTTCGGGGGCGCGGCCGGGGGAGAATCACCCCGGTGCGACGACAGAGACGGAGTGGACCGTGAGCCTCGCCGGAAGCCGGGCCCAGGACGGACGGGCCCGGGAAGTGAGCCCCGTGCGGGGGCGGCCCCGCAGCGAGGCCGTGGAGCGCTCCATCATCGAGGGCGTGATGAAGCTCCTGGAGGACGGTGTGCCCCTCGCGGAGCTGTCCATAGAACGGGTGGCCCGCACCGCCGGTGTCGGTAAGGCCACCATCTACCGCCGGTGGCGCGGCAAGGAGGAGCTGTTCGTCGACGTCCTGCGCGCCTCCGAACCGCCCGAACCGGCGCTGCCCGGCACCTCCATGCGGGACGACCTGGTCGTCCTGCTGGAGGCCGTCCGCCGACGAGGACTCGCCAACCGCTCCTCGGCGATCCTGCACAACGTCTTCGCCCAGATGAAGTCCAGCCCCAAGATCTGGGACGCCTACCACGCGAACGTCGTCACCCCGCGCCGCCGGATCCTCGCCGACGTCCTGCTGCGCGGGCAGGGCAACGGCGAACTCCGTAGCGACGTCGACATCGACGTCATCGGGGACCTCGTCTTCGGCCCGATGCTCGTGCGCACCATCATGCGTCCCGACTCGCCGCTCCCCGAGGACCTCGCGGAGGTCATGGTCGACACGGTGCTCGAAGGGCTGCGTCCGCCTGCGAGCTGAGTCACAGCGGAATGTTCGCATTCCGTTACAGAGCTCACCCGTTCACCGCCGGTTCGGAACTCCGAACAGCGGGTTGTTCGTCCTCGTGCCCGTACGGCCGCCACACGGCGGCAGGATCGACGGCGATCATCCCCTAGGGTCTAGGGAGTGCCGCGAAGTCCCGCACCACACCCCGGTGTCGTGAACTTCCCGGCACTCCCCGGGCGCGGGGGACGGTGTGCACGGCAGGTTGTGAGGCGACGGTATGGCGCAGGCGTACATGACGGAGACGGGCGGCGGCGGCACGGGCGAGGGCCGCGAAGGATCCCGGCTCCGGCGCCTGCTCGGCCGATGGTTCGGCGGCTGGAGAGGCGACCGCAGGATCTGGCGGCGCGGCGTCGTCGTCGCGGTCCTCGCCCTGCTCGTCGCGCTCGCCATGGTGCTGCACGCCCAGGTCCCCAACAGCGTGGGCAACCTGGGCAGTCTGACCGAGACGTTCCTGCCCTGGCTGGGCATCGCGATCCCGCTGCTGCTGGTCCTGGCGATCGTCCGTAGGTCGGCGATCGCGCTGATCGCGGTGCTGGTCCCCACGATCGTCTGGCTGAACCTCTTCGGCGGACTGGTCACCAGCAAGACCGGCAGCGGGGGCGACCTCATGGTCGTCACCCACAACGTCAACGCGGACAACGCCGACCCGTCCGGCACCGCCGGGGACGTCGCCGCCTCCGGCGCGGACGTCGTCGCCCTGGAGGAGCTGACGGAGGCCGCGGTGCCGGTGTACGAGAAGGCGCTCGCGGCGACGTACCCGTACCACGAGGTCGTCGGCACCGTCGGGCTGTGGAGCAAGTACCCGATGAGCGCCACCAAGCCCGTCGACATCAAGCTCGGCTGGGAGCGCGCCATGCGCTCCACCGTGACCACCCCCGAGGGCCCGGTGGCCGTGTACGTCGCCCATCTGCCCTCGGTGCGGGTGAAGCTGGAGGCCGGGTTCACCGCCCGCCAGCGCGACAAGAGCGCCGACGCGCTGGGCGAGGCCATCGCCGACGAGCCCATCCAGGACGTCGTCCTCCTCGGAGACCTCAACGGCACCATGAACGACCGCGCCCTGAACGCCGTCACCGCCCAGATGCGCTCCACCCAGGGCGCGGCCGGCGACGGCTTCGGCTTCAGCTGGCCGGCGTCGTTCCCGATGGCCCGTATCGACCAGATCATGGTCCGGGGGCTGGAGCCGATGGCGTCCTGGACCCTCCCGGCGACGGGAAGCGACCACCTGCCGGTGGCGGCGCGGGTGACGATCACCACGTCAGGTCGCTGATCCCGCAGGTCAGCGGGGCGGGAATGGAGAGCCCGGAGAGTTTGTTCCGGCAGTGAACATATAGTGGGGGAGGGATTCCACGGAATCCCTCCTTCCCCCTGCTCTCCTCCTCCCCGAAAGGTCTCCCCATGCCCCTGGCCCTGCTCGCCCTCGCCGTAGGAGCCTTCGGTATCGGGACGACCGAGTTCGTCATGATGGGCCTGCTGCCCGACGTCGCGGCCGACCTCGGTGTCTCGATCCCCGCCGCCGGCCACCTCGTCTCCGCGTACGCGCTCGGCGTCGTCGTCGGTGCCCCACTGCTCGCGGCGGCCACGGCCCGGATGCCCCGCCGCACGGTCCTCATCGGGCTGATGGCCCTGTTCGTGGCCGGCAACGCCCTCTCCGCGCTCGCCCCCGACGAGCACTGGCTGCTCGCCGCCCGCTTCCTCAGCGGTCTGCCGCACGGCGCCTTCTTCGGCGTCGGCGCGGTCGTCGCCACCGGCCTCGTCGCACCGGAGCGCAAGGCCCGCTCGGTCTCGCTGATGTTCCTCGGACTGACGGTCGCGAACATCGCCGGGGTCCCCGTGGCGACGCTGCTGGGCCAGGAGTTCGGCTGGCGGGTCACCTTCCTCGGTGTGAGCGCGATCGGTCTCGCCGCGATCGCCTCGCTGGCCGCCCTCCTCCCGCACGACCACGCCACGGCGCCGGCCACCGGCCTGCGCGGCGAGCTGGGCGCCCTGCGCTCCCTGCCCGTCTGGCTGGCCCTCGGCACTACCGTCGCCGGGTTCGCCGCGCTGTTCTCCGCCTACAGCTACATCACCCCGATGCTCACCGGCTCCGCCGGGTACGCCGACGGCAGCGTCACCCTGCTGCTGGCCCTGTTCGGTGTGGGCGCGACCATCGGCAACCTGGCCGGCGGCCGTCTCGCGGACCACTCGATGCGGGGCACCCTCTTCGGCGGCCTGACCTCGCTGGTCGTGGTCCTCGCGCTGTTCCCGGTGCTCATGTCCGCCCAGTGGAGCGCGGCCCTGGCGGTGGTCCTCCTCGGCGTCGCGGCGTTCGTCACCGGCTCGCCCCTCCAGTTGATGGTCATGGAGAAGGCCGCCTCCGCCCCGTCCCTCGCGTCCTCCGCCAACCAGGCCGCCTTCAACCTCGCGAACGCCGGAGGCGCCTGGATCGGCGGCCTCGCCCTCTCCCTGGGCCTCGGCACCACGTCCCCGGCGGTCGTCGGAGCGGGCCTCGCCGTCCTCGGCCTCGGGGTGGCCGCGATCGCCCACGCGGTGGACGCCCGCCGCGCGACCGCGACATGCTCCGCGCAGCCGGCCGGGGGGCGCCTGGTGGCCTCGCACGTACCCGGACGTGAGTCGGAGCCGGTACGGGGCTAAGGACCGAGGGCGCCCGCCCCGCCCCGCCGGGCGCCCTCGGTCCTTAGCCCCGTAC
>NZ_LIQX01000665.1 GCF_001418475.1 Streptomyces ossamyceticus | reverse complement strand
CGTACGAGCCGGACGCCGACCCGGTCGGCGTCCGGCTCGTACGTCTGGAGCAGTCCGACGGGCTCGCCGTCGCGCAACGCGAGGAAGGCGTGGTGGGTGTCGAGGGTGTCCAGGTGGGCGTAGATCTCCCGGACCTGCTCCTCGGTGAGCCCGTTCATGCCCCAGAACGCGGCCCGGGGTTCGCTCACCCAGCCGTGGACGACACCGGCGTCGGCCTTCGGGTCCAGCGGCAGGACGCGGACGGTTCCGAAGCCGTCGATCGCCTGCTCGTGGACGGCCACGCGCCCGCCGTACGCGTCAACGCTCATCGTCGTTCCCCTCGCTGTCCTTGCTGTCTTCGCTGTCTTCGCTGTCCTGGCTGTCCTTGTGGTGCTCGCCGTGCTCGGTGGGCCCGGTCTCCCGGGTGAGCCGGTCCCAGTCGGTCACGACCGGTGCGAGCTGCCCCTGGAGCCAGAGGGGGAGCTGGTCGCGGTGGTGCGCGGAGCCGGTCACGCCGGACACGCCGAACGGCACCACCCAGAGGCTGTCCTCACGCCGGGCCAGGTCCCAGACGTAACGGGCGGCGGGGCCGCGCGCGCTGAGGTCGGTGATCCCGGGGACGGCGGAGGTGCACAACACACAGTCGTGGTCACCCGCGAGCCCCGGCTCGACGGGCGCGGCGGACGGGTCCGCGGGGTCGAGCGCCCGCCACGGCGCGAGCCGGTGGCTGTCGCCCCACGGCCCGAACGCACCGCCCGCCACCTCCTCCAGCGCCTCCCGTACGAGCCCCGCGCGGTCGATCCCGTACAACTCCTCGGCCCGCAGCAGATGTTCGAGCGCGAACCCGATCCGGACGGTGAGCGAGAGCCAGGGCCGGAAGATTTCCGGGTACGCCGGCGGCGCGGCCAGCGCCGCGAAGGCGGGCTGGGCGGCGAGCCGCCGAACGACCGCGCCGCGCACCGCCGCGTACGCCGTGGCCTCGACGCTGTCGGCCGCCATCCGCCGGTCCCAGCCCAGCAGCCGCGCGCGCAGGTCGGCGGCGGCCGGGGTGAGGCCCACGGAGCCGCCCGAACCACCGGAACCGTCCGAGCCGTCGGCACTGTCCGAGCCTTCGGCACCGTCCGCGCCGTGGGGGCCGTCCGAACCGTGAGGGCCGTCGGGGAGGGCGGCCAGGTGCTCCAGCAGGGGCGCGGCGGAGGCGAGGTACGTGTCCCTGTGGATGGCCGGCATGTCCGGTGCCGACCAGACCGGTCGCTCGGCCAGCAACTCCCGGATGCGGTCGGCCCGGTGGGGCGGCGCGAACTCCACGCCGAGCGGGGTCGCCGGGCCGCGCTGGTTCGCCATGACGGCGACCCCGTCCTCGAACGTGCCGTACGGCGTCTCGTGCCAGCCCTCCCAGGCATGGCCCGGCTCCCACGCCGGAACGACTCTCCGGCGGTTGTCCGCGCTCCGGACCGGCACCCGCCCCGCCACCCGGTGCAGTACGCCGCCCCTGGTGTCCGCGGCCTGCACGACGTTCACCGGCTCGGCCCACAGATCCAACGCCCGGTCCACGTCGGCGACCTCACGCGCCCGGAGGAGGGGGAGCAGCGCGCTCATCCCGAGGTCCTCGGTGACCCGCGGCGGGTAGCGGAGGCTGATGGAGCCGACGGAGGAGACGTCGGAAGCGGTGCCCGCGCCCGCGTCGGCCGCGGAGGCGGTGCCCGCGCCGATGCCGGTGCCGACGGCGGTGCCGGTGGCCGTGCCCGCGTCGCCGTCGGCCCCCGTCTCGCACCCCCCGATGACGACCGGCCCCCGAGCCGTCTCGACGATCTCCACCTCGACGGGGGTCCCGTCGGCGACCTCGACGGTCTCCACGTGCCGGTGCGCGGCGCGCCACCGCCCGTCCGGGTCGAGCGCCTCGACGCCCCCGGTCGCGGTGCGCCGCAGCCGCTCCCGGTAGAGGTCCTGGTAGTCGGCCATGGCGTTGGTGATCGCCCAGGCCACGTGCCCGGTGTGGCCGAAGTGGGCGATGCCGGGCAGGCCCGGGACGGCGAGCCCCACCACGTCGAACTCGGGGCAGGAGAGGCGGATCTGCTGGTAGACCCCGGGTTCCTCGATGAACCGGTGCGGGTCACCGGCGACGACGGCCCGCCCCGTGGCCGTACGGGACCCGTCGACCAGCCAGCCGTTGCTCCCGGCGGTGCCGGGCCCGTCGGTGGCGAACAGGCCCACCGCGTCGGTGCCCAGGTGGCGGACGACCTCCTCGCGCCAGAGCTTCGCGGGGAACCCGGCGAACAGGATGTGCGTGGCCAGCCACACCCCGAGCGGGTGCCAGTCCTCCCAGCGCCCGGGGGTGAGCCCGGACCGCTCGAACTCGGCTGCGTGCCGGGCCCCTTCGGCGAGCCCCTCGTTGACCCCGTCGACATACGCGCGGACCCAGTCGGCGGTGCCGGGGTCCTGTCTCTCCAGCCGGGCGAAGCAGCGTCTGGCGGTGTCGTCGATTCTCGCCCGCCTCGCGAACAGGTCCCAGCCGAGCGCGTCCGCACCGAGGAAGGCCGCCGAGGTGCCCTGGGACCGGTGGCGTTCGACCTCCAACTGCCAGGCCCGGTCGTGTGCGGTGACCCGGCCCTGGGCGCGGGCGAGCGCACGGGCGTCGGCGGCGCGGAGGTGGGGGACGCCCCAGGCGTCCCGGTAAGTCTCGGTGCTCATGTCTGTCCCTGACGTGCAACAGTGGTTTAGGTTAGCCTCACCTAAGCAGTTGTGGGGAAGCGTACGTGAAGGGTGCAGGCGTCATGGGGCAGGGTCACGGCTGGGAGGGCACGGTCCTCAAACTGCTGCGCGCGAAGGACTTCGTCTTCACCGTCACGGGCGCCGAACAGGTCACCGACGACTACCGGCGGATCCACCTCACCGACGGCGGCATGCTCGCGATGACCGGGGTCCACCCCACGATGTGGGTACGGCTCTGGTTCGCGCCCACCGGGGGGACGGGGGCCGCCGCCCGCCCGCACCAGCGGGCGTACACCCTGGTCGGCCCCGACCCGGCCGCCGGGACCTTCAGCCTGGAGTTCGCCCTCCACGAGGGCCGCGCCAGCGACTGGGCGCGCGCCGCGAAGCCGGGCGACACGATCGAGGCGACCGTCCACGGCACCGGCTTCACCGACCCCGACCCGGCCCCCTCCCACCTCCTCGCCATCGGCGACCCGGCCTCGCTCCCGGCCATCAACTCCCTGCTGGGCGCGCTGCCCTCGACCCCCACGACGATCTGGTTCGAGACCCCGGCCGAGAACGGGTCCGACGGTGTGGGCGCTCTCCCGCTCCGTCGCGACCCCGACCACCACGACCTCCGCCCGGTCCCCCGCCGGGACGCCGGCGCGCACCTCGTCACACGGGTGCGGTCGGACGCGCCCGCGCTGCTGGAGGGCACCCCCGACCCGTACGTCTGGATCGCCTGCGACACCGCCACGACCCGCTCCCTCACCACGTACTTCCGCAAGGAACTGGGCCTGCCGAAGCAGCGGATACAGGCGCTGGGGTACTGGCGGCCGTAGGGGGCCGCCGAGGCTGCGGCCGGTAGGCACCCGGGGGACCGGGCTGCGGCGGGTCGGCGCCTCGGGAGCGGCCGGTCCTGCGGCGGGTCGGCGCCCTGGGAGTGGCCGGGCTGCGGCGGGTCGGCGTCCGCGCCATCATCGGGTGCATGGACGTCACCCTTCACCTCGCCCAGGATCCCGAGGCCGACGCACTCCTCGGACGCAGTCCGCTCGCCGCCCTGGTCGGCATGCTGCTGGACCAGCAGGTGCCGATGGAGTGGGCGTTCAAGGGCCCTTCGACCATCGCCGGGCGGCTCGGCGCGGACGACCTCGACGCGCATGAGATCGCCGCGATGGCCCCGGAGTCGTTCGCCGGGATCCTCTCCACCAAGCCGGCGGTCCACCGCTACCCCGGCTCCATGGCCAAGCGGATCCAGCAGCTGTGCCAGTACCTCGTGGAGCACTACGACGGTGACGCGAGCGGGGTCTGGAAGGACGCGGGGACGGGCCGCGAGCTCCTGGCCCGGCTGGAGGCCCTGCCCGGCTTCGGCCGCCAGAAGGCGCAGATCTTCCTCGCGCTCCTCGGCAAGCAACTCGGTGTCCAGCCGGAGGGGTGGCGGGAGGCGGCGGGGTCGTACGGCGAACCGGACTCCTTCCGCTCCGTGGCCGACATCAAGGGGCCCGAGTCACTGGCCAAGGTCCGGGCGCACAAGCAGGAGATGAAGGCAGCGGCGAAGGCGAAGAAACAGAGCGCCGGGTAAGGGACCCGCGCCGGGGGAACCACGCCAGCCGGGGGGCCGCGCGCCGGGTGGGTGTCCGCGCCGACCGAGCGAGCCTCGTCGGACGGGGGCCCGCGCCGACCTGCGG
>NZ_LIQX01000664.1 GCF_001418475.1 Streptomyces ossamyceticus | reverse complement strand
CGGGAGGGGAGGGGCAGGTCCGCGGTCGTCGTGCGGGCCGCGCAGTTGCGGGTGGTCTCGGGCTGCGGTACCGAGGCGGCCGCCGCGGTCGTGATGAGTCCGAGCGCGGTGCACAGCGCGAGGAACGCGGTGACGATGGTGGTCCACAGCTTCATGACCGTGTTCTGGGCCATGGCCCCTCACTTTCGGGTCGGGCGATTTGCGTACTTTCCTCATGATGTGTATGCGGGTCGCGAAGTGGGGGACCGACGCCCGTGGCGCGTCGATCTTCAGATCAACACCACTCGGATGGGCGCAAGGGCGTGCGAGAGTTCCCCGGAGCTGCGAAGTCGTACGGGAAACCGGTCCGATGAACCTGCGATAGGAACGACGGCATCCGGTTCTACTGGGGTCGTCCGGCCGGGAGTTGAGGGGCCGACGCAGGTCACCGATCGATATCGGTCGGTGTGTATAGTCGGGCGCCAGAGGTCCCCTACGTCAAGGAAAGACGAGGTCGCGCGGTGAAGAAGCTTCTCCTGGTCGCACTGGCCGCCATCGGCGGGCTCCTCGTGTACCGCCAGATCCAGGCGGATCGCGCCGAGCAGGATCTGTGGACGGAGGCGACTGACTCCGTGCCCACGGGTTCGTGAACATCGACATCAGCCTCAGAGCAGACCCCGGCCGTATGAGCGGCCGGGGTTTTGTGTGTCATGGGTCCTTCGTCCCAGCCCCGCGGAAGCCGCCAAGGCGCCTGCACTTCGCTATCGCGAACATTCCGATTGCGAGGGTAAATCATCGTCCTGTCAAGAGCGCGATTTCGGCCGCTCGTACCTGAGAAGGCGCGCGTCTGTGCGCAGGGAACGGCAGGATGGGCGCGTTCGGGGCTACGACGAGGGGTGGCGCGTGATGGGGCGGCGCACGGTCTGGGGGCGCACTGCGGCAGTCGTGGGAGCGGCCCTGTTCATGACCACGACACAGCCCGTTCCCGCCCTGGCGGCCGACGAGCCGACGCCGTACTCCTACGCCGAGGACGCCACGACGGTCGACGGTTCGACGGGCACCACGCAGGCGGTGCGGCTGACGCCGGGCAGGACGTACCGCAGTGCCATCGGCCCCGGCGAGAAGCTCTACTACCGCCTCGACCTCGACGCCGTCGCCAACGCGTACGTCTCGGGCACCGCCGTACCCGCGGCAGGGGCGAGCGTCGCCTCCTCCGACGGGCTGAGGGTCTCCATCGAGGACGTCGACGCCCACCGCTGCTCGTACGGGAACGCCCGCTTCGGTCCCACGCGCAGCGCCCACCCCGTCACCGCCTGGGCCTCGCGTGAGATCGGCGCCGACGAGTACATGTGCCAGGCGGCCGGGGCGTACTACCTCGTCGTCGAGCGCGTCGGCCCCAGCACGTCGTCCGGGGCCTCGTCAGGGCTGTCATCGCGTGGGTCGTCGGGGTCCGGCGGGGGGAGGGCTGGGCAGGAGTGGGGGCTCGAACTCGGCTACGCGTGGGAGC
>NZ_LIQX01000663.1:4521-4794 GCF_001418475.1 Streptomyces ossamyceticus | reverse complement strand
CGGCCGCGGCGACCGCCTCCGGCCCACCGGCGGGCAGCGGTCCGCCCCTCGCACGTGCCCCGTCCCGCAGAGCGCCGAGCACGACATCGACCAACGGCCGCAGCGCGTCGGGACCTTGGGGGCCTGAGGCGAGGGGCGGGCTGGTCATGGGGTTCCTCCGGGGCGCGGGAGTCCCATCTTGTACGCCGATTGGGTGCTCGGCCCCGAAACCGCCCCCGAATACCACCGAAAGAGCGTACGGCGCCGCCCTGGGCCGCCGACGGGCCGCGGGCC
>NZ_LIQX01000663.1:0-4472 GCF_001418475.1 Streptomyces ossamyceticus | reverse complement strand
GCGACCGACCGCGCGCGGCCCCGCGGATCACAACCGGGCGCGCGCGGCTCGACGACCGCGACCGGACGCGCGCGGCTCGACGACCGCGACCGGACGCGCGCGAGCGCACGGCGGCGGGGGCCCGCAGGGTGCGAGGCACCGGGCGGCGAGCCACGTGAGGCGTGCCGACACGGGCCGGGCGACCGGCCGCGCACGGCCCGCGGATCACAACCGGGCGCGCGCGGCTTGACGACCGGGAGCGGGCGCGCGCGGCTCGACGACAGGGACCGGGCGCGCGAACGCACGACGCGGGCGCGCGGAGGGCGCGGGTCTCCGGGCGACGGCCCCGCGTGGTGGCCTGTCGGTGGGTCTTTGCGCTCCCACGGCCCGCAGCGCCCGACCGGCCGGGCGCGGCTTGAGGGCCTCGACCGGGCTGGGCCTGCGGGGGGGCGCCTCTGCCGGCCCGGACGCGCGTGGCCTCGGGGCCGTCGGCGGGTCGGCCTGCGGGTGATGCCGCCGTCGGCCGGGCAGCCCCGGCCGCACACGGCCGGGGGTGTGTGGGCTCGGGGCCGACGGCGGCCCCGGGGGCGGAGCCGGCGGGGCTTACGCGTTCCTGACCTTCAGGGCGCGGTTCAGGTCGTCGAGTTGGTCGACCAGTTTTCGGCGCAGGGCCGGGATGGGGGCGGCCTCGGCCAGGCAGCGTTCGCCCAGGCCGAGGGTTTCCGCGTCCACCGTGTGCACCGGGAACGCCCAGCGTCCGGCGGCCTCGGCGATGGCCGGGCCCCGTCGGGCGGCGAGCGCGACCGCGTCGTCCCAGTAGCGGTCGACGTACTCCTGGAGGAGTTCCGTCTGTTCCGGCTGCCAGAAGCCCTGGGCGGTGGCGGTGAAGAGGTAGTTGGAGAGGTCGTCGGTGGTGAACATCGCCTCCCAGGCGGTCTGCTTGGCCTGAGGTTCGGGGAGGGCGGCCCGGCAGCGGGCGGCGCCTTCCTGGCCGGTGGCGCTGGGGTCGCGTGACAGTTCCTCCGCGATCGCGTCGGCGTCGACCGCGCCGAGGACGGCGAGTCGGCCGAGGACCCGCCAGCGCAGCTCGGGGTCGAGTTCGGGCCCGCCGGGGACCGTGCCGTCGGCGAGCCAGGCGGCGATGGTGTCGGGGTGGGCGGCGACGTCGATGAAGTGGCGTACGGCGGTCAGGCGCAGGCCAGGGTTGTCGCCGTCCTCGGTGCGGCGGATGAGGTCGCGGCACAGGGCGGCGAGGGTGGTCAGCCCGGCGGGGCGCTGCTCGGGGGTGAGGAAGCGGTCGGCGATCTGGGTGGTGGCGAAGGTGAGGACGCCCTGGACGATGGCGAGGTCGGTCTCGCGGGGCAGGTGAGTGCGGGCGGCGTCCAGGTAGGCGGTGGGCGGGAGTTCGGCGTCGCGGACGGCGTCGCGCAGGGAGTTCCACACGACGGCGCGGGTGAGCGGGTCGGGGAGTCCGCTGAGGTGGCCGGTGACGGTGGTGAAGGAGTCGGGGTCGAAGCGGACCTTGGCGTAGGTGAGGTCGCCGTCGTTGAGGAGGAGCAGGGCGGGGCGTTTGCCGATGGGCTGGTCGCCGGTCTGCGGGATGTCGAGGGCGAGGCTCTCGCGGAGGGTGAGGTGGCCCTGGTCGTCGCCGGGGTCCCGGTCGTAGACGCCGACGGTGATGTGGTGGGGGCGGGTGCCGGCGTGGTCGACGGTGAGGGTGTAGGTGCTGTCGGTGCCGCGGGTGACCTTGGGGGTGAGGGTGTCGACGCCGGTGGTGCGCAGCCAGGCGTCGGCCCAGGCGTGGACGTCGCGTTCGGTGGCGCCGGCGAGGTTGTCGATGAAGTCGGCGAGGGTGGCGTTGCCGAAGCGGTGGCGGGTGAAGTGGGCGTTGATGCCGGCGAGGAAGTCCTTCTCGCCGAGCCAGGCGACGAGCTGGCGCAGGGCGGAGGCGCCCTTGGCGTAGGAGATGCCGTCGAAGTTGAGGAGGGCGGCGGCGGTGTCGTCGACGTTCTCGGGGGCGACGGGGTGGGCGGAGGGGCGCTGGTCGGCGTCGTAGCCCCAGGCCTTGCGGGCGACGCCGAAGTCGACCCAGGTGTCGGTGAAGCGGGTGGCCTCGGTGAGGGTCTGGTAGCCCATGTACTCGGCGAAGGACTCGTTGAGCCAGATGTCGTCCCACCACTTGAGGGTGACGAGGTCGCCGAACCACATGTGGGCCATCTCGTGGGCGATGACCATGGCGCGGGTCTGGCGTTCTGTGTCGGTGACGGCGGAGCGGTAGACGAACTCGTCGCGGAAGGTGACGAGTCCGGGGTTCTCCATGGCGCCCGCGTTGAACTCGGGGACGAACGCCTGGTCGTAGGAGTCGAAGGGGTACGGCTCCTCGAACTTCTCGTGGTAGCGGTCGAAGCAGGCGCGGGTGACGTCGAGGATCTCGTCGGCGTCGGTGTCGAGGTAGGGGGCCAGGGAGCGGCGGCAGTGGATGCCGAAGGGCAGGCCGCGGTGTTCGGTGCGGACGGAGTGCCAGGGGCCGGCGGCGACGGCGACGAGGTAGGTGGAGATGAGGGGGGTGGTGGCGGCGCGCCAGGTGCCGTCGTCCCGCTGGGCGGTGATGCCGTTGGAGAGGACGGTCCAGCCCTCGGGGGCGGTGACGGTCAGGTCGAAGACGGCCTTGAGGTCGGGTTGGTCGAACGCGGCGAAGACGCGTTGGACGTCGTCCATGAACAGCTGGGTGTAGACGTAGGTCTCACCGTCGGTGGGGTCGGTGAAGCGGTGCATGCCCTCGCCGGTGCGGGAGTAGCGCATGGCGGCGTCGACGCGCAGTTCGTGTTCGCCCGGGGTGAGACCGGTGAGCGGCAGGCGGTTGCCGTCGAGGGTCTCGGGGTCGACGGGCTTGCCGTCGAGGGTGACGGAGCGCAGGTCGGCGGGCTTGAGCTCGACGAAGGTGTCCGCGGCCTTTTTCTTTCCCCGTACGGTGAAGCGGATGACGGTACGGGAGTCGAAGGTCTCGTCGCCGCGCGTGAGGTCGAGGGTGATCTCGTAGCGGTGGACGTCGAGGAGTCGGGCACGGGCATGCGCTTCGTCGCGCGTCAGTACGGACATGAGGGACATGCTGCCTGATGCCCAGGGCACGGGACAGGGGCGGGCCGGGTACGCCACCTATGTCCGGTCGTATGCGCCGCGCGCCCGGTCGTATGCGGCCTATGCCCGGTCGTTCGCGCCGTCCCGCGCGTCGTCGTCCGTGCGCTCCCGTTGGGCGGGGAGGTGGCCGCCGGTGTCGTCGTGTTTGTGGTCGGCGTGGTCGTCGCGGTCCTGGTGGTCCCTGAGGCGGGCGCGCAGTTCGCGGACCTCGCGTTCCAGGGTGTGGGAGCGTTCGTGGGCGTCGAAGAGGTAGCGGACCTTGGTGCGCAGCGCCCAGGGGTCGATGGGTTTCATGACGAGGTCGGCGACGCCGAGGCGGAAGGCGGTGGCGGTCAGCTCGGCGTCGGGGCCGAAGCCGGTGAGGAGGATGACGGGGATGTGCTGGGTCTGTTCGACGCCGCGCATGTAGCGGACGACGTCGAGGCCGCTGACGCCGGGCATGCGCACGTCGAGGAGGAGCAGGCCGACCTGGCCGCGCAGGACCTCCTTGAGTGCCGCGTCGCCGCTGGTGGCGCGGGTCAGGTGGTAGCCCAGCGGGGCCAGGGCGCTCTCCAGGGCGTAGAGCGTGTCCTCGTGGTCGTCCACGATGAGGATCTTGGCTTCCGACGGCATGGCCCATGTCCCCTCGCTCGGCTCGGCGGTTCGCGGTCGGCGGCGCCTTGATCCGAGTTTCTCACCGCATGTAGTCACTGTCTGACGAAGAGTGCTCACGCAGGATGCCCGCTGGAGGGCGGGATGTCACTCCCCCGTGGTCACCGCTGGGCGGCGGTGGCGCCGTTGGCGGTGGTACCGGTGGTGCCGCTGCTGCCGGTGGTACCGGCCGTTCCGTGACTGCCGGTCGTGCCGTGGGTGGCGGGTGCGCCGGTCGTGCCGTGGTTGCCGGTGGTGCCGTTGTCGCCGGTGGTGCCGTTCAGTGCGTCGTCCGCGATGCGTTCGTGGTGCCGGATGACCTCGGCGATGATGAAGTTGAGGAGCTTCTCCGCGAACGCCGGGTCCAGCTTGGCACTTTCGGCGAGCCCGCGCAGCCGGTTGATCTGCTGGGCCTCGCGGGCCGGGTCGGCGGGGGGCAGCTGGTGCGCGGCCTTGAGGTGGCCGACCCGCTGGGTGCACTTGAAGCGTTCGGCGAGCATGTGGACGACGGCGGCGTCGATGTTGTCGATGCTGTCCCGCAGCCGGGTCAGCTCGGCCCGCACCTCGGCGTCGACCTCGCCGGCCGCCGCGCCGCTGTTCGCCTCGTTGGTGTCGCTGGTGGTCATGGTCGTCACCCTACGTCGGCCCGGTCCGCCGTCCCACGCCGCGGGCGGCGGCAGCCGGGGGCACGGGGCGGCGGACGCCGGTCGTCGTCGGCGGACACC
>NZ_LIQX01000662.1 GCF_001418475.1 Streptomyces ossamyceticus | reverse complement strand
GCAATGGCCGCGATCGCGGCCGTCAGCAGTGCCGGCTTGCTCCTGTCGGCCTGCAGCAAGGCCGACGAGAGCTCGGACGACGCCACCAAGGGCGCGGGCGCCAACGCCGCGACCAAGGACGTCGTGAACGCGTCCACCAAGAAGGGCGGCACGGTCACCTACGCGAGCTCCGACGCTCCCGAGTCCCTCGACCCGGGCAACATGTACTACGCGTACGGGTTCAACTTCAGCCGCCTCTACGCGCGTCCGCTGATGACCTTCAAGCCCGGCCNNGGCCGCGGGCGTGCCCAGCGACGGCGGCAAGACCTGGACGTACAAGATCCGCCAGGGCGTGAAGTTCGAGGACGGCACGGTCGTCACCTCGAAGGACGTCAAGTACGCGGTCGAGCGCTCCAACTTCGCGCGTGACGTGCTCTCCTCCGGCCCCAACTACTTCCAGCAGCTGCTGGACGGCGGGGACAAGTACAAGGGCCCGTACAAGGACAAGAGCGACAAGGGCATAGCGTCCATCGAGACGCCGGACGACAACACCATCGTCTTCAAGCTCAACAAGCCCTTCGCCGACTTCGACTTCCTGGCGAGCCAGCCCCAGACGGCCCCGGTGCCGCGCGCCAAGGACACCGGCGTCGACTACACCAAGAAGGTCGTGTCGACCGGCTCGTACAAGTTCGAGAAGTACGACGAGGGCAAGCAGATCGTCCTGACCCGCAACCCCGAGTGGGACGCGAAGACGGACCCGCTGCGCAAGCAGTACCCGGACAAGATCGTCGTGAACCNNGAGCTCGTCAACGACAAGGACAAGCTCGCCAACACGGACAACGCGCTCGGCGGCCGTCTCATCTACACGGCGATCAACACCCAGCAGAAGCCGTTCGACAACGTCGAGTGCCGCAAGGCCGTGCAGTACGCGATCAACAAGGTCGCCGTGCAGACCGCCATGGGCGGCCCGATCCGCGGTGACATCGCCTCCACGGTCCTGCCGACCGACATCCCGGGCTACGAGAAGTACGACCTCTACGCCACCAAGGGCAACAAGGGCGACGAGGCCAAGGCCAAGGAGCACCTGAAGGCCTGTGGCCAGGAGAAGGGCTTCAAGACCGCCATCTCCGCCCGTACCGACCGCCAGGGCGAGGTCGACGCGGCCACCGCGATCGTCGGCGCGCTGAAGAAGGTCGGCATCGACGCCGAGATCAAGCAGTTCCCGTCGGGCAAGTACTTCTCCGACTACGCGGGTGTGCCGAAGTTCAACAAGAAGCAGAACATCGGCCTGATCATGATGCAGTGGGGTTCCGACTGGCCGACCGGCTACGGCTTCCTGCAGCAGATCGTGCACGGCAAGGCCATCGGCCAGTCCGGCAACACCAACCTCTCGGAGCTGAACGACCCCGAGATCAACAAGCTGCTGGACGACGCGATCGGCAACACCGACGAGGCCGCCCGCACCGCCGCGTACACCCAGGTCGACAAGAAGGTCATGGAGCAGGCCGCCATCGTGCCGCTGACCTACTTCAAGGTCCTGCTGTACCGCTCGCCGTACG
>NZ_LIQX01000661.1 GCF_001418475.1 Streptomyces ossamyceticus | reverse complement strand
TCGTCGGCAGCGTCAGATGGGTATCAGAGGCAGGTGGCGGGGTGGTGCGGTGGTGGGCGACGGTGTCGGGGCGGCCCGTTCGGACGTAGCGTGGGCGGGTGACTCCTGACGACCTGATCGCGCACTACGCGTTGGAGCCCATCCCGCGGGAGGGCGGGCGCTTCCGCCAGACGTGGGCGGGGCCCGAGCGGGGCGACGGGCGGCCGGCGGGGACCGCGATCGTCGCCCTGCTCACCACCGAGCCGGGGGACTACTCGGCGCTGCACCGGCTGCCGACCGACGAGATCTGGCACTTCCACCTCGGCGACCCCCTCCGGCTGCTCCTCCTGCGCCCCGACGGCTCCTCCGACACCGTCGTGCTCGGACCGGACGTGCTCGGCGGGCAGCATGTGCAGTACGTCGTGCCCGCCGGGACCTGGATGGGCGCGCGGGTGCTGGGTGGCGACGGGGCGTGGACGCTGTTCGGCTGCACGATGGCGCCGGGGTTCACCTTCGAGGGGTACGAGCACGGCGACGCGGGGGAGTTGGCGCGGCGGTACCCCGAGCGGGCCGCGCTCATCGCCGAGCTCGGGAGGGAATGAGGGCGGACGCCCGGGATGAGTGGTGAACACACGCTTCCCGGCGCCCGTACCTACTCGGAGGAATCCGAGCCGGCGACAGTGGATCCGGAGCGCGACGTGGGCCGACGCAGTGACAGGGACGAGAGCCGACAGGGCGGAACCGGCGTGAGGGGCGTGAGGGGTCTTCCGTATGTCCGGCGCCTGGTGCTGCTCGGCACCGTGCTGGTCCTGTTCCTCCTCGGAGGGGCGGGGACCGCGTCGGCGCACGCCGCGCTCAAGGGCACCGATCCCGCCGACGGCAGCGTCCTCGACTCCGCGCCGAAGGACGTCACCCTCACCTTCACGGAACCGGTGAGCCTGCTCCAGGACTCCATCCGTGTCATCGACCCCGAGAACCGGGCGGTCGACACCAGCAAGCCGGGGCGGTCCGGCGACCGGTCCGACACGGCCCGCGTCACCCTGCCCGAGGGGCTGGCCGACGGCACGTACACCGTCGCCTGGCGGGTGATCTCCGCCGACAGCCACCCCATCTCGGGAGCGCTCCTCTTCTCCGTCGGCGAACCCTCCGCCACCTCCGCGACCCTCCCCGCCGACCTCACCGAGGACCCCCTCACCGCCTCCTTCTACGACATCACCCGCTACTTCGCGTACGGCGCCCTCGCCCTGCTCATCGGCGTCACCGTTTTCGTGACCGCGGTGCTCGGCCGGGCCGACGCCCCGCTCCGCAGGCTGCTCCTGTCGGGCTGGCTGGCCCTGACGCTGTCCTCGGTGGTCCTGCTGCTCCTGCGCGGACCGTACGAACGGGGCAGCGGCGTCGGCGCCGTCCTCGACCCGTCCGTCCTCGGCGGCACGGTCGGGACGCGTCCGGGCCTCGCGCTGCTGGCGCGGCTCACGTTGCTCGCGGTGGTCCTCTTCCTCCTCGTCCGGGTGCGCGGTCAGGAGAGCTGGGGCCGGGGCGCGGTCGGCGCCGGGGTGCTGCTCTCGGTCGGGCTCGCCGGGACGTGGGCGGCCGCGGAGCACGCCTCCGCGGGCATCCAGGTGCCGGTGGCGATGACCTCCTCCGTGCTCCATCTGCTCGCCATGGCCGTCTGGCTGGGCGGCCTGACCGCGCTGCTGACCGTGCTGTACCGGGCCCCGGAGACGCTGTCGGCCGCCGTCGTCACCCGTTTCTCCCGCCTGGCCTTCGCCTCGGTGGTCGTCCTGGTCGTCACCGGCGTCTACCAGTCCTGGCGCGGCCTCGGTTCCTGGTCCGCCTTCACCACCACGGCGTACGGCCAGGTCCTCCTCGCCAAGCTGGCGGCGGTCGCCCTGCTGCTGGCCGCGGCCGCGTTCTCCCGCCGGTGGACGGCGCGGTTGGGCGCGATGGCGGTCGCAGCGAACGGCGAGAGCGGCGAGAGCAGCGAGAAGGGCGAGAGCGGCGAGAACAGCGGGAGCGGCGAGAACAGCGCGAACGGTGAGAACAGCGCGAACGGTGAGAAGGGCGAGAGCGGCGAGAGCGGC
>NZ_LIQX01000660.1 GCF_001418475.1 Streptomyces ossamyceticus | reverse complement strand
CGGCGCGCCCCGCGGTCCCGGGCCACGTACCCCTCGGGCAGGCCGTCCGCGTCGAGCACCTCGGCCTCGACGACCTCGGGCAACGGCACCTGCCGTACGAGGACTTCCTGGCCGCTGTAGGTGTCGAAGGCCCGGCTCTCGGCGAACTCGTAGTCGTCGGTGGGCGGCAGCGGCAGGCGGTAACGGTCCGTGAGTACTCGTCCCGCGTATTCGTCCACGATGCCCTCCCCCGACCGTCTGGTTGGTCAAATTCGTTCGTCCGGCGGCTTGTTCCGTGCTGGATGCGTACGGTCCGCAGCCATTCACGATACGTGCCTGAGGCAACCCGCATTGAGGGGATGCGATATCTCACCCGTCTCGAATGCGCTCGAACGCCCTCGATCTTCCCCGGAACGCCCGTCCCCGAACTCACCGGGCGGGCACAACTCCCCCAGCCGACCTCGCATCGGAGGAGCTCACACCACCCCGTGCCCCCGCACGCCCCCGTACGGCCCAGCGGGCCGGAGCGGCATCCTCACGGCTCCATAACGAGATGGGCACCGGCGCACAACAGCCGCGCCCCCCTGCCCGAACCGCCGTCGACGTACGCCCGAACCGCCCGTCCACGAGTGCCGCGCCCGCCCGGCGCACCGGGGACTCACGCCGTCACACGCGCTCCGCGGCCCGCGTCCGGTGTGCCTCGGAGCGCCTCCCACGCGCCTACCGGTGCTCCTCGGCGGACCCGGCGGAGTGTGTCGACGGGGGCGGCACCCGAGGCACCGTGACCGCCGCGCTCAGGGACGCCCCCCGGGGCCTCAGGACTTCGGGCGGAACGTTTTGGTGAAAGTCCGCCAGGTGTTCTTGCGCAGCTCGCCGCTCCACTCGGAGGCCTTGGCCGTGTACATCAGCGCGTACCCCTGCCGCTCGTCGACCACGAACCCACGGTCGATCGAACGGTACTTCGTCCCGCCCTCCACATAGGTGAACTCCCAGTCGGCCGTGTTCCAGCCCCGGTAGTTCACCGCCTCTATGCGGATCCGGTCGTACTGCGCGCGGGTCATGTACTGCTCTTGGTTCTTCCAGTCGGCGACCGGGTCGTCCTTCGGGGTGCTCGTCCACCCCACGAGCAGCTTCTGCCCGTCGGGCCCGGCGAACCGGGCGCCCGCCGCGCCCGTGGACTGGTACTTCCACCCGTCGGGCAGTCCGATGGAGAAGCCCTGGCCGCTCTTGTACGTCTCGGCGGAGATGTCCTTCGAGGACCCGGAGCCGCCGGAACCGCCGGAACCGCTCGACGTGTCGGAGTCGGTGGACGGCGAGTTGTCCGTGGAGTCGTCCGACTCCGTGGCCTCCTGGGAGGTCTCACCGTCCGGGCTGGGGACCGACCCCGCGTCGTCGTCCTTGCCGTTCTTGGCGTTCTTGTCCTCGTCCTTGGCGGCGTCCGAGGAAGTCCCGCTGGATACGGCGACCTTGGTGCCGGCGCCCTTGCTGTTGTCTGCGCTGTCGTCGCCGCTGAACGCGAACGCCAGCACGGTCCCGAGGACCACCAGCGCCACGGCCACCGCGATGACCGCGAGCGTCCGCCGCGAGACCACATCCGTGATGGGCGCCCTGGGCACGGGCCGCGGCGGCAGGTCCGGCGGCGGCACCTGCGGCCACCCCGAGGAGGTCGCACCGCCCGCGACGGTGTCACCGTCGCGCGCCCCGACCGCACCGGCGACCGGCTTGCCCGAAGCGCTCCCGGCCTTGGCGGCACCGGCAGACACGGTCCCTGCGGCGGCCCCGGAAGAGAGGCCGACCGACGCGGACTTCGTGGTCACGGCCGTGGCCGACTCGGCGGGCTTGGAGGGCTTGGCGGGCTTGGCGGGCTTGGCAGATGTGACGGGCTTGGCGGGCGACGCGGGCGGGGTCGACGCGGCCGCGGCCGCGCCCCGCGTGTTCCCGGTGGCGCCCCGGGCGGCCGCGCCGGAGGCGCTTCCGGACGTGCTCGACGCGGCGGCAGCGGCCGCCCCCGTCTCGGGCGCGCCCTTGCGCATGGACCAGCGAGGCGCGCGAGGCCGCTCCCCGGCCTCGTCGCCCCGCTTGGTCCCGAGCGCGCCGAACCCGCCCTTCTTGGGCCGCTCCTGAGGCACCACCGGCAGCGGCACGAGCTGCGTCGCGTCCAGCGGCGCGGCGTCCTTCGGGTCGGGTGCGTGGATGACCGTGTTGAGCATCGCCCGCGTGCCCGCGTCGTCGAGTCGCCGCTCGGGGTCCTTGGTGAGCAGTCCGAAGATGACGTCCCTCAGCGGCCCGCCACGCTTGGGCTCCGGGACCGGCTCGGTCATCACCGCGGTCAGCGTCGCTATGGCCGACCCCTTGTCGTACGGGGGCACGCCCTCGACCGCCGCGTACAGCAGACCGCCGAGCGACCACAGGTCCGCCGCGGGGCCGGGCTTGTGCCCGCGCGCCCGCTCCGGCGAGATGTACGAGGGGGCGCCCACGAGCATGCCGGTCGAGGTGATGGACGGGTCGCCCTCGACCTGCGCGATACCGAAGTCGGTGAGGACGACACGGCCGTCATGCTTGTCGATCAGCACGTTCGACGGCTTCACGTCCCGGTGCAGGATGCCCTCGCGGTGCGCGGCGCGCAGCACGTCGAGGATCGCGAGTCCCACCTCGGCGGCGCGCCTCGGTTCGAGCACCCCGTCCTCACGGATGACCTCGGCGAGCGACTTGCCCTCGACGAGTTCCATCACGATCCACGGCCGGTCGTCCTCGTGGACGACGTCGAACACCGTCACCGCGCCGTTGTTGCGGATCCGTGCGATCGCCTTGGCCTCGCGCAGTGTGCGCGTGATCAGCCGCCGCTTCTCGTCCGCGTCGATGCTCGACGGGAACCGCAGCTCCTTGATGGCGACCGTACGGCCCAGCGTCTCGTCCTTGGCACGCCATACCGTGCCCATGCCGCCCCGACCGAGCACCCCTCCCAGCCGGTACCGCCCGGCGAGGAGACGTGCGTCCTTGTCCTGACGGGATTCCCCAGCCCGCTCCGCCTCCGACATGCGTCCCCTCATGCAACCCGCCCTGACAGAGCCTCCATTGTCACCCACCCGCCAAGCGCCCCTCGCCCAGGGTGCCCTTCAACCAGCCACCGCATCTCCCCAGACCCTCACTCCGCCCACCCACACTTCACCGCCGGGTCGGGCATAGTCGGCCCGTCGGCCCGGTCCCCGCACCCCGTCCGGCGTGCGGGGAAGCACTTCTGAGGCGTCGGACAGGGTTCCCGGGCACGCCCTCGGGAAGCGGGTCGGGACGGCACGACAGGGACGACGAGAACCAGCCAGCGCAGGCGCGGCACGTCGGGCCACCCCGGAGTCGGCCCCCGCTCCGGCGCCGCCCGGGGCCGTCCCGCATGATGTGCCGCGACAGGGAAGAACCGATGCCACCGACCAGGACGCCCATGACACCCAGGAAGCCCATCGCGCACCTGGCCGTCCCCGTGGCCCTGTTCCTCCTGGCCGTGGCCCCGACGGCCTCCCGGGCGCAGGTCGCGGCGGACACGGACGCCGTCCTCCCCCTCCTGGTCACCCGGGGCCACGCCCCCGCCGCCGCCCTCCTCGCCGACGACCTGTCCGGCACCCGTTACGCCCACGCCGAGGCGGAGGACGAAGTCGGCCGAGAAGGAACGCCCGCGCAGCGGCCCGAGCAGAAGCCCGAGCAGCTCCGCCACGCCGACCACTTCCGGGCCGGCAGCATCACCAAGACGTTCATCGCCACCGTCGTGCTCCAGCTGGCCGCCGAGCACCGGCTGTCGCTGTCGGACTCGGTGGAGGACCACCTACCGGGCCTGGTCCGAGGCGAGGGCGGGAGCCGGGGCGACGACGGCCGCCGCATCACCCTGCGCGCGCTGCTCACGCACACCAGCGGTCTCGCCGACTTCACGGCAGTCACCGGGGGAACCACCCCCGTGACCCCGCGTCAGGCCGTACGCCTCGCCCTCGCCCTCCCCCCGGCCGTCCCCGGCCGCTTCTTCTACTCGAACACCAACTACGTGCTGCTGGGCCTGGTCATCGAACAGGTCACCGGCAACTCCTACGCCACCGAGGCCGAGCGCCGCGTCATCGCGCCCCTCCGTCTGACGGGGACGTCCTTCCCCGGTGCCCGCTCCTCACTGCCGGAGCCACACGGCCGCGCCTACTCCGCCGACGGCTCCGATGTCACCGACCTCGACCCGCGCGCGGCCGGGGCGGCGGGCGAACTCGTCACCACGCTGCCCGACTTGAACCGCTTCTACGGCGCCCTGCTCGGCGGCGAACTCCTGCGCCCGCGCCAGCTCCGCGAGATGCTCGACACCGGGACCGCGCACGGCGCGTACGGCATGGGCCTCTACCCCGTGAGGCTGCCGTGCGGCACCACGGTGTGGGGGCACAACGGCCGGATCTCCGGCAGCTATGTGCGCACCGCCGCCACCGTCGACGGCCGTCACGTCCTCACCTACCGCGTGAACACGGACGCGCCCGAGGACCCCGACGTGGAACCGGCGCTGCTCGCCGCGGAGTTCTGCCCCCGCACCCTGAGATGACCACAGGCACGGGAGTACTGCTCGCTCCGTCCAGCGACACTCCCGTCCCACGCCCCCCTTCACAGCGACACGCTCACACAGCGACAAGCTCACACAGCGAGACACTCACACAGCGGCACGTCGCTACAGCGGCACGATGTCCGGCGCACCCAACCGCGCCGCGTCGGCCGTCAGGTCGTCCGGCTGCCGCTGCGACTCCCGCTCGGCCTCCACCCTCTTCTCGTAGTGCTGGACCTCCCGCTCGATCTGGTCCTTGTCCCAGCCGAGCACCGGCGCCATCAACTCCGCCGCCTCGCGCGCACTGCGCGTCCCCCGGTCGAAGGTCTCGATGGAGATCCGGGTGCGCCGGGTGAGCACGTCGTCGAGGTGGCGCGCGCCCTCGTGGGAGGCCGCATAGACGACCTCGGCCCGTAGGTAGTCGTCGGCGGCCTGGAGCGGCTCGGCCAGGGAGGGGTCGTCGGCGATGAGGTCGAGGAGTTCCTCGGTCGCGGACCCGTACCGGTTCAACAGGTGCTCCACGCGCACCACATGGAGCCCGGTGCCGGCCGCGATCCGCGCCCGCGCGTTCCACAGCGCCCGGTACCCCTCGGCCCCCAGCAGCGGCACGTCCTCGGTGACGCACTCGGCGACCCGCTGGTCGAGCCCGTGCACGGCGGCGTCCACCGCGTCCTTCGCCATCACCCGGTACGTCGTGTACTTGCCGCCGGCCACGACCACCAGCCCCGGCACGGGGTGGGCGACGGTGTGCTCGCGTGAGAGCTTGCTGGTCGCCTCCGACTCGCCGGCGAGCAGCGGTCGGAGCCCGGCGTACACGCCCTGCACGTCGTCACGGGTGAGTGGCACCGCGAGGACGGAGTTCACCTGCTCCAGCAGGTAGTCGATGTCCGCGCTGGACGCCGCCGGATGGGCCTTGTCCAGGTCCCAGCCGGTGTCGGTGGTGCCCACGATCCAGTGCCGGCCCCAGGGGATGACGAACAGCACGGACTTCTCGGTCCGCAGGATCAGCCCGGTCGTGGAGTGGATCCGGTCCTTGGGTACGACCAGATGGATGCCCTTGGAGGCTCGCACGTGGAACTGGCCGCGTTCCCCGACCATCGCCTGGGTGTCGTCGGTCCACACCCCGGTGGCGTTCACGATCTGCCTGGCGCGGATCTCGTACTCCCCGCCCCCTTCGACGTCCTGGACCTTGGCGCCGACGACCCGCTCGCCCTCGCGCAGGAACCCCGTCACGCGGGCGCGGTTGGCGACCTTCGCGCCGTAGGAGGCGGCCGTGCGTACCAGGGTGGCCACGTAGCGGGCGTCGTCCATCTGGGCGTCGTAGTACTGGAGGGCTCCGACCAGCGCGTCCTTCTTGAGGCAGGGTGCGATGCGCAGGGCGCGGTGGCGGCTCAGATGGCGGTGCAGGGGCAGGCCCCGGCCGTGGCTGCGGGCCATCGACATCCCGTCGTACAGGGCGACGCCGGATCCCGCGTAGAACCGCTCCCAGCCCTTGTGCTGCAAGGGGTAGAGGAACGGCACGGGCTTCACCAGATGGGGTGCGAGACGCTCCAGAAGCAGCCCGCGTTCCTTCAGGGCCTCCCTCACGAGGGCGAAGTCGAGCATCTCCAGATAGCGCAGGCCGCCGTGGATGAGCTTGCTCGACCTGCTCGACGTGCCCGACGCCCAGTCACGTGCCTCGACGAGGCCCGTGGACAGGCCGCGTGTCACGGCGTCCAGGGCCGTTCCCGCGCCGACCACGCCACCACCCACGACCAGCACGTCCAGCTCGCGCTCGGCCATACCCGCCAGTGACTCGGCGCGCTGTGCCGGTCCCAGTGCCGCTGTCCTCACCGCTGCCTCCCGCTGGTTGTCGCGCCGGTCCCACCTGTCGATGCCCGTCAAGCAAGACCCTGCTCACATCCCCCTGCCCAGAATTCTGACCTTGTTGCCCGACATCGGCCACCACCCGCCCCCAGCCTGTGGACAACTCTCCGGACGCGCGACGACATACCCCACCCAATCCAGCACATCGGTCATATTTACTCCTAGTCTGACATTGCGCTCGCTCGTCCAGTCCACAGGGCTTGCGCGTCTGTCCCGCTTCGGTTACTGGGAAGGACGGCTCACGCCATGCCCGCAGATCTCGCCGTCATCGGACTCGGCCAGCTCGGCCTGCCGCTGGCCCAGGCCGCCGTCGCCGCCGGCATCCCCACGCTCGGTTACCGCACCGGCCCCGAACGCGGCTCCCTCACCCCCGCCGAACTGCGCCGCATGCTCGCCCGCGGCTTCAAGCCCGGCACCAGCCCCGCGGAACTCGGCCGGGTCCGTACGGCGGTCATCTGCGTCCCCGTGCCCATGGGCGCCGACGGAGCGCCGGACCTCACCCAGGTGGAGGAGGCCGCCCGCGTCCTGGCCGCCCGGCTGCGCCCGCACACCACGGTCATCCTGGAGTCACCGGTCCACCCGGGCACGACCGAGGAGTTCCTGCGGCCGCTCCTCGAGAAGGGGTCGGGGCTGCGCGCGGGCCGCGACTTCCACCTCGCCTACTCGCCCGCCCGCGTCGACCCGGGCAACCGCGACTTCGGTCCCGCGAACATCCCCAAGGTGATCGGCGGCGTCACCCCCGCCTGCACCGAGTCGGCCGCCGCCTTCTACGGCCGGCTCACCGACAAGGTGGTACGCGCGCGTGGACCCCGCGAGGCCGAGACTGTGCAACTGCTGGAGACCAACTACCGGCACGTCAACATCGCCCTCGTCAACGAGATGGCCGTCCTCTGCCACGACCTCGGCGTCGACCTGTGGGACGTCATCCGCTGCGCCGAGACCAAGCCGTTCGGCTTCCAGGCGTTCCGCCCGGGCCCCGGCGTGGGCGGTCACGCCCTCGCCCAGGACCTGTCGGGCCAGGCCCCGCACTCACTGCGCATGGTCGAACTGGCCCAGCGGGTCAACCACCGCATGCCCCAGTACGTCGTCCAGCGCGCCGCCACCCTCCTCAACGAGCACGGCAAGTCGGCCCGCGGAGCCCGCGTCCTCCTCCTCGGCGTCACATACAAGCCCGACATCCCCGACCAACAGGGCACCCCCGCGGAGGAGATCGCCCGCCGGCTCCTCCAACTCGGCGCGCACGTCAGCTACCACGACCCGCACGTCCCCGCGTGGAGCGTCCTCGACCGCCCGGTCCCCCGCATCGACTCCCTCTACGAGGCCACGGCCGACGCCGACCTGACGATCCTCCTCCAGCACCACCGCACTTACGACCTCCAGGGCCTGTCGGTCAAGGCCCAGCTCCTGCTGGACACCCGCGGGGCCACCCCGACGGGCGCGGCGCACAGACTGTAGAGGGGGCGCACACCACCCCCCGACACTCCGGCACTGGTGGCAACCGAAGCCCGGCGCCCGGTACCGTACAAACAGATGGAGCCCCCACCGCAGAGGGCACTGCGGCAGGCTCCTGGATGGTTCACGGAGTGTCCGCCCCTAGTTCTTGTGGGGGCGGCCGCTCACCGTCTCACAAGAAGTTGGAGCCCACCGCAGTGGCTGCTGCGGCAGGCTCCTGGATGGTTCACGGAGTGTCCGCCCCTAGTTCTTTTGGGGGCGGCCGCTCACCATCCGTAAAGCCGCAAGATCCACCTCCTCCGGCACTGCACCATCCGAAGACGGAGTCGGTCCCAGCGGGTGGGCTTGCGGTGACGTCCCATGGGCGCCCCCTTCCACGACACCGCCCAGTAGCCCGGTGAACGGTCCGTCGGAGATCGGGCCGGGCCCCGAGGGCGGGGTCCGGACCATGTCCTTGGAAGGGGGCCCCAGAAGAACTGGGGCGCCAGCCACGAAAGCTATCGGCCGACTTCGCCCGTTCGGCCCACATTCGCCCCGAATGCAACCGCGCGCCCCCAACCGGCAACCCACGCCCCCACCAGCCCACTCGGGCACGCGAAAGGGGCCCGGCCACCCCCGCGGGTGACCGGGCCCCTCTCTCCGCTCAAGTCGAGCGCGGTGTCAGTTCACCGCTTGTGCTGCGAGTCCGCGATCGTCACCTCGACGCGCTGGAACTCCTTCAGCTCGCTGTACCCGGTGGTGGCCATGGCCCTGCGCAGCGCACCGAAGAGGTTCATCGAGCCGTCGGGCGTGTGCGATGGTCCGGTCAGGACCTCCTCGATCGTGCCGACGGTGCCGAGGTCGACCTTCTTGCCGCGCGGCAGTTCCTCGTTCACCGCCTCCATGCCCCAGTGGTGCCCCTTGCCGGGCGCGTCCGTGGCGCGGGCCAGCGGGGAGCCCATCATCACCGCGTCGGCGCCGCAGGCGATCGCCTTGGGGAGGTCGCCGGACCAGCCGACACCGCCGTCGGCGATGACGTGCACGTACCGGCCGCCGGACTCGTCCATGTAGTCACGGCGGGCCGCGGCCACGTCGGCCACCGCCGTCGCCATCGGGACCTGGATGCCCAGCACGTTCCGCGTGGTGTGGGCGGCACCGCCGCCGAAGCCCACGAGGACACCGGCCGCGCCGGTCCGCATCAGATGCAGCGCCGCCGTGTACGTGGCGCAGCCGCCGACGATCACCGGGACGTCCAGCTCGTAGATGAACTGCTTCAGGTTCAGCGGCTCGTGCGAGCCGGAGACGTGCTCCGCCGACACGGTCGTCCCGCGGATGACGAAGATGTCGACGCCCGCGTCCACGACGGCCTTGGAGAACTGCGCCGTGCGCTGCGGGGAGAGCGCCGCCGCGGTGACCACTCCGGAGTCGCGCACCTCCTTGATGCGCTGCCCGATCAGCTCCTCCTTGATGGGAGCCGCGTAGATCTCCTGGAGGCGGCGGGTCGCGGCCTCGTCGGGCATGCCGGTGATCTCGTCGAGCAGCGGCTGCGGGTCCTCGTACCGCGTCCACAGACCTTCGAGGTTCAGTACGCCGAGGCCGCCCATCTCGCCGATGCGGATCGCGGTGGCCGGGGAGACGACCGAGTCCATGGGGGCGGCCAGGAAGGGCAGCTCGAAGCGGTAGGCGTCGATCTGCCAGGCGATCGAGACCTCCTTCGGGTCGCGCGTGCGACGGCTGGGGACGACGGCGATGTCGTCGAAGGCGTACGCCCGGCGGCCGCGCTTGCCGCGCCCGATCTCGATCTCAGTCACGTGTGTGGCCTTTCCCTGAAGCGTTCAGCGTCTTCCAGTATCGCCGACGGGCACGACGAAGGCGGCCCCGGATACACCGGGACCGCCCTCACCAGGTCCGTTGTCCACCTACGGCTGTCTACTTACGGCTGTAGTTCGGCGCCTCGACGGTCATCTGGATGTCGTGCGGGTGGCTCTCCTTCAGACCCGCGGAGGTGATCCGTACGAAGCGCCCGTTGGCCTGGAGGTCCGGGACCGTCCGGCCGCCGACGTAGAACATCGACTGGCGCAGGCCGCCGACCAGCTGGTGGACGACCGAGGAGAGCGGGCCGCGGTAGGGCACCTGGCCCTCGATGCCCTCGGGGACGAGCTGCTCGTCGGAGGCGACACCCTCCTGGAAGTAGCGGTCCTTGGAGAACGACTTGCGGTCGCCGCGGGACTGCATGGCGCCGAGCGACCCCATGCCGCGATACGACTTGAACTGCTTGCCGTTGATGAACATCAGCTCGCCCGGCGACTCCTCGCAGCCCGCGAGCAGCGAGCCGAGCATCACCGTGTCGGCGCCCGCGACCAGGGCCTTGGCGATGTCGCCGGAGTACTGCAGGCCGCCGTCGCCGATGACCGGGATGCCGGCCTCCTTGGCGGCGAGGGACGCCTCGTAGATCGCGGTGACCTGCGGGACGCCGATGCCGGCGACGACGCGGGTCGTGCAGATGGAGCCGGGGCCGACGCCGACCTTGATGCCGTCCACGCCCGAGTCGATGAGGGCCTGGGCGCCGTCCCTGGTGGCGATGTTGCCGCCGATGACGTCGACGCCGGTCGAGTTCGACTTGATCTTGGCGACCATGTCGCCGACCAGGCGGGAGTGGCCGTGCGCGGTGTCGACGACGATGAAGTCGACGCCTGCCTCGATGAGGGCCTGGGCGCGTTCGAAGGCGTCACCGGCGACACCGACGGCGGCGCCGACGAGGAGACGGCCCTCGCCGTCCTTGGCGGCGTTCGGGTACTTCTCGGCCTTCACGAAGTCCTTGACCGTGATGAGGCCCTTGAGGATGCCCGAGTCGTCGACCAGCGGCAGCTTCTCGATCTTGTGCTTGCGCAGCAGCTCCATGGCCTCGACGCCGGAGATGCCGACCTTGCCGGTGACCAGCGGCATCGGTGTCATGACCTCGCGGACCTGGCGCGAGCGGTCCGTCTCGAAGGCCATGTCGCGGTTGGTGACGATGCCCAGCAGCTTCTTGTTGCCGTCGGTCACCGGGACACCGCTGATGCGGAACTTGGCGCACAGCGCGTCGGCCTCGGCGAGCGTGGCGTCCGGGTGCACGGTGATCGGATCGGCCACCATGCCGGACTCGGAACGCTTCACCAGGTCGACCTGGTTGGCCTGGTCCTCGATGGACAGGTTGCGGTGCAGGACACCCACGCCGCCCTGGCGGGCCATGGCGATGGCCATGCGGGACTCGGTGACCTTGTCCATCGCGGCCGAGAGCAGCGGGATGTTCACCCGCACGTTCCTGGAGACGTACGAGGCGGTGTCGATCTCGTCGGGAGCCATGTCCGACGGGCCCGGCAGCAGCAGCACGTCGTCGTAGGTCAGCCCGAGCGTCGCGAATTTTCCGGGCACTCCGTCGACGTTGGCAGTCATGACACCTTCCCCAAATGGCCTTGATCGGTGCGGATGTCCATGCTAACGGGAAGTGCGGAGCACACATTCCACGGTACGAAGTCATCCCGAGCTTCGTATGTTCGTACGGACTTCATACGGAAAAGGCACCCCGCCTGTTCATACGGGGTGCCTTCCGAGCTGCGGCACGAACGCCGGTCCTGTTGCTCGACCGACGCGGTTCCTACTGTTCGGCGAGGGCCCTGAGCCTGCTCAGCGCCCGGTGCTGCGCCACCCGGACCGCGCCGGGCGACATGCCGAGCATCTGTCCCGTCTCCTCGGCCGTGAGCCCGACGGCGATCCGCAGCAGTAGCAGCTCCCGCTGGTTCTCGGGCAGGTTGGCCAGGAGTTTCTTGGCCCACTCGGCGTCGCTGCTGAGCAGGGCGCGCTCCTCGGGGCCGAGGGAGTCGTCGGGACGCTCGGGCATCTCGTCCGAGGGCACGGCCGTCGAGCCGGGGTGGCGCATCGCGGCGCGCTGAAGGTCGGCGACCTTGTGGCCGGCGATGGCGAAGACAAAGGCTTCGAACGGCCGTCCGGTGTCCTTGTAGCGCGGCAGCGCGAGGAGGACGGCGACGCAGACCTCCTGCGCCAGGTCCTCCACGAAGTGCCGCGCGTCACCGGGCAGCCGCGACAGACGGGTGCGGCAATAGCGCAGGGCCAGAGGGTGGACATGGGCGAGCAGATCGTGGGTCGCCTGCTCGTCCCCGTCGACGGCGCGATGCACGAGCGC
Organism: Streptomyces ossamyceticus; assembly: GCF_001418475.1. Taxonomy (GTDB): domain Bacteria; phylum Actinomycetota; class Actinomycetes; order Streptomycetales; family Streptomycetaceae; genus Streptomyces; species Streptomyces ossamyceticus. Next base: position 1,861 of record NZ_LIQX01000660.1, on the reverse strand, counting down.
ACCGATCACTGTCGTCTCGTCGTCGCGCATCGGTCCATGGTGCCTTGCGGCCGTCCGGTCCGTGGCGCCACGTCCATGGTTGTGCACCGAAGCGTTATGAGTAGGCGCGCCGGAACTCATCTCCTGCGCCCTCCCCTCCCGCTCGTTCGACTGCTCCCCGAGGAACTCCACACCTCAAGGATGCGGCATCCGCGGCGAAACGAGCAGCAGGCATCCGGTGGACCGTTCGGCCACCCCCGCCCACCTGGTGGTGAGCGGGGATTCTCCTACCCCCGTAACGGCTCAACTCAGCGGACCAGACCCCAGCGGAAGCCGAGCGCAACGGCGTGCGCGCGGTCCGAGGCACCGAGCTTCTTGAACAGCCGCCGCGCGTGGGTCTTCACGGTGTCCTCGGAGAGGAACAGCTCGCGTCCGATCTCCGCGTTCGAACGGCCGTGGCTCATGCCCTCCAGCACCTGGATCTCCCGCGCGGTGAGCGTCGGCGCGGCGCCCATCTCGGCGGACCGCAGCCGGCGCGGGGCGAGTCGCCAGGTGGGGTCGGCGAGCGCCTGCGTCACGGTGGCGCGCAGCTCCGCGCGGGAGGCGTCCTTGTGCAGATAGCCGCGGGCGCCGGCGGCGACGGCGAGCGCCACACCGTCCAGGTCCTCGGCGACGGTGAGCATGATGATGCGCGCACCGGGGTCGGCGGACAGCAGCCGCCGAACGGTCTCGACGCCGCCCAGACCGGGCATGCGTACGTCCATCAGAATCAGGTCCGAGCGGTCGGCCCCCCAGCGGCGGAGGACTTCCTCGCCGTTGGCCGCCGTGGTCACGCGCTCGACGCCGGGCACGGTCGCCACCGCGCGGCGGAGCGCCTCTCGGGCAAGCGGGGAGTCGTCGCAGACGAGGACGGATGTCATGGCCGTCCTCCGCAGCTGATGCGCGTCACCTTGAGCCTCCAGGCTGGTACGAAATCGTCACCTGTGCGGTCGACACTCACGAGCGGACACGAACGCCTGCCCGAGCGCTTGTTCCTTCAACCGCCTCCGCCCTCTCAACGACGGTCACTCGAAAGAGTTACGGGATGGCTGGCCACCTTCGGCACTCTACGTGAGGGCACGGACACGGTGCAGACATGCACGTCAGACCCTCAACGTTTCATCACAACCTATGCCCCATTCAGCCGTTTTTGTTCCTATTTGCTGGCGTCTGGAGCTAGATTCGCAATGAGTCATATTTTCATCTCCTTAGATAGTCCATGTACGGTCATGGGCACCATCTCCTCTCAGAACGGCAACAAGGGGACACGTAATGGCAGATTTCTCCCGCCTTCCCGGACCGAACGCTGATCTGTGGGACTGGCAGCTCCTCGCGGCCTGCCGAGGGGTGGACAGCTCTCTGTTCTTCCACCCCGAGGGAGAACGCGGCGCGGCGCGGAGCGCTCGTGAGAACTCGGCCAAGGAGGTCTGCATGCGCTGCCCGGTACGCGCCCAGTGCGCGGCCCACGCCCTCGCGGTCCGTGAGCCGTACGGCGTGTGGGGCGGGCTGACCGAGGACGAGCGCGAGGAGCTCATGGGGCGCGCCCGGCACCGCCTGGTGTCGGCGTCCGCACCCGTCGGCGACGCCGGTTCGAACAACTGAAGGAACGTTTCATCGGGCGCCGCGCCCCGCGCGGACGCCACGACAGCGCGTACGACCGCTCCACCACCCGGCGGTCGCTCGGAGGGAGATCCCGGCTCTGGGGAGGCCCGGCCCCCGTCCCCGCACCGACACCAGTCCCCTCACCGACATCAGTCCCCGCACATCAGCGCCCACATCAGCGCCACACCAGCACCAGCACGGACTCTGGCTTCAGCCGGCTCCGCCCCGGCCGGCCGGGGCG
>NZ_LIQX01000066.1 GCF_001418475.1 Streptomyces ossamyceticus | reverse complement strand
TCCGCCCGGTCGACCCGGCGCATCCGGGTACTGGCCGCTGCCGCACTGGCCGCCGCGCTGCTGGCGACCGGCTGCGACTCCGCCCAGAGCCCGGAGGCCGACGCGAGCCGTACGGACGGGCGGTCCTCGTCCGGTGTCAGGGCCGAACGACCGCCCGCCGGGAAGCCCTCACGGCACCCCAGGCCGGAGGACCTCAACGGCGACGGCTACGACGACTTCGCCGCGGTGATCACCGGCGGCAGCCTGGTCGTGGTCTACGGCTCGGCGAAGGGACTTGATCCGCGCCGGCGCACCGTGGTCCCGGGGCCGCCCTCGGGGACCGCGTCCGATGAGACGCGGCTGCTGCGCACCGACCTGGACCACGACGGCTACACCGATCTCGTGCGTGCCCCGCGGACCGGCGAAACCACCGTGCTGTGGGGCGGTCCGCGCGGTGTGACCGATCCGCGGCCGCTCACCGGGGCGCCGACGGGCCCCACGGCCACCGGCGACTTCGACGGGGACGGCAACGCCGACCTGTTCCTCCCCGGCGGCGCCGACGGTCCCGAGGGCACCGTCTGGTTCGGCCCCGTCCGGCGCACAGGCGCACCCGCCCGCGTCCAGAAGTTCCGCAACGGCCGCCCGCCCGACTCGATTCCGGCGCGCTCCCTGGCCGGCGACTTCGACGGCGACCGGGCCACCGACCTCGTGCTCTGGTTCCACTGGACCGATCCTGAGAACGAAGGCGACGGTGAGGCGGGCGTCAACGGCCTTCAGTATCTGCGGGGCGGCCCGGGAGGGCTGAGGCTCGCCGAGCGCCGCGAGCCACCCGACCTCGGCCTGGAGGGGCAGGCGGGGGACGTGGACGGGGACGGCATCGACGACCTGTACTCGGCGGGCTTCTTCGCGTATCGGAAGCAACTGAGCGCCGGATACACGCTGAGCACCCGCTCCGGCCCCGAGACCGGGAAACGGGGCGGCATGACCATGGTCTCCCCGCCGGGTCTGAGGGACGCCCCGCAGTACGGCGGCATGGGCGGCACCGCCCTCGGTGACGTCACCGGTGACGGTCGGGCCGACCTCGTCACCTCCGCGACCGGAGTCAACGACAGCAACGGCGTCGTGTGGCTGGTCCCCGACCTCCGGGCGGCCACGGCGGACGCGGTCCGGGCGGTGACCCTGGACACCCCCGGTGTCCCCGGCAGCGACACCCCCGTCGAGGGCCGGGGCCCGACCCGTAACCGCATCACCGTCGTCGGCCCGCTCCTCGACACCGACGGCGACCGCCACCTGGACGTGGTGGTCGGCGCCCCCGGCTTCCTGGACGCCAAGAAGCGCGACCTGGACGCGTTCTGGGTACTGCGCGGCACCGACCGGGGAATGACCTACCAGCGACATTTCACAGCCACGGACATCCTCTGACGCCCACCGATCCCCCTGCCCGGTCCCCTCTCCTGTAACTCTCGCGCCGTGCCGGACACAAACAAGGTGGAGCCATCGCGCAGGGGGAGGGGCGGGTGTGAGCGGACCGATGGACGATCCCGGACGGTTCGAGGAGGTCTACCGGCGGACGTACGTGCCCGTGCTCAGGTTCCTGCGCAGGCGCCTGCCCCCGGCCGCCGCCGAGGACGCGGCGGCCGAGGTGTTCCTCGCGGCATGGCGGAACCGGCACGAACTGCGCGGAGGGGAACTGCCCTGGCTGTACGGCATCGCCCGCCGCGTCGCCGCCAACGCCGTACGCGCTCGGGACCGGGCCGACCGGCTCGACGACCGCATCCGCGCCGACCACGAGGCCGGGGCCGAACCGGCGGCCGAGGAGGAGGTCCTGCGGCGACTCGGCGCGTGGGGCGTGCTGGACCGGCTTCCGGAGCGGGAGCAGGAAGTGCTGCTCCTCGTGGCCTGGGACGGACTCGGCGTGCGCGACGCCGCCAGGGTCATGGGGTGCGGCGTCGGGGCCTTCAAGGTCCGTCTGCACCGTGCCCGTCGGCTGCTGGAGGCGGCGGTGGCCGCGGACGAGGCCCGGCTTCCGGACGACAGACTGCCAGTGGAGGGGAGGACGCGGTGACAGGGGATCTCAGGAGGGTGCGGGAGCTGATGCCTCCCGATCCGCAGGCCGACTTCGGGAAGGACGGCGCTCTCCCGGCCCGTGCCGAGCGGGAACTGGCGGCGCTCCTGGCCACCGACGCCCCGACTGCACACCGGGCACGAACGGGTCCGTCCCGCAGGCGGGTTCTGCTGGCCGGCGGTGTCGTGGCCACGGCCACCGCGGTCGCGGCCTCCGGTGAGCTGGGCCGATGGCTCGGGGCGGGCGGGGAGGCGCAGGCCCTGGTGACGCCGCCGGTACTGAAGCTGCGGACGATCGCGGGGACGTCGCCGCACGACGTGCTGGCCGAACTGGCGGAGAGGGTGCGCGGGCTCGCTCCCGACGCCGTGCGCGGCCCGTACCTGTACCTCAAGAGCTGGGGCTGGTGGCTGAACTCCGCCGGTGACGTGCCCGGCGGTGTCGCCAACGCCGCGGTGCCGACGGTGACCGAGCAGTGGATCAGGACGTCCGACGGGGCGGGCCGGGAGCGTCAGGCGTACGGCGAACCGTACTTCCCGAATCCGGACCAGGAACGGGACGCCCGCGCGGCGGGGCTGGTCGAGGGCGAGGGCGTCCGGGACGAGCGGCACGGTCCCGGCTACTTCGCGCCGGACTCCGACTGGCAGGCGCTGCTTCCCTTCTCGACCGACCCCGATCGGCTGCTCGCCCAGCTGAGGAAGGTCAACTGGGAGGGAGGGAGGCTGATCTGGGGCGTCTCGGCCATGCTGGACGCGGCAGGGCGGGCCTCGGGCGGCACGGTCGAGCCCGCGTTGCGCGCCGCCGCGCTCCAGGTCCTCGCGAGGCGGTCCGATGTGCAGGTGTCGAGGACCACCACCTGGCACGGACGGCGGGCCCTCGCGATCACACAGGAGAGCAGGCACCGGCAGGCCGTCTTCCGGGACTCGCTGCTCGTCGACCCGGCGACCGGCTACCCCGTCGGCGGCGAGGAGGCGCTGCTGGGCGACCCGTTGAGCCTGGGGATCGCCGTGCCCGGCACGGTCACGGTGAGCGAGACCCTGGCGCGGGGAACGGTGACGAACACCCGGAGCACGGTCTGAACGGCGCCGCACCCGACAGCAGTCGGCCCGCGGCCCCCGAACACGACCGCACCCGGACCGCCATGGACGCCGTGTTCGGCGTCCTGCGGACCGGGTGCGGACGGGTAGGCGACGGGACCCGCGAAACCGCGGGTCGGGCAGCCTGACAGCGGGCCCGGGATCAGGCCTTCTTGGTCTCCCAGAAGATCTTGTCGATCTGGGCGATGTAGTCGAGCGCCTTCTGGCCCGTCGCCGGGTCGGTCGAGCCCTTGGCGGCCGAGAGGGCCTTCAGGGCGTCGTTGACCAGCTGGTGCAGCTCCGGGTACTTCTCGAAGTGCGGGGGCTTGAAGTAGTCGCTCCACAGGACCGACACGTGGTGCTTCGCGAGCTCGGCGCGCTGCTCCTTGATGACGGTCGCGCGAGCCTGGAAGTGCGGGTCGTCGTTGGCGGCCATCTTCTCCTGCACGGCCTTCACCGACTCCGCCTCGATGCGGGCCTGGGCCGGGTCGTACACGCCGCAGGGCAGGTCGCAGTGCGCGCTGACCTTGACCTTGGGGGCAAACAGGCGGGAAAGCATGGAGCATTCCTTCCTCGTGATCGTCTTCTCAGGTGGGACATTACTCCCTGCCAGAGTGGTTTTCGCGAGTGCCCCCATGGGCTTAGGACAAAAGTCCGGGGTCAGACTGGGACTGGTGGACGATCGAACCGGGGAGGTGCCGAGGGATGCCGGAGCCGACGCAGGAGAGCGAGCGGGCGGGGGCCGTTCTGCCCTTGGGGGTGGCCGAGGTGACGGGACCGTCGATGGTGCCGACGCTGCGCCACGGTGACCGGCTGCTCGTCCACTACGGGGCGCGGCTGAGGATCGGTGACGTGGTCGTGCTGCGCCATCCCTTCCAGCAGGACCTCCTCGTCGTCAAGCGCGTCGCCGAGCGGCGGGACGGCGGCTGGTGGGTCCTCGCGGACAACGCGTACGCGGGCGGGGACAGCACGGACTACGGGACCGTCCCCGACGAACTCGTGCTCGGCAAGGTCCGGTTCCGCTACCGGCCCCGGCCGGGCGGTCAGCGTTCGCCGTTCGCGGTGGCCCGCTGGGCGTTCTCGGCGGCCCGGCCGGTGTTCTGCGACCGGTCCGCCTCCAGGCGCTTGCGGGCACGGTAGGCCGCCACGTTGGCGCGGGTCGCGCAGCGGTCCGAGCAGTAGCGCCGGGAACGGTTGGTGGAGGTGTCGAGGTAGGCGTTGCGGCACGGCGCCGCCTCGCACAGGCCGAGCCGGTCCACGCCGTACTCGGTGAGGTGGAAGGCGAGCCCCATCGCGGCGATCGCGGCATAGCCGGCCGTGGCGTTCGAGGGGTGGTCCGCCAGGTGCATGTGCCACAGCGGGCGGCCGTCGTCGTCCCGGAAGTCATGGCCGGAAATCTGCGGGCTCACCGGGAACTCCAGCAGCAGCGAGTTCAACAGGTCCACGGCGAGCGTCTCGTCGCCGCCGTCCGCCGCCTCGAAGACCGAGCGCAGCCGCGCCCGCACCGACCGGAACCGGGTGACGTCGGCGTCCGTCGCCCGCCGGGCCGCCGACCGGTTGACCCCGAAGAGGTCGCGGACGGCCTCCACCGAGGTGAGCGTGTCCTTGCCCCGGAGCGGTTCCTCGCTGTTCACGAGGCGTACGGCGTAATCCGAGTAATAGGCCAGTTCCACTTGTAGTCCTTACGGGGGCACTCTATCGTCGTGGTGCGGGTCAGGTAACAGCTGATCGTGCTTTCAGGGTATTACGACGGGCATCACGGCGTACCGCGAGAAGGGGCTCCCATGACGACGACCGCCGGCACCGGCAGCGGAACCTCGTACGGCACCGACTGGGGGGCCTGGCAGCGCAGCTGGGACCGGCAGCAGGAGTGGTACATGCCGGACCGCGAGGAGCGGTTCCGGGTCATGCTCGACATGGTCGGGGCCCTCGTCGGCCCCGAGCCCCGCGTCCTCGACCTCGCCTGCGGTACGGGATCCATCACGTCCCGGCTGTTCGCGCGGTTCCCCCAGGCCGTCAGCACCGGCGTCGACCTCGACCCCGCGCTGCTCACCATCGCCGAGGGCACCTTCGAGGGCGACCGCCGCGTCACCTTCGTCACCGCCGACCTCACCGACCCCGAGTGGCCCACCCAGCTGCCGTACGACGCGTACGACGCCGTGCTGACGGCCACAGCCCTGCACTGGCTGCACAGCGAACCCCTCGCCGCCCTCTACGGTCAGGTCGCGGAGCTCGTCCGCGACGGCGGTGTCTTCATGAACGCGGACCACATGATCGACGAGACCACGCCCCGGATCAACGCGGCGGAGCGCGCCCACCGCCACGCCGGTATGGATCAAGCCAAGGCGAACGGTGTCGTCGACTGGGCCGAATGGTGGCAGCTCGCCGCCCAGGACCCGGTCCTCGCCGCGCCGACGGCACGCCGCTTCGAGATCTACGGCGAGCACGCCGACGGTGACATGCCCTCCCCGGCGTGGCACGCCCGCGTCCTGCGCGAGAAGGGCTTCGCGGAGGCCCGCCCCGTCTGGTGCTCGCCCTCCGACACCTTGCTGCTCGCCGTGAAGTAGGCCCGCTGAGGCGGCTTGCGCACCGGAAGGCCCCCGGAGCGGTTTCCGCACGGGAAGGGGCGGTACGGGAAATCCGTACCGCCCCTTCGCACGCAACCGTGTCCGGCTCGGTGCCTGCCGGCTACAGCACCTTGGACAGGAACGACTGGGTGCGCTCCTCCTGCGGGTTCGTGAGCACGTCACGCGGGTTGCCGGACTCGACCACCACGCCGCCGTCCATGAAGACCAGGCTGTCGCCGACCTCGCGGGCGAAGCCCATCTCGTGGGTGACGACGACCATGGTCATGCCGGACTCGGCGAGGTCGCGCATGACGTCGAGGACGTCACCGACCAGCTCCGGGTCGAGCGCCGAGGTCGGCTCGTCGAACAGCATCAGCTTCGGCTCCATCGCCAGCGCCCGGGCGATCGCCACGCGCTGCTGCTGTCCGCCGGAGAGCTGCGAGGGGTAGTTGCCCGCCTTGTCGCCGAGGCCGACCTTCTCCAGCAGCTCCCGGGCGCGCTCGCGGGCCTGCGCCTTGCTGACGCCCTTGACCTGGACCGGCGCCTCCATGACGTTCTCGGCGGCGGTCATGTGCGGGAACAGGTTGAACCGCTGGAACACCATGCCGATGTCCCGGCGCTTCAGCGCGACCTCGCTGTCCTTGAGCTCGTACAGCTTGTCGCCCTTCTGGCGGTAGCCGACCAGCTCGCCGTCGACGTACAGACGGCCGCCGTTGATCTTCTCGAGGTGGTTGATACACCTCAGGAACGTCGACTTGCCGGAGCCGGACGGGCCGATGAGACAGAACACCTCACCCGTCTGCACCTCCAGGTCGATGCCCTTGAGGACCTGCACGGGGCCGAAGGACTTGTGGATGCCCTCGGCCTTCACCATGGCGGTCATGCCGAGACTCCCTTCGGGCGGCGCGCGGGCAGCATGCCCTTGAAGCGCTGGATCGGGGTCGGCGGGAGGGACCGGGTCGAGCCCTTCGCGTAGTACCGCTCCAGGTAGTACTGGCCGACGCTGAAGATGCTGGTCAGGATCAGGTACCAGGCGGAGGCGAGGAAGAACATCTCCACGACGGAACCCGCTCGCTGCCCGATGTCTTGGGCCACCTTGAACAGATCCATGTACCCCACCGCCGAGACCAGCGAGGTCGTCTTGAGCATGTTGATGACCTCGTTGCCCGTGGGCGGCACGATCACGCGCATCGCCTGCGGGATGACGATCCGGCGCAGCGTCTTCGCGTGGCTCATGCCGAGGGCGTGCGACGCCTCGGTCTGACCTTCGTCGACCGACAGCAGACCGGCGCGGCAGATCTCCGCCATGTACGCGGCTTCGTTGAGGCCAAGGCCGAGCAGCGCCGTCAGGAGCGGCGTCATGAAGACCGACCAGTAGTCCTTGTAGATCGGTCCGAGGTTGATGTACGTGAAGACGATGCCCAGGTTGAACCAGACGAAGAGCTGGACCAGGACCGGCGTGCCGCGGAAGAACCAGATGTAGAACCAGGCGATCGACGATGTCACCGGGTTCTTCGACAGGCGCATCACGGCGAGCAGGATGCCGCCCACGATGCCGATCAGCATGGACACGATGGTGAGCAGGAGCGTGTTCAGCAGACCTTCGATGACGCGGCCGTTGAAGAAGTACTCGGGGACCGCGCCCCAGTTGATGTTGCCCTGTGCGAAGGCGTAGATGATCGAGCCGAGGAGGCCGAGCGCGATGGCCGCGGACACATAGCGCCCCGGGTGCCGGACCGGGATGGCCTTGATGGCCTCCGGACCGGCGGGGGGCGTGTCGGCAGGACCGTCCGTCTTGTTGACGTCAACAGTCACGGGTGGAGCCTTTCAGTACCGAGACGGAGGATCAGGAGCCGCCGTTGACCTTGGCCTCGGTGATGGCGCCGTCCTCGACGCCCCACTTCTTGATGATCTTCTCGTACTCGCCGTTGGCGATGATCGCCTGGATGGCGGCCTGCAGGGCGTCCCGCAGCTTGGTGTTGTCCTTGGCGACCGCGATGCCGTACGGGCCGGCCTCGACCTGGTCGCCGACGATCTCGAAGTACTTGCCGCCGCCGGAGGTCTTCACCGAGTAGGCGGCGACCGGGTAGTCGGCGGAGACGACGTCCGCGCCCTTGGCGCGCATCCGGGTCTCGGCCTCCGGGTTGGTGGCGAAGTCCTGGATCTTGAGGGTGCCCTTGCCGTCGTCCTTGCACTTCTTCGCCTGGTCCTTGGCGAGGTCGTGCGAGAACGTGTTGCGCTGTACGGCGATCGTCTTGCCGCAGAGGTCGTCCCAGGTCTTGATGCCCTGGTCATCGCCCTTGTTGGTGTAGAGGGAGACACCCGCGGTGAAGTAGTCGACGAAGTCCACGCCGGCGCCGACCTTCTTGCCGGTCTCGGAGTCGATGCCTTCCTGACGGTCCTTGGTGTCGGTCATGGCCGACATGGCCACGTCGTACCGCTTGGCCGCCAGGCCGCCGATGAGGGTGTCGAAGGTGCCGTTCTCGAACTTGAACTCGACGCCGAGCTGCTTGCCCATCGCGGCGGCGATGTCGGGGTCGATGCCGACGACCTTGCCCGCGTCGTCCTTGTACTCCACCGGCGCGTACGCGATGTCCGAGCCGACGCGAATGACACCCTTGCTGCGGATCTCCGAGGGAAGCTTGTCGGCCAGCGGGGCCGAACCTGCCTTGGTGCTGCCCGAGTCGTTGCCGTTGCCGTCCTTGGTCTGGTCACCGCAGCCGGTGAGCAGCAGGGCGCCCGCGACCGCGATCGCTCCGACCGCGGCTGTCCGGGAGCGCAGGCCGGTCGTACGACTGGTGGTGCTTGCGGTCATGGTGGGTTCCTCCGGCGGGATGGGTGGAGTTGCCGATGGGTCGATGGGTGACACGCTTCTTCGAGTGTCGCGACCTCGTGTGATTACGGCATCTTGCCATTCGGGCATGTGCATTCAGATGACCCGCTATGTCAAAATCGGATAACGGGTGACCCCCGAATGACCTACGAACCGCTGTGGACCGTGCGATCAGGCCGGATCTTGTGCGGAATTTTTCTCTTCCGGCCGGAAGATCTTCGGTGCATCTCAGGATGCGGTCGGCCGCGAACCCCGCATGCGCGGCGGTCCGGGACCTGTCATGGATTATCCGACTTGTCCCGCCATTCGTCGACGAGTCGCGGCGCCCCGATTGGGCCGCAAATGACCTTCGAGTTGTGACCTTCAAGGTATGAACGGGTCTGGACTCGTCGTCGACACCGTCCGTCCGGTAAGAAGGTTCCTTACACCCCTCATCCGGGGCCCAGGGCGCGTGTGCGGCGCGCCCGTCGCGTCTGAGTCCACACGCGTCGCCGTACGTACCGGTTGACCTGGGCCTTACGCGGTGCCCGCCCGCTCCCGAACCGGGAGCGGTCACCCTCAAACCTTGAAGACTTAAGGGGTAAACAAAAGTGGCAGCGGAGATTGTCAATCCTCGCACCGAGAGCAGCGACGGCAGTACGGGCCAGGAAGGCAACGGGGAGCCCCTCAATTCCCTGGGCGCCCCCGACTCCTTCGACCCCGCTTTCGCGCTGCACCGCGGCGGCAAGATGGCCGTGCAGAGCACGGTGCCGATCCGTGACAAGGACGACCTGTCCCTCGCTTACACGCCGGGCGTCGCGCGGGTGTGCACCGCCATCGCCGAGCGTCCCGAGCTGGTCGACGACTACACCTGGAAGTCCTCCGTCGTCGCCGTCGTGACGGACGGTACGGCCGTCCTCGGCCTCGGCGACATCGGCCCCGAGGCCTCCCTCCCCGTGATGGAGGGCAAGGCGATCCTGTTCAAGCAGTTCGGCGGTGTCGACGCGGTGCCGATCGCGCTCGCCTGCACGGGCGTCGACGAGATCGTCGAGACCGTCGTCCGGCTCGCCCCGTCCTTCGGCGGCGTGAACCTGGAGGACATCTCGGCGCCCCGCTGCTTCGAGATCGAGAAGCGGCTCCAGGAGCGCCTGGACATCCCGGTCTTCCACGACGACCAGCACGGTACGGCGGTCGTGACGCTGGCGGCCCTGCGGAACGCCGCGCGGCTCAGCGGGCGGGAGATCGGTCAGCTCCGGGCGGTCATCTCGGGTGCCGGCGCGGCCGGTGTGGCCATCGCGAAGATGCTGGTCGAGGCGGGCATCGGTGACGTCGCCCTGGCCGACCGCAAGGGCATCATCTCCGCGGGCCGCGAGGACCTCACCGACGTCAAGCGCGAGGTGGCCGGGTTCACCAACAAGGCCGGGATCGCGGGCTCCCTGGAGGACGCCCTCGCCGGCGCCGACGTCTTCATCGGCGTCTCCGGCGGCACGGTCGCGGAGGAGGCGGTGGCCTCGATGGCGGAGGGCGCGTTCGTCTTCGCCATGGCCAACCCCAACCCCGAGGTGCACCCGGATGTCGCCCACAAGTACGCGGCGGTCGTCGCGACCGGGCGCTCCGACTACCCCAACCAGATCAACAACGTCCTCGCCTTCCCCGGCATCTTCGCCGGGGCGCTCCAGGTGCGGGCGTCGCGGATCACCGAGGGGATGAAGATCGCGGCGGCGGAGGCGCTGGCGTCGGTCGTGGGTGACGACCTCGCCGCGGACTATGTCATCCCGTCCCCGTTCGACGAGCGGGTCGCTCCCGCGGTGACGGCGGCGGTGGCCGCGGCCGCGCGGGCGGAAGGCGTCGCTCGCCGCTGAGGCGAGTGCGAGTTCGTTTGGCGGCCCTGTCCCTGTGTGTGTGGGGGCGGGGCCGCCTTTCTGCTGGGGGGCGGATTTAGGTGCCTAGTGGCTCGGGGGGTGCGGGTTCTTCGGCGGGTGCGGGTGATTCGTGGTTTCTCGCGCCGTTCCCCGCGCCCCTGAAAAGCTGCCGGGGCTGCGTCCCGTGCTTTTCGACGGCGGCAGCCCGCTGAAAGGCCGGGCCGTCAGACCCGCGCCTTCAGCGGGAGGCCGGGCCGCAGGCCCGTCCCCTCCAGGAGCGTGGGGCCGTGACATCTGCGGCTGCGCCGCGTGGGCGCGACCAGCCCCCACCCACCCACGGATACCCGGGGGCTTCGCCGGGCGCAGCCCTCGCAGCCCTGCGCGGGACGCGTGTCACAGCGTTGTCCGGTTCCATCGGGTGCGGCGTACACCTATGGTCAGGCCCATGTTCGCTGCCTACGCCGCCCGTATCGACCGTGACAACCCGCTCAACGGACTGGAGTTGGGCGACCGCCCGGCCCCGGAGTCCAGGCCCGGCTGGACCACCGTCAAGGTGAAGGCCGCCTCGCTGAACCACCACGACCTGTGGTCCCTGCGCGGTGTCGGCCTCGCCGAGGACAAGCTGCCCATGATCCTCGGCTGTGACGCCGTCGGTGTCGACGAGGACGGCAACGAGGTCGTCCTGCACTCGGTGATCGGCCAGAGCGGCCACGGCGTCGGCCCCAAGGAGCCCCGCTCGATCCTCACCGAGCGCTACCAGGGCACCTTCGCCGAACTGGTCACCGTCCCCACCTGGAACGTCCTCCCCAAGCCCGCGGAGCTCTCCTTCGCGGAGGCCGCCTGCCTGCCCACCGCCTGGCTGACGGCCTACCGGATGCTGTTCACCAACGCCGGCGTCCGTCCGGGTGACTCCGTGCTCGTCCAGGGTGCGGGCGGTGGTGTCGCCACCGCCGCGATCGTGCTCGGCAAGGCGGCCGGCCTGCGGGTCTTCGCCACCAGCCGGGACGAGGCGAAGCGCAAGCGGGCCCTGGAACTCGGCGCGGTCGAGGCGCTGGAGTCGGGCGCCCGGCTGCCGCAGCGCGTCGACGCGGTCATCGAGACCGTCGGCGCCGCCACCTGGTCCCACTCCGTCAAGTCGCTCCGCCCCGGCGGCACGCTCGTCATCTCCGGTGCCACCAGCGGCGACCGCCCCTCCCACGCCGAACTCACCCGCATCTTCTTCCTCGAACTGAAGGTCGTCGGCTCCACCATGGGCACCAAGGACGAGCTGGAGGACCTCCTGTCGTTCTGCGCCGCGACGGGCGTCCGCCCCGTCATCGACGAGGTGCTTCCCCTCGACCGTGCCCGCGAGGGCTTCGAACGCCTGGAGTCCGGCGACCTCTTCGGCAAGATCGTGCTCACCACCCCCTGACGGCTCGCCCCTGCTGAGCGAGCGACACCACGGCCGGCCCGGCTCCTCGGGCCGGCCTTCGTCATGTCAACCAACGTTGACAATGGGTCCGTGTCAACGTAAGTTGACGACATGACCGAAGCAACGGATCTTGCCGAGCGGGCCGGTGACCGCGACCCCCGGATCGGGTTGCGGGCCGTCGCCGCGCTGCGTCGGCTGCTGGAGCAACTGGAGTCGGTGCAGGTGCGCAGTGCGCGCAATCAGGGCTGGTCGTGGCAGGAGATCGCCACGGAACTCGGTGTGAGCAGGCAGGCCGTGCACAAGAAGTACGGGAGGCATTGATGTTCGAACGGTTCACGAAGGACGCCCGTGCCGTGGTCCTCGCCGCGGTCGACCACGCGGAACGCTCCAGCGCCGACAAGGTGACCGAGGAGCACCTGCTGCTCGCCCTGCTGGACCGTCGCGCCAGCCGTGCCTCGTTCGCGCTCGCCTCGCTGGGTCTGGCCGACCACAAGGGCTCCGTCGAACAGGGGTTTGCTGACGCCCGTCGGCGGGGCGGCCTCACCCGCGCCGACGCGGACGCCCTGTCCGACCTCGGTATCGACCTCGCACGGATCGTCTCCCGCGTCGAGGAAGCGCATGGCACGGGGGCGTTGGAGCCGGGGCGGCGCCGGCAGGGGAGGGGCGGCGATCACGGCGAGGGCGGCTGCGTCGGTGACGGCGACGGCAGCGGAGGCGAAGGGTTGGGCCGCAAGGGTGGTGGGCGCGGCGGCTGGAGCGGGCGCGCTCGTCGCGCGCGTCACCGGCCCTTCACCCGCGACGCCAAGGACGTCCTCACCCGCTCCCTCCGTGTCGCCCAGTCCCACAGCGACCGTCACATCGGCGACGAGCACCTGCTGCTCGCCCTCACCACCCGCCCCGGAGTCCCCGCCGAGGTCCTCGCCGACCACGGAGTGACCTACGAGTCCTTGGAGCGCGTGCTGTACGGGGCGGGGGAGGCCAGGGCGAGCTGACCGCGGGGAGAGGCCCCACCGTGCGGTGTGGGCCCCTCGTACCGCCGTTACCCCTTGGCGGCCCGCAGTGCCGCTCCGATGCGGGCCGCCGCCGTCGACAGGTGACGGCGGGCGTCGCGGAGCTGGTCCTCCGTCACCCCGTGGTCGCGGGCCGCGTCGCGGATGTCGTCGCGGAAACGGTCCAGGAGCCGGTCGAGATCGCGGGCCGGGTCGCCCGTGGGAGCCTCATGCACCCAGGAGGGTTCATAGGCGCCCGGGAAGTCCTCCGGTGTGGTCGAGTAGTCCGGCTCCCAGGCGCCGGAGCCGCCCTTCGCCCCGCCCACGTCCTCGCCCACGTCCTCGCCCACGCCGGCCCACGTGCCCGTGCCGGCCTCCGCCTCCGTCGTCCTGCCGGGCCCGCCGGGCGCCGTACCGGGCCCCGTGGCCGCGCCGGTGCCCGGGCCCGAGCCGGTCGCCCCCGCCGAGTCCGGGCCGGACCCCGCGCCCGGGCGTCCGAAGCCGAGGTCCTTGCCGAACTCCTTTCCGAAGTCCTTCCCGAACTCGCCGAACTCCTTGGCCAGTTCCGTCAGCCCCTCGCGGACCCCGGTCGGCCAGTCGCCGCGGGAGAAGTGGTCCTGGACATGGTCCTGGACCCGCTTGGCGATGCGCTGGAGCTCCTCCTGGGCCTGGGTGCGTGCCCGCTCCTGCGCCTCCTTGGCCTGGCGGCGGGCCCGCTGGGCCTCCTCGCGGGCGCGGCGGCTCTCGTCCTTGGCGCGCCGGGCCTGCTCCTTCCACTCCTGCTTGACGCGGCGCATCTCCTCCTTCGCCGCGCGCCATGCCTCCTTGTCGGCCTGCTCCCCGAACTCCCCGAGCGGCCCCTGCTCCCCGCTGCCGGCCCCCGGTGCCCGGCGTGCCGCGGAGGCCGCCGCCCGCATCTCGCGGCGCAGGTCGCCCGCCGCGCCCCGTACATCGGCCCGGATCTCGGCGGCCAGCTCCGCCACCGACTCGCGGATCTCCAGCTCCAGGTCGGCCAGTTCTCCGCTGCGGTCGGCCAGTTCGGCACGGCCCGCGTCGGTGATCGCGTACACCTTCCGGCCGCCCTCGGTGGTGTGGGTGACCAGGCCTTCCGCCTCCAGCTTGGCGAGGCGGGGGTAGACGGTGCCGGCGGAGGGCGCGTACAGGCCCTGGAAGCGTTCCTCCAGCAGTCGGATGACCTCGTAGCCGTGGCGCGGCGCCTCGTCCAGCAGCTTCAGCAGATACAACCGCAGGCGTCCGTGGGCGAAGACGGGAGGCATGTCAGAGCACCTTCTTGTCGGTCGTGCTGGGGCTCGTGCCGTCGGCGGGGCCGTCGGACGAGGAGCCGGTGGTGCCGTCGGGGACCGGGTGGCCCGTGAGGGGGTCGGACGGCTCGGCGGCGGCATCGGCAGTCGCATTGTCGGTCACGGCGTCGGACGGCTCGGTCGGCGGGGTGTCCGGCACGGACCTGTCGGCGGTCGCGCCACCGTCCACCGGGATGTCGGTACCGTCTCCTGCCGGCCCTTCGGCACCGACGTCCACCGGTCCCTCGGCTCGGGCACCGTCGCCCACCGTCCCGTCGCCCCCGGCTCCGGCCGTCCCGAAGGCGCCGCCCCCCTTGCCGGTGCTCTCGCCCTCGTCCCAGGGGTCGTCCTCCGCCGGGGGCCGGCGCAGCAGCGCGATGGAGCCGGAGATGGTCGTGGCCTTCAGGCGGCCGTTGCCCCGGCCGAGGCGGCCGGTGATCTTGTGGGCACCCCAGGGGCCGCTGACGCGGAGGTCCTCGAAGGCGTTGGAGATGGTGCCGCTGGCGGTGTTGGCCTCGATCTCGGCGTCTGCGGGGTGGGGGAGGCGGATGGCGATCTCACCGGAGACGCTGGTGAGGCCGACCTCGGTCGGGCCGCCCACCGGGTCGAGGTCGAGGATGATCGAGCCGCTCACCGAGTCGGCCTTGAGGGTCGGGCAGGACCCCTCGATGACGGTGAGGTCACCGGAGACGGAGCTCAGGCGGAGATCCCCGGTGAGGGCCTGCGCCTCCACGTTCCCGGAGACCGTCGTCGCCCGGACCGGTCCCGACAGGCCGACCAGGGTGGTGTCGCCGGAGATGCCCTTCACCTCCGTCCGCCCGTCCATCCCCGAGATGACGGCCGTGGCGCCGACCGCGCCCACCTCGACGCGGGTGCCCGCCGGGACGGCGAGGGAGACCAGCGCGGTGCGGCGCCAGCCCTTGCGGTCGAGCCATTTCAGGAAGCCCTTCCACGGCAGGTCCTCGTACGCCACGGTCAGTGTGCCGTCCTTCTGTGTCACCGTCAGGGGTGGGCCCTCCAGGTCCGACACCTCCAGACGGGCGGAACTCTCGTCGGTGCCCACGACGTTCACCGTTCCGTTGACGACGCGCACCTGGAGCGCCGTCACCGGTTCGTCGAATGTGAGCTTCCGTGGCTCGGTGACGGACCACTCGGACATGTGCTGACCCCCAATGACAAGCCGACCTCATGACGGACCGGCCTCAGGAGAGACCGACCGTCACGACGGGCCGACCGTCACGCGGACCGACCTCGCGACAGACGGACCTCATGGCAGACCGACCCCATGGCAGACCGAACTGGACTGTGCAACGCGCCATATCGCGTCTCACGTCATTCACGATATATCGCGCTCGGTGGAAGTCAAGACACCCGTTCTGGTGATCCCGCAGTATGAACCTGGGTAAATCGCCCTAGCGTGGGGTCATGTCGACGGAAAGCACACCGGGATCCCCGCGCCCCCGACCCACGCCCGCGGCCGGCGCGCTGCTGCTCTGCCGCGCGGACCGGGAAACCGTCGCCCCTGTCGCGCAGCTCCTCGGGGAGCGAATGCTGCTCACCTCGGCCGGCCCCGAGTGGAGCGCCCTCGTGCCCGAGGGAAAGCCCTGGCTGCAGGGAGGGGAGCCTGTCGACCGGGTGCTGACCGGATGGGCCACCGCGCTCGCCGTCGGCGCTCCCTGGCCCGTCCTGGCCCTGTGGTGGGACGCGGACCGCGGCGGCTACACCCTGGCCGCGGGTTTCCGCCGCACCGTCGGCTACGTATGGCTCGCGAACGGCACCCCGGTCGGCGAGGACGAGGCGATGCGCACGTTCGCCGTGCGGCTGGGCCTGGACCCGGTCCTCGACGCGCAGCCTCTCCACGACCTCACCAGGGCGGACCCGTCGGCGGACGCCCGTGCCCGGCTGCTGGGCCTGCTCGCGGTCCTGGCCCGGGCGGGTATGGCCCTCCCGGCCGGTCTCACTCCTGGTGAACCCGCGGACCGTCTCCGGGAGGTCGCCCGCGTCCAGCCCGACGTCCAGCGCATCGAATGGACCGGCTGGCGCGGAGCGGTCCGTATGGAGCTCGACGCGCTCGAACGCGGCCGTCTCGGCCCCTGGCTGCCCTGGGCGGGCACGTCACGGGCCCGCGCGCTCGCCACCGCGCAGCTCCTCGCGGGCCTGCCCCTCACGGCCTGGGGCCTGCGCCGCCGCAGCGGTGGCTGGACCGCGGCGGGCGCCCTCCTGGTCGCCCACGGCGGCCTCGGCCTGATGTACGACCTCTCACGCCCCCGCGACTGACCCCGCCGCGCCGCTGTCCCTTCGCGGCGACCGACCGGGGAACCTACTCGTCGTCCTCGTCGTCCAGGCGCGCCAGCCAGGTCGCCAGCCGCTCGACCGGCACCTCGAAGTCCGGGTTCAGGTCCACGAAGGTCCGCAGCTGCTCGGCGAGCCACTCGAAGGTGACCTCCTCCTCGCCGCGCCGCTTCTCCAGTTCCTCGATGCCACGGTCCGTGAAGTACATGGGTCAAGGATAAGTGCGGGAAAACGGCCGGGCCGCACCCCTCGGAAGGGGTGCGGCCCGGCCGCGTACGGATGCCGTCGAGGGTGCTTACGCCTCGAACACCTCACGCACGAGCTGCTCCTGCTCCGCCTGGTGCCGCTTGGCCGACCCCACGGCGGGGGACGAGCCGTGCGGGCGGGAGATGCGGCGCAGACGCTCGCCGTGCGGGACGTCCGCGCCGACCGCCAGGTCCAGGTGGTCGATCAGGTTGAGGGCGATGAAGGGCCACGCGCCCTGGTTCGCCGGCTCCTCCTGCGCCCACAGGTACTTCTCGGCGTTCGGGTACTTCTTGATCTCCGCCTGGACCTCGGCACCCGGCAGCGGGTAGAGGCGCTCGAGGCGGATGATCGCCGTCTCGGCGGCCGAGGGGTCCGTGGCGCCGCGCTTCTGCCGCTCGGCCTCCAGGTCGTAGTAGACCTTGCCGGCGCAGAACACGACCTTCTTGACGGCGGCCGGGTCGACCGAGTCGTCGCCGATGACCGGGCGGAACTCGCCCGTCGTGAACTCCTCCGCCTTCGACGCGGCGGCCTTCAGGCGCAGCATCGACTTCGGGGTGAAGACCACCAGCGGCTTGTGGTGCGGGTTGTGCACCTGCCACCGCAGGAGGTGGAAGTAGTTCGACGGGAGGGTCGGCATGGCAACCGTCATGTTGTTCTGCGCGCAGAGCTGGAGGAACCGCTCGGGGCGGGCCGAGGAGTGGTCCGGGCCCTGGCCCTCGTAGCCGTGCGGGAGGAGCAGGACGACGCCGGAGGTCTGGCTCCACTTCTGCTCCGCCGACGAGATGAACTCGTCCACGACCGTCTGGGCGCCGTTGACGAAGTCGCCGAACTGGGCCTCCCACAGCACCAGGGACTCGGGGCGGGCCAGCGAGTAGCCGTACTCGAAGCCCATCGCCGCGTACTCGGAAAGCAGGGAGTTGTAGACGTTCAGCCGCGCCTGGTCCTCGGAGAGGTACATCAGCGGCGTGAACTCCTCGCCCGTCTCACGGTCGATGATCACCGCGTGACGCTGGCCGAAGGTACCGCGCTGCGAGTCCTGGCCGGCGAGGCGGACCGGGGTGCCCTCCAGCAGGAGGGAGCCGATGGCGAGGGTCTCGCCCATGCCCCAGTCGATCGTGCCGTCCTCGACCATCGACGCCCGGCGCTGCAGCTGGGGCAGCAGCCGCGGGTGGGCGGTGATGTGGTCGGGGACGTTGACCTGGGACTCGGCGATGCGCTTGACGGTCTCCGCGGTGATCGCGGTGCTCACCGCGACGGGGAAGCCGTCCTGCGGGGCCTCGGCCGTGGCGGACGTGGCCGGCTGCGAGATGGCCTCGCGGACCTCCGTGAAGACCTTCTCCAGCTGGCCCTGGAAGTCCTGCAGCGCCTGCTCGGCCTCTTCCAGGGTGATGTCGCCGCGACCGATGAGGGACTCGGTGTAGAGCTTGCGCACCGAGCGCTTCTTGTCGATCAGGTCGTACATCAGCGGCTGGGTGAAGGCCGGGTTGTCGGTCTCGTTGTGACCGCGGCGGCGGTAGCAGATGAGGTCGATCACCACGTCCTTGTTGAACGCCTGGCGGAACTCGAAGGCCAGGCGCGCCACGCGGACACAGGCCTCGGGGTCGTCGCCGTTCACGTGGAAGATCGGGGCCTCGATCATGCGGGCCACGTCGGTGGCGTACATCGAGGAGCGGGACGACTCCGGGGCGGCCGTGAAGCCGACCTGGTTGTTGATGACCACGTGGACCGTGCCGCCGGTGCGGTAGCCGCGCAGCTGCGACATGTTCAGGGTCTCGGCCACCACGCCCTGGCCCGCGAAGGCCGCGTCGCCGTGCAGGGCGACCGGCAGGACGGTGAAGTCCGTGCCGCCCTTGTTGATGATGTCCTGCTTGGCGCGGGCGACGCCCTCCAGGACCGGGTCCACGGCCTCCAGGTGCGAGGGGTTCGCGACCAGGCTGACCTTGATCTGCTCGCCGTCGAGGCCCGTGAAGGTCCCCTCGGCGCCCAGGTGGTACTTCACGTCGCCGGAGCCGTGCATCGACTTCGGGTCGAGGTTGCCCTCGAACTCGCGGAAGATCTGCGCGTACGACTTGCCGACGATGTTCGCCAGGACGTTCAGCCGGCCGCGGTGGGCCATGCCGATGACGACCTCGTCGAGACGGGACTCCGCCGCCGAGTCGATGACCGCGTCGAGCAGCGGGATGACGGTCTCGCCACCCTCCAGCGAGAACCGCTTCTGGCCGACGTACTTCGTCTGCAGGAAGGTCTCGAATGCCTCCGCCGCGTTCAGCCGACGCAGGATGCGCAGCTGCTCCTCGCGCTCCGGCTTGGTGTGCGGGCGCTCGATGCGGTCCTGGATCCACTTGCGCTGCTTGGGGTCCTGGATGTGCATGAACTCGATGCCGGTGGTGCGGCAGTACGAGTCGCGCAGGACGCCGAGGATGTCGCGGAGCTTCATCAGGGACTTGCCCGAGAAGCCGCCGACCGCGAACTCGCGCTCCAGGTCCCACAGGGTGAGCCCGTGCTCGGTGATGTCCAGGTCGGGGTGCTTGCGCTGGCGGTACTCCAGCGGGTCGGTGTCGGCCATGACGTGGCCGCGGACCCGGTAGGAGTGGATCAGCTCGAAGACCCGGGCGGCCTTGGTGACGTCGTCGTCGTGGCTGGCGTCGATGTCCTTGAGCCAGCGGACCGGCTCGTAGGGGATGCGCAGGGCCTCGAAGATGTCGTCGTAGAACCCGCCCTCGCCGAGCAGGTAGTTGGCGACGATCCGCAGGAACTCGCCGGAGGCGGCGCCCTGGATGACCCGGTGGTCGTACGTCGAGGTCAGCGTCATGACCTTGGAGATGCCCAGCTTGTTCAGGGTGTCCTGGGACGTGCCCTGGAACTCGGCCGGGTAGTCCATGGAGCCGACGCCCATGATCACGGACTGGCCGGGCATCAGACGCGGCACGGAGTGGACGGTGCCGAGGCCGCCGGGGTTGGTCAGGGAGACCGTGACACCGGTGAAGTCGTCCATGGTCAGCTTGCCGTCACGGGCGCGGCGGACGATGTCCTCGTAGGCCTGCCAGAACTCGAAGAAGTTCAGCGTCTCGGCCTTCTTGATGCCCGCGACGACCAGCTGGCGGTCGCCGTTGGGCTTCACCAGGTCGATGGCGAGGCCGAAGTTGACGTGCGGCGGCTTGACGAGGGTGGGCTTCCCGTCCTTCTCCGCGTAGTGCCAGTTCATCGACGGCATCGCCTTGATGGCCTGCACCATCGCGTAGCCGATCAGGTGCGTGAAGGAGATCTTCCCGCCCCGGGCGCGCTTCAGGTGGTTGTTGATGACGATGCGGTTGTCGAACAGCAGCTTCACCGGGACGGCGCGCACGGACGTGGCCGTGGGCAGCTCCAGGGAGGCGTTCATGTTCTTCGCGACCGCGGCGGCGGGGCCGCGCAGCGTGATCAGCTCCGGGCCCTCGGCGGGAGCGGCCGGCGCGGCCTGCTTCGCGGGGGCGGCGGCCGGCTTCGCCGGCGCGGCAGCCGCGGGCTTCGCGGCGGCCGGGGCCGGGGCAGCGGCGGCGGGCTTCGGGGCCGCCGGTGCGGGCGCGGCCGGAGCCGCGGGAGCGGCCTGGGCCGGCGCGGCGGGTGCCGCGGCCGCGGTGCTCACCGGAGCCGAGGCGGCAGGTGCGCCCGGCTTGTAGTCGGCGAAGAAGTCCCACCAGGCTCGGTCTACCGAATTCGGGTCCTGGAGGTACTGCTGATAGATCTCGTCGACGAGCCACTCGTTCGGACCGAAGGCCGCGGCGGGGTTCTTACCCGCTTGGTCTGCGTCGGTCGAGATGCTCGAGTTACTGGGGGACTGTGGCGACACGGCGGCAACCGCCCTCTTCCGCTTCACAAGGTGATGGACAGCGGGAATAAAGGCTACGCCTCCGTGGCCGGGAAGGTCAGGTCGAGCCCCGTCATCGTCGCGTAAGTCACATCGGAATGCGTGTTTCGGGGCTGGAAATGGCGGGAAACAAGCGAGGTTCCGGTCCGGAATGGGTGTGGTGAGCACAGATCGGGCATGCGTCGGGCGGGGCCTGCGGCGATGAACGCGCGACCGACCGGCTGAACGCACCTGATCACACGTGTCCGTCGATGCGGACCGACCGTGGATCTTGTGGCTCCGGTTCGAACTTTACGTCAACTTGGCAGAGATGTAAGCCCTGGGAGGGTGAGCGAAATCTGGCACAGGGGGAGGGGATTCGGCCACGGGTGGGTGGGTACCGGCTTCGGTGCTGCCGCCCCGGGCCCCGCGCTCCCGGGGGTGATCGGTGCGTGGGTGTCCTGCGGGTGCGCTGCGGCTTGTCGCGCAGTTCCCCGCGCCCCTGAAAGGCGCCGGGCGCGCCCCCCGCCGCCCAGAGGCGCAGGGTGCGCGAGCGACCACGGCGTCGCGGCAGCCGGACGACGACCGGAGCACGCGAACCACGCGAACCCTGCCGCGGCGGAGCCCTACGGCTGGGGTGAGCGTGCGGGGGGTACTCCCGGCAGGGCCACCTGGATGCGGCAGCCCTTGGGGGACTCGGCGACCCCGATACGGCCGCCGTGCAGGTCGACGGCCCAGCGGGCGATGGCCAGGCCGAGGCCGGTGCCGCCGTCGCTGCCGGGGCCGTGCGGTCGGCTCACCGCACCGCGGTTGAAGCGTTCGAAGACGCGGTGCCACTCGGACTCCGGGATGCCGGGGCCCTCGTCCAGCACTTCGAGGGTCAGCGACTCCGGTGTGGACCCGCGGCGGGCCTTGACGGTGACTCGGCCGTGCGGGGGGCTGTGCTTGACCGCGTTGTCGATGAGGTTGGCGACCACCTGGTGGATGCGCTCGGGGTCGGCGTGCGCCGTCAGCTCCGGGGGGTGGACGTCGAGATGGAGGTGGACGTCCTTGCGGGTGTGGCTGCCGGAACCGGAGGCCATGCCCCCACGCGCGCCGGCCACCATCTGGGTCTCCTTGAGGACCCCGGAGAGATACGGCCACACCTCGAAACGGCGCTTGCGGAGCGGGACGACGCCGTGGTCGAGACGGGAGAGGTCCAGCAGTGTCTCGACCAGCCGGCCCAGCCGCTCCGTCTGCTTCAGCGCCGTACGCATCGTCTCGGGGTCTGCGGTCGCGATGCCGTCCACGATGTTCTCCAGCACCGCCCTGAGGCCCGCGATGGGCGTGCGGAGCTCGTGGGAGACGTTCGCCACGAGCTCCTTGCGCTGCCTGTCCTGGGCCTCCAGCTCGTCGGCCATCAGGTTGATCGTGTGGGCCAGGTCGCCCAGCTCGTCCCGGCGGTTCTCGCTGACCCGCCGGGTGTAGTCGCCGCGCGAGATGGACCGGGCGACCGCGTTCATCTCGTCCAGGGGAGCGGTGAGCGAATGCGCCACGAACTGCGTAATCAACAGTGTGGCGATCATCGAGAACACCGTGATGAAGCGCAGCTCCGTCTTGGTGTGCACGGCGATCATCGACAGACCCGTGGTGATCAGGACGGAGACGACGACGAGCGTGCCCAGTTTCGTCTTGATCGAGAAGGGACGCAGACCGCTCAGCGGCCCCGCGACCCTCCGTGACCGTGCGTCACCGAGGCTCCCCGGCCGTGGGTCACCGACTCCGCTCATATCGCCACCAGTCCCCTGTGCCTACGCGAGTACGAGGCGCGTCGTGCGGACGCGGCTCAGGGGGTCGGGGTCTCCAGGGCGTACCCGACACCGTGCACCGTGCGGATCCGCTCCGCGCCGATCTTCCGCCGCAGCGCCTTGATGTGGCTGTCGACGGTGCGCGTCCCGGACGCGTCCGCCCAGTCCCAGACCTCGGCGAGCAGCTGTTCGCGCGAGAGTACGGCACGCGGCGTGTTCGCGAGACATACGAGCAGGTCGAACTCGGTGGGGGTGAGGTGAACGTCCTCGCTGCGCACCCGGACACGGCGCTGCGCGTGGTCGATCTCCAGCTCGCCGAGGCGCAGGATGCCCGAGCGCGGGGTGGTGGCGGCCAGCGCGGCCCGCTCCACGCGGCGCAGCAGCACATGGACGCGCGCGGCGAGTTCACGCATGGAGAACGGCTTGGTCATGTAGTCGTCGGCGCCGACGCCGAGCCCGACCAGCATGTCCGTCTCGTCGTCCCGCGCGGTGAGCATCAGCACGGGGACGGGCCGCTGGGCCTGGACGCGCCTGCACACCTCCAGGCCGTCGAAGCCGGGCAGCATGATGTCGAGGATCAGCAGGTCGGGCTGCCATGCCTCCGCCGTGTCCACGGCCGCCGGGCCGTCGGACGCGGTCTGTACGACGAAACCCTCGGCGCGCAGGCGGGCCGCGATGGCGTCGACGATCGTCGGGTCGTCCTCGACCACGAGCACCCGGCGCTGTGCGCCCGGGGTCGCGGTCGTGCCGTTGTGGGAGGTGTGTGTCTGCTCCATCGCCCGCCCCTGAGTTGCTTTCCGGAATCCGTGGGGTGATCCCTTGACTACGCATGGCTGCGCATGACTGCGATTGACGCTTGAATGATCGGCGCCAGGCAAGCAGGGTACGGGCAGTCACCACGCCAGGGCTATCCAGGTCGGACCGCGAGGTGCACCACGTCCGGAACTCCTCGGGCAACGGGGATCTCTTCGGTACGCACCCGATGGAACCCGGCATTCCCCAAGGTTTCCTCGAATTCCGGGGAAGGCTGTGCCGACCACACGGCCAGCACCCCGCCGGGGTTCAACGCCCTTGCGCAGCTTGCCAATCCGGCCGGTGAGTACAGGTTTTCGTTGCTGTCGGAGACGGTCCAGTCGGGCCCGTTGTCGATGTCCAGGCAGAGCGCGTCGAACGTGGCGCAAGTCTCATTGACGTACTCGACGAGATCGGCTTCCACGATCTCCGTCCGCGGGTCGGCGAGCGCCTCCGCGGACAGTTCGGCGAGGGGCCCCGCGCGGTGCCAGTCGATGACGGCCGGCTCGCGTTCCACGACGGTGATCGCGCCCCAACTCGGGTTCGCGGCGGCGTGTGCGAGCGAGAAGCCCACGCCCAGCCCGCCGATGAGCACACTCGGCTGAAAACGCCCGGTCAGCGCGTCGAGGGCGGCGTCGACCAGCAGTCGCTCCGAGCGCCCGTCGGAGGTGTCCATCAGGAAGCACCCGTTGGCGATGATCTGCAACAGCTCCCCGTGCCGCCGCAGGACTACCTCGCCGTAGGGGCCCTCGCGCCGGTCGATGACTTCGGGGACGTCGATGGTGGTCATCCCTCCATCTTTGCGCGTCCCGTGCGCGAGGGCGGCTGAATTACGACCGCCCCGGCGGGGCTTGACGTGCTCGGAGCGTCCGCCGGTCGCGAC
Organism: Streptomyces ossamyceticus; assembly: GCF_001418475.1. Taxonomy (GTDB): domain Bacteria; phylum Actinomycetota; class Actinomycetes; order Streptomycetales; family Streptomycetaceae; genus Streptomyces; species Streptomyces ossamyceticus. Next base: position 2,478 of record NZ_LIQX01000066.1, on the reverse strand, counting down.
GGGGCGTGTTCAGATCTCCAGGCCGTGCCCGTACGGGAAGAGGGGGGTCCCGGTGGTGTTCGGCACGTCCGGCGCGGACTTCTCCATCGCGGCGGTAGGGCAGCGGAGTTCGAAGGGGAGCCGCCCCTCGGCCCGTGCCCGGCCGAAGGCCACGTCGAGCAACGCCGTGTCGGACGCACCGTAGTCGGCGACGAGCGCGGCGGCCCTCGACGCGATCTCCGGGAGCACGGCGGGCCGTTCCAGGGTGACGCAGACCAGGGTGGGCACGGCGTCCAGCAGCGCGAGGATCTCCCGCAGGCGCTCCTCGCCGGATGCCGGGGATGCCGGGGATGCCGGGGATGCCGAGGACCGCCCGGGGTGGAACGGCTCGGCGTGGTCCGGCCGTTCCCCGTGCGGTGTGCGCAGCCGCAGTACGGCGACATCCGCGTGGGCCGGATCGGCGACGACGTTGCCGTACAGGGACGCCGTCTGCGCGCCCACGCCGTCGACGTACAGGTTCGGGCGGTCGGTGAGGGGCAGCAGGGAGTGGTTGGTGAGGATCGTGAGGGAGCGGCGCTGGGCGGTGGCGCCGAGGGCGGTGAACTCGGCGGCGCCCACGGTCTCCTCGGCCCGGTCCGGGTCGACGTAGCGCCTCTCGAAGAGTCCGAGCCGGAACTTCTCGCGCAGCAACCTGCGTACCGAGGCGTCGACGCGCTCCTCGGAGATCCGGCCCGACCCCACCAGTTCCACGACGACTTCGGGGCACCCCTCGCCGCCGAACTGGTCGGCGCCCGCGTCCAGGGCCCTCGCCACGCGCTCCGCGAGGGAGAGGTGGTCGGCGCCCCGTTCCCCGTGCGGCCCGTCCGGGATCGCGGGGCCGGTGAGCAGGCCGGGGGCGGTGCAGACGATGCCGTCGAAGCCGGGGCGTTCGGGGAGCGGGCCGGTCGGGGTGTCACGGCCGAAGTCGAAGCCGGGGTCGAAGTCGAAGCCGGGGTCGAAGCCGACGACGTCGAAGTCCGCGCCGGTCGACTCCCCGTCCCCGTGCCCATGCCCGGTCCCGGTCAGGGGCGGCCGGGCGGGGTGCGGCATCAGTCGTGTGCATCCGGCGTCGGCGGCCGCCTCGGCCGGCGCGAGGGGGCGGTCGCCACCGGTGACGTGCGTGAACATGGCGGCGACGGAGCGCGGACCGAGGCGCGGGCCCTGGAGACCGCGCACGTACGCCCGGACGAGTTCGCCCGTCAGTTCGGTGGACGAGCCGAAAGTGCCGCAGAGGTCGGCCCCACCGTGCCCGGTGGCGAGGTCGTGACCGGCGCGGACCGCCGGATGGACGGCGACCCGGAGACCCACCGCCAGATACTCGCGCCGGACGGTGTCGCCGAACCGCTCCACCAGCTCCGCGTCGCCGATCGCGGCCAGGCCCGCCGGCTCGGGCCAGGCGGAGAACGTGCCGGCGGCGAAGGACGCGCCCCGCTGGTCGGCGCACGAGTGGCGCGGGGCGGTGGAGAGGGTGACCGGGATGCCGAGCCGGGTGTCCGCGGCGAGTGCCTGGAGCCGGTTGACCCATTCCGCCGTCTCCCGCACGCCGTACCGGCCCACGAGGTGCACGTGCGTCAGGTGACCGTCCGTCACCAGCGCGGTGGTGCCGTGCGGAAGGGGGCCGCCCCCTTCGTTGAGCGTGCCGTCCTCGTTCATCGTGAGCGGGGTGTGGAAGAGCTGGCCGGCCTTCTCCGCGAGCGTCATCCGGGACAGCAGGTCCTCCACCCGTTCCTCGACGGGAAGGTTCGGGTCGCGGTAGTCGGGCGTGGGCATCCGGCAGTCCTTGTACGTGGGGTACGGAGGTGCGTGGGTGTGGCGATGCGTGGGGGCGGCGGGGCACAGGCCCGTTCAGGGAAGCAGCAAAACCGAGTGGGTACTAGGTTTTGGTCACGTGGCCAGAATCACCCGGCGAACCGCTTGATCGACAAGGAGATTGACTCGTGTAACCGGCGGTTCGCGCCGCCGCCCGGCGAGGCCGCGGGGTGCGGGCTAGGGTGGCGGGCATGGCGCGGAACCGGACGCCCGAGGGGTCTGCCGACGAACCCGGCAGACGGACGCCGCCCGCCGCCCGGACGGCCCGCGGCTCGTACGCCGTCGGCGACGAACGGCGGCAGCGGATCCTCGACACGGCCGTCGACCACTTCGCCCGAGGGGGCTTCCACGCCGCCTCCCTCGCTCGCATCGCCAAGGACGCCGGCATCACTCAGGGCGGCCTGCTGCACCACTTCCCCTCCAAGGAGGACCTCCTCCTCCATGTGCTGGAACGCGCGGACGCGGCCGACCGGGAAGGATTCCTCGCGCACGAGTTCGAGTCGGCGGCGGAGATGTTCTCGATGCTCGTGCGGCTCGCCGAGCACGACAGCGCGCGGGTGGAGCAGACGCGCATGTTCAACGTCCTTGCGGCGGAGGCGGGCGACCCCGGACATCCCGCCCACGTGTACTTCGCCCGCCGGTACGCCGGGC
>NZ_LIQX01000659.1 GCF_001418475.1 Streptomyces ossamyceticus | reverse complement strand
TCCCCGGCGCGCCTGTTTCGCGGCCCGCCCGCGTCTCCCCGGCGCGCCCCGTCGTGCCGGCCTTCTCGCCGTGCCCCTGCCGCCCTTCTCGCTGCCCTGCCGGGCGTTCTCGCCGCGCTGCCGTGCCTTCTCGCCGTGCCCTCTTGTTCGCGTCCGCCGAGCGGTTCCGTGCGCCCCTTTCTGACGGGTCGCGTGCGGGGGGATGCGCTCACTGCGCTGTTTGTGCCACAGTGCGCCCTCATGCGCGGTACTCGAGGTTGGATATCGGGTATGTGCCCATTAACCCCATGAAACCGGACAGGGTCCGCTTCTGACTGGGAAGTGATCGGCGTGATCGACAACGGTGACGACTGCGCCGAGTGGACCTTTCCCGCGGAACCCGGTGCCGTGCGGACCGCTCGGGCCGTGGTCCGTGACCGGCTGCGCGCATGGGGGCTCGACTCCGTCGGGGACATCGCCGCCCTGCTGGTGAGCGAGTTGGTGACCAACGCCCTGCGACACGCCACCGGCCCCATCGGCGTCCGCCTCGCGCACTCCGACGGTTCGCCGGGCACCCTGCTCGTCGAGGTCTCCGACCCACTGCCCGACCCGCCGCGCGAGCGGACCGCCGACCTGGACGACGAAGGTGGCCGAGGACTGCGGCTCGTGGCCTGCTCCGCGCGGGCCNNGCAAGACCGTCTGGTTCGAGTTGACGGTTCCCGGCTGACCGGACCCGTGGGCGTACCAGGTGGAGGACCTGGTGCACGACCGGCGTCCACGGCGTACGGGCCGGGCAGGGGGGCGGCTCCGCGGGGTGGGCGTGCGACCGATCGGTTCAAGCCAGTAGCGCTGGCTGGAGTCTTAGGTTCGAGCGGGCAACGCCTGGTTAGAAGACTTGGGAGTATGTCCCAGCCGGTCCAAAAACGATCGGGACCGTGCTGTGATCGTGAACACCGTGTTGCGCGGCGCCGTAGTGCTGGATACTGCGGGCAGCCGCCCCTGGTGACCGAAGCCGGACGCGGTGAGCTGGAGGGGACGGTTCGCGTGAGCGAGATACCAGCGAAGGCCACGGAGTCCACGGAGCCGAAGGGCCCGACGGACCGCGCGAGGCCCGAGGCCGCAGACGATTCCGGCCTGGGCCGCGCCACACGCGACGACGTCACGCGCGAGGGTGGAAGCGCTTCCGCCGCCGCGAGCGGCGCCGCCCAGGGCCCCGCGTCCGCAAGTCGACCGTCGGCCGGCCGTCCGGCGGCGGCCGGGGGTGAGGCCGCCGACACCGTCGCGACCGCCGGCGTCCTGGCCGGCCAGGGCCCCGGCGATCCGATGTGGCAGACCAGCCCGCCCGGATCGATCTACGACTACATCAAGGTGGCCTCGTTCTCCATCGGCCCGGACGGTCTCGTCGACCAGTGGAGCCTGCGCGCCGAGCAGTTGTTCGGTATCTCGGCCGCACGGGCCGTCGGCATGGACCCCATCGAGGCGTTCGTCGACCCCGACCGCCGCGAAGAGGGCCAGCGGAAGATGGCCGAGGTCCTCGACGGCCGGGAGTGGACCGGAGTGGTGCCCTTCCGGGTGCCGGGCCCCGAAGGGGTCGAGGGGCTCGCAGAGGTCTATGTGATGCCCACCACCGTCGAGGGCGGCGAACGGGCCGCCGTGTGCATCGTGGTGGACGTGCGCACGCTGCGCCGCATCGAGACCGACCTCGCCGCCTCGCAGGCGATATTCGGCCAATCTCCCTTCGGCTTCCTGCTGATCGACACCGACCTCCGGGTGCGGCGCGCCAACCAGCGGTTCGCCTCCATCTACGGCGGCCACGTCGACGACCACCGCGGCCGGGGCGTCCACGACTACCTCCGATCCCCGGAGGCCGAGCGGGTCGAGGCCACCCTGCGCCGGGTCCTGGAGACCGGCGACTCCATCACCGACATGCACATCTCCGGGTTCGTGCCCGGCTCCGAGGAACGCCGCCACTGGTCCGTCAACCTCTACCGCGTGCACAGCGGCACCGGCCGCCCCATCGGCATCGCCTGGCTCGGTATCGATGTGACGGCCCGCCGCGCCGCCGCCCGCGAGGCCGCCGCCGCTCGGCGCAATCTCGCCCTCCTGAACGAGGCCGGTTCCCGCATCGGCAACTCCCTCGACCTGGAGACCACCGCCCGCGAACTCCTCGACGTGGTCGTCCCCAACTTCTGCGACCTCGCGACCGTCGACCTCTACCAGGGCCTCCTCGTCGGCGACGAGACCCCGCCCGGACTCGCCGACGGCAGCGCCGAACTGCGCCGCGTCGCCTTCGCCAGCGCGGTCTCCGACGCGCCGTTCGTCGGCGGGCCCGCCCCGGTACGTGTCGGCGCGGTCCACCACTACCCGTTCAACTCGCCCTGCGCGGACGCCCTGCGCACCGCCCGCCCCCAGCAGGTCCCCGAAGAGGGCAACCTCATCCAGACGACGCTCGCCGTGCCGATGGTCGCCCACGACACCGTCGTCGGGCTCGTGCAGTTCTCCCGCACCAAGGGCAGCGAACCGTTCGGGGAACGCGACCGGGCCCTCGCGGTGGAACTGGCCGCGCGCGCCGCCGTCTGCATCGACAACGCCCGCCTCTACCGGCGCGAACACGAACGCGCCCTCATCCTCCAGCGCTCCCTGCTGCCGCCCGGCGACCCCGAGGCATCCGGCCTCGACATCGCCTGCCGCTATCTGCCGGGCAACGCGGCCACCGAGGTCGGCGGCGACTGGTTCGACGTCATCGAACTCCCCGGCCACCGCACGGCACTCGTCGTCGGCGACGTCATGGGCCGGGGCCTGCGCGCCGCGGTCGCCATGGGCGAACTCCGCACGGCCGTACGGACCCTGGCCCTGCTCGACCTCGAACCCGCCGAGGTCCTCTCCGCGCTCGACGAGATCGCCCGCGGCCTCGGCAACCCCGGCGGCGTCCAGTCCGCCTCCCGCACCGCCGCCAGCCGGCCCCGCGACAAGGACCTCTCCGAGGTGTACCTCGCGACCTGCGTGTACGCCGTCTACGACTCGGTCACCCGGCGCTGCACCTTCGCCAACGCGGGCCATCTGCCGCCCGTGCTGGTCGAACCCGGCGAGAGCGCGCTGATGCTCGACGTGCCGCCCGGCATGCCGCTCGGCGTGGGTGGCGAGCCGTTCGAGGAGGTCGAGGTCGAACTGCCCGAGGGTGCGCTGCTGGCGCTCTACACGGATGGACTGGTCGAATCACGCGACCATCCCCTCGACGAGGGCCTCCAGGCGTTCGTCGGCGCCCTCACCGACCCCGCCCAGCCGCCGGCCGGGGGGCGCCCCGACGGCCCCCGATCGCTGGAGGACGTCTGCGACCACGTCCTCAACACCCTCGACACACATCACGGCGAGGACGACATCGCCCTTCTGATGGCACGTGTCCAGGGGCTGCCGTCCGACTCCGTCGGCGACTGGACCCTGCCCCGTGAGCCGCGCAGCGTGGGACGCGCCCGGGAGTACGCCCGGGGCCGGTTGCTCAGCTGGGACCTGGAACCACTGGTCGACACGGCCGAGTTGCTCGTCAGCGAGCTGGTCACCAACGCGCTGCGCTACGGCGAGGGCGAGATACGGCTCCGGCTGCTCCTCGACAGGACCCTCGTCTGCGAGGTCTGGGACGCCGGGCTCGTCCAGCCGCGCCGCCGCCGCGCCCGCGACACGGACGAGGGCGGCCGGGGCCTCCAACTCGTCGGCCTGCTCTCCGCCGCGTGGGGCTCCCGCCGCACGCCCCGCGGCAAGACCGTGTGGTTCGAA
>NZ_LIQX01000658.1 GCF_001418475.1 Streptomyces ossamyceticus | reverse complement strand
ATCCTGCCCACCGTCGCCGCGTACGGAGAGGGCCGCGGCGACGGTGGGCAGGATGCCGTCGCGGCGGTGGAGGAGGGCGGGGGTGTGCGGTAGTTCGGTGGCGCTCCAGCCGATGCGCGGATCACCCGAGGGTCCTGCCTGCGTCGTGCTCATGATCGTCATCCCCTCCTGTCGCATCCCCTGTCAGCGGACACAGAGTGCCAAACGGCGTGGCCGGTGTGGAAGCTGGGGCGGTGCGACACGCCCGGGCTTCGGCACACGGTGAGGGTGGTGTGACGGCTGGTCACGGTAGCGGAGCGCCGGTGACCGGGGTCGCCGTACCGCATAGGCTGTCGACAACCGCGATCCGTGCGGGTCCCGCGTTCGAGTGGGGGTCCGGGGCGGGTCGGGGAGTGTGAAGGGGCCTTTGACGGGCCTTTTTCACTGCCAGTGGTCAGTCGGTACAGACGCCATGACCAGTCAGCCAGCACAGTCAGCCAGTACCAGAACAGGTCGAGAACGCCGCAGGGGGCTACCGCCATGACGACAGGTCGGCTCGGGCAGCAAGCCGCGCCGCCGAACGCGGCCTACGCCGGGCAGGTCGTGCAGTTTCCGGACCCGGTCCGGGCCGCGCGTCATCCGAGGGGTGTCCGTGTGGACGCGCACGGCTATCCGGATTTCTCGCCCTACGCGCGTGCCGCGGCGGAGATCGCCGATCCCCCGGAGGGGTTCGGGGTGGACGAGCTGCGGTTGACGGACTACGTGTCCGCGAACGCGGCGCTGGCGGCGTCGGGGCACACGCTGTGGGACACGATTCCGCCGGTGGCGACGCCGCACGGCTGGACGTGGCACCACGTGGTGGGCAGTCGGCGGCTGGAGTTGGTGCCGGTCGAGGTGAAGGCGCTGCTGCGGCATCACGGAGGTATCGCGACGGCGCGGGTCGACCAGGGCAAGCGGGGCACGCGGCCGTTGCAGGAGACGCGGCCGGCGCACTTCGGGTTGCCGAAGTCGTCGGCGGTGGCGGTGACGGAGTCGCAGGTGCAGGGGGTCGAGGAGGACCTCGGGTACCGGTTGCCGGGCGCGTACCGGTCGTTCCTGAAGGCGGCGGGCGGTTGCGCTCCCGTGGGGGCGGCACTGGACGCGGAGTTGGGGCTGCTGGTGGACCAGCCGTTCTTCACGGTGCGGGACGAGGCCGCGATCAACGACCTGGTGTACGTCAACAAGTGTCTGCGGGACCATCTGACCAAGGACTACCTGGCGGTGGCGTTCGCGCAGGGTGGTCTGGTCGCGGTGAAGGTGAAGGGCGACCGGATCGGGTCGGTGTGGTTCTGCGCGTACGACGACGCCCGTGATGTGGATCCGTCGTGGCCGCCGGCCGAGCGGGTGGAGCGGCTGCTGCTCCCCGCCGGTGAGGACTTCGACGTGTTCCTGTCCCGGTTGGCGGGCAATCCGCCGGAGTTGGAGACGGTGGCGAATCTGATGGTGGACGGTGGTTTCGCCCGCGCCGTGCCGGTCGCCGCCACGTCGTCGGTGGGGGAGTGAGTTCTCGATGGTGACGTTCGCTCAGGCGCAGGAGCGCGCCGAGGAGTGGATCAACGGTGATCTGCCCGCGTATCAGCACCGTGAGGTGCGGGTGCGGGAGTTCGACCTGGGGTTCGTGGTGTGGGCGGAGGACCGGGCCGACGGTCCGCGGTCCGACGGCGGCGCGCAGCGGCTGGTGATCGCCCGGGACAGCGGAGAGGCCACGTTGTGGCCGTCGCTGCCGGTGGGTGAGGTGATCCGTCGTTACGAGGAGGAGTACGGCCGGACGGAGGCGCCGCCCGCCGAGGCGCCGGCTCCTCCGGCGCGGGTGGATCTGAACCAGACGTCGTTCCTGCTGACTCCGCCGGAGTGGTTGCAGGACGCGGCGGACCGGATGGGCATCCCGGATCGCCGTTCGGGCGCCGGGGCCGGGGCTGGTTCGGCTGCCGGTTCCGCCGCTGGTACCGGAGCCGGTGGCTCGGACGGTGCCGGGTCGCGTCCGGCGGGTTCCGTGGCCGGTGGTGGGATGCCGGAGACCTTGGCCGGGCCGTCGGGTCCGCCCTCCCCGCCCTCCCCGGCTTCCGTCGGCGGGGCGCCGGGGCCGGCGGACGCCACGCCGTGGCCGGCCGCCGCGTCGGCGGAGGACGACGTGCGGGACACGGTGCCGCCGCCGAGGGACGCCGAGCCGCATGACGCGGTGCCGGGTGTGCCGGACGGGGCGACGCCGTGGGCCGGTACGGACACCAACGCCGAGATCGAGGACGACCGTTCGGTGCCGCTGCCGGACACGGTGTTCGCGCCGCAGCTGACCGAGGTGAGCGACGAGGACGACGCCCCGCCGCCCAGCGCCCTGCCCGAGGCCAAGACCGCGCTGATCTCCGGTGGCAGCCAGCTCCCGCGTACGGCCGTGGCTCCCGTGCTCGACCCGTCGGGGCAGCCGCAGTCGCAGCCGCCGGCCGGTCCGGCGACCCCGCCGCCGGGTACGCCCTCGTACGGGTACCCGCAGGGCGGCCCGCAGGGTCCGGGGACCCCGCCGCCCGGCGCCTCGTCGTACGGGTATCCGCAGGGTGGTCCGCAGGGGCCCGGTACTCCGCCGCCGGGGCGTCCGCTGGCGCCGCATGCCGGGGACATCGCCGACGCGGCGACGAGCAAGGCCGCGCCGCCCCCGCGCAGGGGCGGCAGGAGCGGTGGGCCGGGTACGCCGCCGCCCCCGCCGGGAGTGCCGGGTGCGCCGGGTGCCCGTCCGGGCGCCACGCCCCCGCCGTCCGCCCCGGCCGGCGCGTACGTGCCGACGCAGATGGTCTCCGCCCTCGGCCCGGACGGGCCCGAGGGCGCGCCCGGCGCTCCGGGTCAGCCGGGTGGGCCCGGTGCGCCCGGTGCGCCCGGTGCTCCTGGGGTGCCGAATCCGTCGGGGGGTACGCCCGCCGGTGGGGTGCATCATGCGGCGACGATGCTGGCCGGGCCCGCCGTGGGTGGTCCGGGGGCTCCGCTGCCGCCCGGAGTTCCGGGTGCTCCGGGTCAGCCGGGTGCTCCTGGGGCGCCCGGTGCTCCTGGGGTGCCGAATCCGTCGGGGGGTACGCCCGCCGGTGGGGTGCATCATGCGGCGACGATGCTGGCCGGGCCCGCCGTGGGTGGTCCGGGGGCTCCGCTGCCGCCCGGAGTTCCCGGTGCTCCGGGGCAGCCCGGCACCCCACACGGTGGCCCCGCTCCGGTGCATCACGCCGAGACGATGCTGGCCGGGCCCGCGGTGGGCGGTCCCGGTGCTCCCGGCATGCCGCAGCCGCCCGGCCCGCCCGGAATGCCGCCGGGCCCGCAGGGCATGCCCGGACAGCCGGGTCACCCCGGTCATCCCGGTCACCCCGGTCATCCCGGGCAGCCGATGGGTGGTCCGCCGGCGTACGGGTATCCGCAGCAGCCGACGGGGCAGCCGACCGTGGGTCCCGGCTACCAGGCCGTCCTGCGGTACCGCGCTCCCGACGGCTCCGAGCAGCAGGTGATCCGGCGTTCCGCGCCGGGTACCCCGCACCCGGAGTGGCAGATCTTCCACGAGCTGCGCGGGCTGAACATTCCGCCGGAGGCGGTGCTGGAGCTGCACACGGAGCTGGAGTCGTGCGAGTTGCCGGGCGCCTACTGCGCGCGGATGATCCGTGAGCAGTGGCCGAACGCGCGCATCACGTCCATCGCCCCGTACGGCAAGGACCACGCGAGCCGGCAGCAGGGCATGGCGCAGCTGCTGGCGCACCAGGGCGAGTTGCACCAGGTCGCGGACGGTCCGGCGCGGCCCGCGCCGGTGCGCGCGCCGTTGCCGCCGGTGCAGCCGGCGCCGCCCATTCCGCCGGAGGCGATCGGGCAGGAGCTGGCGGCGGCGTTCGGGCCGGGGGTGTTCCGGTTCGACCAGCAGGCGGTGTCGCGGCAGGGTGTGCCGCCGATCGTGGCGCACACGCTGGTGGTGGCCGGCCTGCCGGTGGACATGGGCCCGTTCTTCTGGGCGCAGGCCCAGCCGGGCCGTCCCGTGCCGACGCTGGCGGAGCTGGCGCAGGAGCGGGGTGTGCAGCCGGCGGCGGACGCGGGCTCGTACCTGGTGATGGGCAGCGACTTCGGCAAGGCGCTGTGTGTGCAGTACGGCACGGCGAACATCGTGGCGGTGCCGGCGGAGGCGGGGCCGGGCGGTGCGCCCGTACCGCCGCAGTTCGTGAACACCGGGCTGCCGGAGTTCGCGCGCTGCCTGGCGCTGCTGGGCCGCATGTGGCGGCTGCGGTTCGGGCTGAATCAGGAGCAGGCGGGCCGCTGGACCGTCGACTTCCAGGCGCAGCTGGCCGCGCTGGACCCGGCGGCGCTCGGCTCGCCGGAGAGCTGGTGGTCGGTGTTGCTGGAGCAGATGTGGGACGGCCTGTTGTGAGCCGCGGCCGCTGACGTCGGCGGCGTGAACATGAGGGGCCGGGCCCGGTCGTACGACCGGGCCCGGCCCCTCGGCGTTGTCCGCCGTGTCGCGTGACGGGCTTCCGCCGCCCGGCCCCTCGCCCGGAGTGTCGTGTTGTGAACACGTCTGCCGGATCCATCAAGATATGCGCCACATCGGCATTTCGTGTGCGTCCGGCGAGAGGTTCCCAGCATGAGCAGCGCACCGACGGCGCCCCACGGGTGCGACTTCGAGTTCGACGTCGTACGGCGTGGCTACCGCCCCGACCAGGTCGACGCGTGCGCGGCGGCCGTCTCGCGGGACCGTGACGCGGCGTGGGAGCGGGCGGCCCGGCTGACCGTGCTCGCCAAGGAGATGGGCGCGGAGTTGGCCCGGCTCCGGGAGACCGTCGCCGGGCTGCCCCAGCAGACGTACGAGGCGCTCGGCGGGCGGGCGCGGCAGGTGTTCGACCTCTGCGTCGAGGAGGCGGCGGCACTGCGGGAGGCCGGCCGTGCCGATGCCCGGCGGTTCGTCGAGGAGGCCGAGGAGGCCGCGCGGCGGCTGCGGGAGGAGTCGGGGGCGTACGCCGACCAGGTGCGTGGCGAGGCGGAGGAGCGGGCCCGGCAGCGGGTGCTCTCGGCGCGGGCGCAGGCGGACGATCTGCGGATCGCCGCGCGACTGTCCGTGAAGGAGGGGCGGACCGAGGCGCTGGCCGCGCTGCGGGAGGTGCGGGAGCGCACCGAGGGGATGCTCACGGAGATCGACAAGGAGTTCGCCGAGCGGGTGGCCGAGATCGAGCGGGCGGTCGCCGAGCGGGAGGCCGTGTTCGACGCGCACCATGCGGAGCGGGTCGCCCGTGCGGAGGCCGCGGTCGTCGAGGCGGAGCGGGCTCTCGCCGAGGCGGAGCGGCACGCGGCGCAGATCCAGACGGAGGCGGAGGCCCGTGCCGCCGAGGTGATCGCGGAGGCACGGGTCCGGGAGGAGCGCGTCGCGCGGGACACCGAGCGGGTCCTGCGCGAGCACGCCGAGCGCGGAGAAGGACTGAAGGTGCAGATGGACTACGTCCGCGACAGCCTGTCGGCGCTCACGGACTGAGGGCCAGGGTTTCCAGGGTTCAGGGACGGGGCCGGGGCTGAGGGCCGATGCCGGCCGGGCGCCGATTTCGGTTCGGGGCCGATGCCGGCCGGGGAATCCCGGTTCAGGGCTGGGCCCCGGCCGGAGGACGATCCCGCTTCAGGTGCTGGTCCCGGCCGGGGAATCCCGGTTCAGGGCCGGCCCCGGGCCGGGGGCCGATCCCCGTCGGGCGCTGCTCCCGGTCAGAGGCCGGCCCCCCGGCTGTGGCTTTCGGCAGCCTCAGCTTTCGGGGCCTCTCCTCACCGCTCCCGCGAGGATCCAGCCCTCCACCGCCTCGTACTGCCTGCGCTGTTCCTCCGCCCGGCCGCGGCCGGACCACACCGTGCCCAGCCAGCCGCACACGAAGCCCAGCGGGATGGAGACCAGGCCCGTCGTGGTGAACGGGAACCAGTTGAAGTCGGCGCGCGGGAACGCGGCGAACGGGGAACCGGACACGAGGTTGGTGCCGGTCATGAGGACCAGGACCCCGAGCGTGCCGCCGATGAGCGTGCACATCAGACCCGTACGGGTGTAGCGGCGCCAGAAGAGGCCGTAGACCAGGGCGGGGGCGATCGCCGAGGCGCCCAGGCAGAAGGAGAGCGTGACCAGCGGCTGCAGGCTGCGGTTCTGGACCAGTGTGGCGAGGACGATCGCGGTGACGCCGACCGCGCCCGCGGAGAGCCGGGCGATGGTCATCTCACGGCGGGGTGTGAGGGGTACGGACGCGACGGCCGCGAAGACGTCGTGGGCGAGGGAGTTGGCGCAGGCGAGGATCATGCCGGCGACCGAGGCGAGCAGCGTCAGGAAGACCGCCGTCGCGACGGTGGTGAACAGCAGCGTCTCCGCCGTGGACACCTCCGTGCCGAACGCCGCCATCGAACCCAGCAGATAGGCCGTGTTGCCCTGGGCGTCGGCGGCCGCGATGACCTCGCGGCCGACCAGGGCCGTCGCGCCGAAGCCGACCACCGAGATGATCAGCACGAACAGGGCGACCGACGGCACCGCCCACGACAGTGAGCGGCGCACCTGACGGGCGCTGCGCGCGGTGTACATGCGCATGGTGACGTGGGGCAGGCAGGCGCCGCCGAGGACGACGGTCAACTGGGCGCTGATCATGTCGAGTTCCGGGTACGGGCCGCCGGAGAACTGGAGCCCGGAGTGGAGGTAGCCGGTGCCCACGCCGCTCTTCGCCGCCGCGGCGCCCAGCAGCAGACCGGGGTCCCAGTCGAACCTGTTGAGGATCAGTACGGCGATGACCCCGCCGGAGCCGAGCAGCATCACGATCTTGATGATCTGGATGAGGGCGGTGCCCTTCATCCCGCCGATCGCCGCGTAGCCGATCATCAGCGCGCCGACGATCACCACGACACCGGTCTTCAGGCTGTCGTTGGAGAAGCCGAGGATGAACGCCAGCAGGTCACCCGTGCCGGCCAGCTGCACCAGCATCATCGGCATCAGCGCCGCGATCGTCACGACGCACGCCGTGATGCGCACGATCCGGCCGGGCATCCTCCGGGCCAGCGCGTCGCCCATCGTGAACCGGCCCGCGTTGCGCAGGGGTTCGGCCAGCAGGAACATCAGCAGCATCAGGGACAGGGCCGTGCTGAGGGCGAGGACGACACCGTCGTAGCCGAAGAGGGCGATC
>NZ_LIQX01000657.1 GCF_001418475.1 Streptomyces ossamyceticus | reverse complement strand
ACACCACCTTCTCGCCGCCGGTGTGCCAGAACTGGGCCTCGGGGTCCAGATCGCCGGACGCGCTGACCGTGACCTTCAGCGGGTACTCGGGAAGGCCGGCGGCGAGAAGGTGGTGTACACGACGGACAAGGGCGTGGAACGCCTCCGCACGCTGGGCCTGCCGTCCGGCGTGGACGTGGTCTCCGTCGGCCCCGACCTGGAGTGGCCCGCCGTCCTCGACCACCTCGGTGACGTACGCGGCGTGGCGCGGCTGATGGTCGAGGGCGGCGGACGCGTCCACACCCAACTGCTCCAGCAGGGCCTCGCGGACGAACTGCAGCTGGCCGTCGCACCGGTGTTCGTCGGCGAGGCCGAGGCGCCGCGGATGTTCGGAACGGGCGCCTACCCCGGAGGCCCCACGAGCCGGCTGCGGCTCGTGGAAACGCGACCGGTCGGCGACATCGTCCTCATCCGCTACGTCCCCTCGGTCCCCGGCACCGGCCCCACCGTCTCCGCCGCCGACCGCCACTGGCTGGCCCTGGCCTGCGAACTGGCCGCCGAGTGTCCGCCCTCCGGGACGGCGTTCAGCGTGGGCGCGGTCGTGGTCGCCGCGGACGGCACGGAGCTGGCCCGCGGCCACTCCCGCGAGGGCGGCGACCCCGTCGCCCACGCCGAGGAGGCGGCCCTCGCCAAGCTCGACCCCACGGACCCGCGCCTGGCCTCCGCCACGGTCTACAGCAGCCTGGAACCCTGCGCCCGCCGCGCCTCCCGCCCGGCCCCCTGCGCCCGGCTCATCCTCGACGCCGGTGTACGACGCGTCGTCACGGCCTGGCGCGAGCCGGACACCTTCGTGCCGGACGCCACGGCCCGGAACGCGGTCCTGGCCGAGGAGGGCGCGGTGGTCGTCGTCGTACCGGAGTACGAGGACCGGGCGAAGGAGCCGAACCGGCATCTGGTGGGCTGACAAGCAGAGGACGGGAGGGCAGGAGAGACCGGGGACGCCAGGGAGAACGAGGGGAACAGGCCCTCCGAGAACGGCTGTGTTCGGGGTCTCGACAAACCCGTGTGCTTCGAGCCCCGCGGATGACGTACACTGGTTTCAACGACGCGGGGTGGAGCAGCTCGGTAGCTCGCTGGGCTCATAACCCAGAGGTCGCAGGTTCAAATCCTGTCCCCGCTACTGAAAGACCCGGGGCCGGAATCCGATGAGGATTCCGGCCCCGGGTCTTTGTCTGCGTGCCGGAGATCAGGCCCTGACCGCGTACACCGTGCCGCTGCCGTTGCCCACGTACTCGGTGCCGACGGCCGCTGCCGGAGAGGCGTCATCACCGCCGCTGCCGATCCCGCTCCCGCTCCCGCTCCCGAACGTTTCCTCGGTGTCCTCCGTCGAATGAGAAAGGAGGGAAGGCGGGGATGGTCCGTAAGCACAGAACAGGACCGGCGGGGCTCACCGACGGGCGTGGCGCGGAGCCGGCGGCCATGCCGTCCGGGGCCGCGCTGTCGGAGGCCGCGGACGTCGAGCTGGTGCGTGCCGTACTGCTCCTCGGCGGAGTCCCGTGGGGCGAGCTCGACGACGGCGTGCAGCAGGTCCGTTTGAAGCTGCTGGAGACCCAGGCCCGGCAGACCGGAGAGGTGATCCGCAAGCGGCAGGCGTGGCTGTCGGTCGTGGCGTCCCGCGTCGCCGTCGACTGGCACCGGGCCCGCGCCCGCGACGCCGGCCTGCACGAACGGCTGGCCGCTCGCTGGCAGCAGCGCCCTCCGGTGGAGCACTCGGAGGAGGACAGGTTGCTGGCGCTGGCGGTGGCGGACGGGCTGGAAGGGCTGCCCGCCGTACAACGGCAGATCCTCGCCCTCCGCTTCTACACGGATCTGCCGGTACGGGAGATCGCACGGCTCCTCGACATACCCGAGGGCACGGTCAAGAGCCGGCTGCACACGGCGGTCGCTGCCATCGGGGCACGGCTGCGAGAGATGGAGGTGATTTGAGGTGAGCTATCAGCCCGAGTCGGACGAGGCCCTGCTGCGCCGGGCCTTCGCCCTGATCGGCGAGGAGGCGGCACGCCCCGATCCTCTCTCCTCGACATCCATCACCGAGGGGCGGGTGAGCGGCGCCGATCCGCAACGGGCCGGTGCCGGCGCAGTTCCTGCCAGCGGCTCAGTTCCGACCGACCGCTCTGGCCCGGACGACGGCTCTGGTCCGGACGACGGCTCTGGTCCGGACGGCGGCCCGAACTCCCGTACGGGAAGCGTGTGGTGGCGTCGGCGCAGGGTCGTCCTCGCGGGGCTCGTCTCCGCCGCCGCGCTCTGCGCCGGTGTCCTCGGGTCCACCCTGATCGACGGCGGGACCACGAACGCCGGCTCCGATCACTCGGGGGGCGGCGAGAACGCGTCCGGCAAGGGGCAGACCCTCCTCGAATGGATCGCCTGCGGGCGGACCATCGCGGAAGGGGACGTCGTGGCCGTGAAGCCGTCCTCGGAGGCGGGCCGGGTCGTCGTGACCTTCGACGTCCAGGACTGGATCAAGCCCGCCCGGGGCGCGGAACGCATCACCCTCGACGTGGTGGACCCCACCGAGGCAGGCCTCCGCGAGCCCTGGAAGGAGGGGCAGCACCTCCTGATCGTCGTCCCGGAACGGCGGGACCAGGAGACGGACGTCTTCCAGGGCGACCAACTCCAGTCGTATCGAGCCAAGATCGAGCAGGGCCTGCCCGAAGCGGCGGGCACCCAATGCCCTCCGGAGTGGAGGGATACGCCGGGGCAGGGCTAGCCGACGGCCGGACGGCCGGAAAACACGTGGCTGATACCAATCGCTTTGAAACGATTAACCCTTGACCTCGTGCGAACACAAGTGCGCTAATCGTGGCTCCAGTTGCCCGGGGGAAACACGCAACTGACCACATCTCGGCGGGGCGACCGACCGACCATGCCTCGCCGAGACCTCGCTCGCCCGCTGTCCGGCGGCCGCCACGGGCTGTTCGCCCGCGCCCGCCGGACCGGCGACACGCGTCCCCTCGGGCTGCTCGAGCCCGACCGCGAGCGAAACGAGGGGAACCGTGTCACCAGCCTCCGCGGCACCACCGAGATCCGTGCAGTCCCACCGCCGAAGGGCCGGCATCGCCGTCGCCCTGTCCGGCATCACCGTCATCGCCGCCGCTGCCGTCACCTGGGCCGCGGCGACCGACAACCTCGTCCCCACGAACAACTACACCGTCGGCTGCCTCACCGGCATGTCCGGCGGCACCGTCTGCCGCACCGACAACGCCGACGTCACCTACTACATGGACAGCGGCGGCAACGACAAGCTGGAGGACATCGACAAGGCGAACGTCCGGGTGGCCATCCAGGAGTTCCACGACAAGACCGACCTGAAGGTCAGCTACGACTCCTCGCCCTCCTGGACCGGGGATTCGGAGACGGACATCTACTACGCCGAGGCCACCGTCCCGGGCAGCGACGAGGGTCTCACCTGGTGCAACGACAACAGCCCCGGCGCCTTCAAGTGCGACCAGCAGTACGTCCGTATCGAGGGCGGCGGCCACTACAGCCCCGGCCTGTCCTGTCACGAGACGGGTCACGCCGTCGGCCTGCTCCACGGCGCCGAGGCCTCCCCCACACTGCCCAACCAGGACTCCAAGCTCGGCTGCATGAAGAAGACACCCGGGTTCGCCGACGGCCTCGGCACGAACAACCGGGAAAACATCAATGCCAACTACTGACGGGGCCGCGGGAAACACGGGGGAGAGCATGGAGAACGTGGAGAGGAACACGGCGGCCGCGAGGCGCGCCGTGGAGGACGCCGAGACCGCGGGCCAGGTGGAGCGGGGCGCGAGCGCGCAGCGGGGCGAGACCGTGGAAGGGGCCCCGGACGGGGCCGGAAGCGTGGCGGCCGACGGTGAGGGCGACCGCCGTGTGAGGCGGCTGAGCCGCGTCACACACCTCGCGACACTCGTCGGTACGGCCGCCGCCGTGACCGCCGCGGCGGTCTGCGTGACGGCCCTCGTCGCGCGGGACCCGTCGCGCGCCGAAGCGGCCGGCGGGACCGCGACGTCCGGCGGTCTGATCGTCGCGCACGGCAGCGACCGGCATCCGAGCCAGACGGCGGCGGACTGGGTGACCTACGCCGACCACGTGGTCGCCGTGACACCGGTCGCCGAGCGGGAGATCAGCCCGACGGCCGAGGAACTCGAGCACGGGGAGGGCCTGATCCTGCGCGACGTGACCCTCCGGGTCGACGACGTCCTCTGGTCCAGCGACACCCCGGACAAGCCGGCGCCGGCGTCGTTCGCGTGGGTGGCGCACGGCTGGCAGTTCACGGGCGGCGACACCGCCCACCGCGAGAAGATGACCGGCGAGGACCAGCCCCGGATCGAGCTGGGGCACAGCTACGTCATGGCCATCGAATGGCAGCCCCCGGTGTGCGCCGAGGGCGACGACGAGACACCCGGCCAGTGGCGGGGACTCGGCAGCGACTCGAACATCCCCTTCGACGGCAAGGTCCTCGGCCAGGGCGAGTCCCAGGGCTCGGTGACGTCGGCGACCCGCGCCCTGGCCGCGGCGAAGGCCGAGGACGACCCGGAGGACCCGAACCACTCCTTGGAGGACCAACTCACCGGCAAGGGCGCCCCGGACCTGGCGCGGGCCCTCCAGAACGCCGAGCCGAACTCCACCTCGTCCACGGGCTCGTCCGCCGCGAAGAAAAACGCCGCAGCCCGGACCGGGGCGACCACCGCCTGCGAGTAACCGCCCGGCCCCGCCTGATCCATCGCCGCGGGGGCGCCTGCCCGGCTCAACGGGCGGGCGCCCCCTGCGCACATCCGCTCACCCGGCCCGGAAAACACGTCGGCGCCCGAGCCGACCGAAGCCGACCCGAGCGCCGCACCGCAGGTCAGAGAGGCAGTGCCTCACCCGCGAACCGTAGGCCCTGTGGGACTCGAACCCACAACCAATGGATTAAAAGTCCACTGCTCTGCCAATTGAGCTAAGGGCCCAGGCGATGTTGCCTACCCGAGCATAGCCGGACGAGGCCGGGACTCCGATCGGGTATCGGTGACCCGGCCGCGTCGGGGCGCCGCAAAAAGGTTCGCCGCAGAACAGAACGGGCGGAAGATCGGCGGAAGCAGAGCGAAAAGGCGGGCGCGGGCCCGGCGGGGACGCCCGTTCGCGACACCCGGGCCCGCCGCGCGCCCCGCCCCGACGGCGCCCCCGCCCTACGGATCCACCGGCTCCGGCGCCCCCTTCCTGCCCTTCGCCCGCGCCACGTTCCGTTCGTGCTCGGGGTTGAGGAACCAGTGCCGGGCCGACGCGGTCCACCAGATCGCGGCGAAGCCGAGGACCACCAGGACCGCGACGGGGGCGTAGTTGAAGTTCTCCCAGGTGACGGGGGAGAGCTGGGGCAGCATGAAGAGGACGGTGATGACGAAGACCCAGGTCACCGAGATGACGCCGATCGTCCTCGACCAGCGGCCCAGATGCCACGGCCCCCGCTCGAACGCGTCGCCCTTGCGGAGCCGCAGGAGCGTCGGGATCACGTAGGCGATGTAGAGGCCGATGACCGCGATGGAGGTCACGGCCGCGTACGCCGTCACGTTGATCAGATACGGCAGGCCCAGGACGAGCGCGCCGCCCGCCGCCAGCCACACCGCCGCGACGGGCGTCCGGGTGCGCGGGCTGACCGTGTGCCAGACGTGCGAGAACGGCAGCGCGCCGTCGCGCGAGAAGGCGTAGATCATGCGGCTGTTGGCGGTCACGGACGCCATGCCGCAGAACAGCTGCGCGCCGATGACGACGAGGAGCAGCAGCTTCCCGGCGGTGGCGCCGAGCGCGTCCATGAGGATCTGGGCCGGCGGCACCCCCGTCGCGGACTTCAGGGCGCCGTCGTAGGACTGGATGGCGAAGGTGAAGCCGAGCAGCAGGACGAGTCCCGCTACCCAGGACGTCCAGATGGAGCGGACGATGCCCTTGGGGCCGGCCGTGGACGCGTCGTGGGTCTCCTCGGTCATGTGCGCGGAGGCGTCGTACCCGGTGAAGGTGTACTGCGCCATCAGCAGGCCCAGGAGGACGACGTAGAACGCGCTGCCCCAGCCCGTGTTGTTGACGAACTCGGTGAAGACGAACGACGCCGAGCGGTGCTCGTCGGGGACGATCGCGAGGGCGCCGACGATCACCACGACACCGAGGACGTGCCACCAGACGCTGATGCTGTTCAGCAGGCCGACGATGCGAACGCCGAAGGTGTTCAGCAGGCCGTGCAGCAGCAGGATCGCCGCGAACAGCAGGATCGTGCGGCCGGGCGTCACCTCGAAGCCGAACTCCAGGTTCAGGTACGCGGCGAGGAACGAGGCCGCGCCGAAGTCGATGCCGGCGGTCACCGCGACCTGGCCGAGGACGTTGAACCAGCCCGTGAACCACGCCCACGCCGCCGCCGTCCGGGGCGGCGCCAGCCGGTGCGACCAGAAGTACAGGCCCGCGGAGGTCGGGTACGCCGAGCAGATCTCGGCCATCGCGAGCCCGACGAACAGCGTCATCAGCCCGACCCCGACCCAGCCCCAGGTGATCACCGCCGGGCCGCCGGTGTTCATGCCGAACAGGTACAGGGTCATGCAGCCGGACAGGACCGAGATGATCGTGAAGGAGACCGCGTAGTTCGAGAACGCGGACATACGGCGTGCGAGGACCTGGGTGTAGCCCAGTTGGGCCAGTCGTTCCTCGTCCGACACCGTGACCGACACCGAGTCCGGGGCC
>NZ_LIQX01000656.1 GCF_001418475.1 Streptomyces ossamyceticus | reverse complement strand
GGTTGCGAGGAGTGTCTGCAGCTCGCGGACGACTTGGTAGAGACTCAGGCCGACGCCGTGTCTTTTGGGGCACGGGCCAGTCGCTGCAGGGTGCAGAAGGCATGTGCGACGGAGACGAGGGTGACGTGGTGGTGCCAGCCGCCCCAGGTCCGGCCCTCGAAATGGGCCAGGCCCAGGGCCTGCTTCATTTCCCGGTAGTCGTGCTCGATCCTCCAGCGGAGCTTGGCCAGCCGGACCAGGGTGGTCAGCGGGGTGTCTTCGGGTAGGTCTGACAGCCAGAACTGGACTGGCTCGCTCTCGCTTGCGGGCCATTCGGCCAGCAGCCAGCGCACGGGCAGTTCCGGGCCGTCGGTGGCCTGGCGGATCTCGCGTCCGGCGGGCCTGATCCGTAGGGCCACGAAACGGGAGTACATGCGCTTGAAGCCGGAGCGGCCGGTGCCGGGCCGGGAGCCCTCCCGCCACTGCACCGGCCGTGCGGCCCTCCGGCCCGCCGCGATGACCAGCTCCTTCACCGACCGGGCAGGGTCGGGGTACTTCGGTACCGGCGGACGCCCGTTGCCCGGGTACGGCTCGCACACCGGGACTGCGTCGGCGGGCTGTGCCGACATGGTGGTGGAGATCCCGACCACGTACTTCAGGCCGCGGACCTGCAGTCCGTGCCGGAAGGCCGCGGCGTCGCCGTATCCGGCGTCCGCGATGGCCAGCGGCACATCGATCCCCCAGGAGCGGGTCTCATCGAGCATGTCCAGGGCCAGCTGCCACTTCTCCACGTGCCCGATGTCGTCGGGGATGCCGCAGGCAGTGCGACGGGCGAGCTTGCCGGGGTCGGCCTTCGGTGAGGCCGGGTCCCAGGTCTGAGGCAGGAACAGTCGCCAGTTGACCGCCGTCGAGGCGTGGCCGGACGCGAGGTGGAGCGAGACGCCCACCTGGCAGTTGGTGACCTTGCCGGCGGTACCGGTGTACTGCCGCGACACGCACGCCGAAGCGGTCCCGTCCTTCAGGAAGCCCGTGTCGTCGAAGACCACGGCTTTCGGCCGGATCAGCGCCTCCATCCGCCAGGCCAGCTGGGCCCGGATGTGCGCCGGGTCCCAGGGGCTGGTGGTGATGAAGTTGGCCAGAGCCTGACGGTTGCCGTCAGCCCCGAGCCGGGCGGCCATCGGCTCGATGGACTTACGCCGCCCGTCGGTCAGCAATCCCCGCAGGTATACCTGCCCCCACCGGCGCTGGTCCTTGCGCGCGAACGGCTCGAACACCTCCGCCGCGAACGTCTCCAACTCACCGCGCACCAAGTCGATCTCGTCCGGAGTCACACCCGCCTAACGCCACACCGAACCCGGAAGACACGCACCACCACAACCGACCTGACCAAGCACTACTAGTGGCTGTCGTCAAACTCCCGCCTGTCCTGCGACGCCCGGCACGCACTCTCGCCGC
>NZ_LIQX01000655.1 GCF_001418475.1 Streptomyces ossamyceticus | reverse complement strand
GTGGGTCGCGTCCCAGCGGTCCGGGGCTGTTTCTCTCGGCCGCCTGTGGGCGGCGTGCCGGACTCCGTCCGGCGGATCGGGTGGCAGGGGTGGTGGTCCCTTGCCGGGCGGTTGTCCCGTGTCCTGTCTCTCGCCCCGCTCCGCCGCGTGGCTTACGGCTGCCACGTCACCCGGTGTTCCCCCAGCTCCGCCAGTACCGCGTGGTTCGCCTCCCAGCCGTCCGGGGCTGTTTCTCTCGGCCGCCTGTGGGCGGCGTGCCGGACTCCGTCCGGCGGATCGGGTGGCAGGGGTGGTGGTCCCTTGCCGGGCGGTTGTCCCGTGTCCTGTCTCTCGCCCCGCTCCGCCGCGTGGCTTACGGCTGCCACGTCACCCGGTGTTCCCCCAGCTCTGCCAGTACCGCGTGGTTCGCCTCCCAGCCGTCCGGGAACTTGACCGTGACGCCCAGTTGCACCGGCTCCGTGGACGGGTGGTCGTCGAGGAGGTCGGTCACTCCCGCGCGGCAGACCACGATGCAGGCGTGCCGGTGGCGGGAGGCGAGGACGCACAGGCGGCCGGTCTCCAGGTGGAAGGCCGTCGCGTCGGGGCGGCCGGAGAGCGGATGGAGGACGACGGTCACGTCGTACTCCCGGCCCTGGAGCCGGTTCGCGGTGTCGACCACCACGTCGGACACCCCCAGCTCGGCCAGCGCGGCGCGCACCGCCGCGGCCTGGTCCCGGTGGGCCGTGCCGACGGCGATCCGGTCCGCGGTCAGCGGCACCGGCTCCTCGGCCCGCTCGGACGTCGCCGCCCCACCCCGGTCGAGCAGCCGCCGTACGACCCGGGCGACCGCCCGTACCGCCTCGGGGTCGGTCCGGGGCGTGTGGCGGGCCGGCAGCTCCAGCAGCCCCCACCCCGACTCGGCGGCCTCGTCGATGACCCGGTCCGGGCCGGAGCCGTCGGACGGCACCGCGAAGGCGAGCCGCCGGTCCCCGTGCCCCGTGCCGCTGCGGAACGGCGTGAACGGGTAGAACGCGTCGGACACGAGCGGCGCGGCCGACGCCGGGAGCCGCCACGACACCGGCAGCCGGTGCTGCGGCAGCTCGGGGTTGTGCGCGAGCAGGGTCGTCACCGCCGAGGCCGACGGGTCGTACGACAGGCCCGCCCACTGCTCGCTGCCCACGATCGAGAACGGGTCCAGCTGCCCGGGGTCGCCCACGAACAGCGCCCGCTCGAACAGCCCCGCCACGGCCAGCAGCGCATCCGACCGCATCTGGTACGCCTCGTCGACGATCGCGTGCCGCCACGGCTCGACCCCCTTGACGTGGGCCCACTTGGCGGCCGTGGAGATCACGACGTCGAGGCCCGCCAGCTCGGCCGCCTTCGTGGACTTCTTCACGTTCGGCAGGGCGTCGAGCGCCTTGTCGTACGGGTCGGAGTCACTGCTGTGCAGCCGGCCCACCGGCAGCTCGGGGTCCTTCTCCGCGAGCCGGATCACCAGGTCGTCCACCTGCGCGTTCGTCTGCGCGATGACCATCAGCGGGCGTCCGGCGGAGGCCAGCTCCAGCGCGGCGCGGACGACGAGCGTGGACTTGCCGGCGCCGGGCGGCGAGTCGACCACCACCCCGCGGTGCGTGCCGTGCAGGGTGTCGCGCAGGATCGCCTCGGTGGCCCGGCCGGCCGCGGCCCCGGGGTCGAGCACTGCCTCGGCGCCGGTCACAGGACGTCCTCCTCGGTCACCGGGTCCGGCAGCGGTACGGCGTCGGGCTCACCCGGCGGTCCGCCGTGCGTCCACGGGGTGTCCTCGGGCTCCGGCAGCTTCGCCCCGCCCCGCTGGTCGTGCTCGAACAGGGTGAAGCAGACCCGGTCGCCCTTCTCGGGGACCGACCCGGCCTCCGGCTCCTTGCCCCGCCCCATCTTGTCCATGATCCGCAGCACGAGGAGCACCCCGCCGCCCTCCGCGTCCTCCTCGGCCGCCACGAACTCGGCGGTCTGCGGCTTTCCGCCCAGCGAGCGGTACACCTTCACCCGCTCCCCGAGATGCGGCCGGTCCCGCGTCGTCACGGTGACCAGCGGCCGGGGGCTCGGCCGCTTGCCCTCGCTGTACGCCATCACGACATCGGTGACCTCACCGGCGAACGCCTCCCCGGACAGCCGCCGCCCCGCCATGACCAGCGGGTCGTCGAGGGCCTCCTGGGCGTCGAGCCGGGCCTGCTCCCGCTCCCGCGCGGCCAGTTTGTTCGCGGCGGTGACCGCGTCGTCGATACGGGGCTGCGGGGGCTCCCCGGCGACGATCCGGTCCCGGTGGCCGGTGAACGACCAGCGGTCGCGGGTCCACCGGTCGGCCGCGTGGGCGCCCTCCGGCAGGGCGCGCAGCAGGTCGAGGCCGTGCCAGACGGCGTCCCACGTGGGCCGGGTGCGGCTCTCGACGAGGGCGCGGATCTCGCGCTCGGCGGCGGTCAGCGCGCCGAGGCGCGCGTCGGCCTCCAGCCCGTCCTCGGCGGCGGCCAGCGCCAGCCGCGCCCGGTCGTACCGCTCGATGGCCGGGGCCAGCAGCTTGTTGTCGAACGCCGGGTCCGTCGCGGGACCGGCGGGCGGGCACAGCAACTGGCCCTCGGCGTCCCGCGCCAGTTCGGCCCGCCGCGCCGCCGCCTCGCCCGACTCGCCCTCCGGCGGGTCGATCCAGGCGAGCAGCGACGCGAGGTGCTGGTCCTCGACGCCTGACTGCCCGGTCGCCCAGTGCCGCGCCAGCAGGTCCGTCAGGGCGAGCAGCAGCGACGAGCCGGGCACCCGCGCCCGCTCCCCGAAGTGGGTGAGCCACCGCCCGAGCAGCGGCACCCGCGGCGGTGCCGGGTGAGGCGCTTCCGGGTCCTGCTCGGCGGTCCGCCGGAACCGCATGGAGCGCCCGAGGAGCCGGACGAAGTCGATACCGGTGCGGCTCGGCACGATCAACTGCGGTGCGTCCGCGCACAGTTCGACCTCGACCTTGACCCGCTTGCCGGTCTCCGGGTCGGTCTCGCTGCGCTCGGCGGCCTCCACGACGTCGGCGTACGCGTCCACGTACGGCAGCACGATGTCCGCCAGCTCCGCCAGGAACGCGAACCGCAGGTCCCGGTCGCGGGGTTGGGGGACGACCAGCAGCCGGGGTGCGTCCCGGTCGGTGCCGACGAGCGCCCCGAGCGGGGCCCCGGCCTCGCCGGCGGTGATGAGCGGCACGAACACCAGCGGAGTCGCCGTCAGATGCCGGTGCAGGACGGTGGCGGCGGGCTGGGCGCGGCCCGAGCTGATGGCTTCGAGCCGGGCGAGGGTGGCGATCAGTGACACACGACCCCCTCGGTGACCGCGGCGGGCGCACCGGCCGCCGTGAGGGCCTCCGCGCGCAGCTCCGCCGCCCGGCGCAGCGCCGCCACTGTCGGGTCGTCGGGGTCGCCCGCCCTGCCGTGGGCCGCGGCCAGGACGTCCTCGACGGTGGTGAGTCCGCCCAGCTCGGCCCGCGCGGCTCGCCCCAGGGAGGTCACCGCGCCGTCCGCGCGGGAGCGGGCCCGGCAGTGGAAGGCCAGCTCGCAGGCGGCGAGGCACTCGGGGGCGTAGGTGGCGGAGAGGGCCTCGACGGCGGTCGTCAGCTCGTCACGGGGGAGGTCGGGGGCGAAGCAGGTGCCCTCGGGGAGGGACCGGGCGATGTCCTCGATCCGGGTGAGCCGGGTCAACTGGCGCCGGGTGACCGCGCGTTGCTTGCGGACGTCGACCGCGGCGGCCGTCGGCAGGTTGGTGAAGTCCTTGGGGCACACGAGCAGCACCCGGTGGTGGACGGCGGGCGCGGGGTCGAGCCGGGCGGCCACCTCCTCCAGCGCCAGGACGTAGACCGCGGACTGGCGGGCGGCGGCGCCCACCTTCGCCGGGTCCGCCGAACCGTCCAGCATCGGGAAGGACTTGATCTCGACGACCGTCCAGGTGCCGTCCGGGTGGACCACCACCGCGTCCGGCTCCAGGAAGGCGGGGGAGCCCGCGACGTCCAGCGCCACCATGGGATGGTCGAGCAGCGCCCAGCCGCCCGCGTCGGTGGCCTCCCTCAGGGCCAGTGCCGTACGGGCGGCGCGGCCCTCGGGGCCGACGGCGGCGAGGTCGGGGACGGACGCGGCGGCCGGTGGCTCGGCGCCCGGGTCCAGCCTCTCGTGGACGAGTCTCAGCAGCTCCGCCCCGCCGTCCGCCTTCACGCGGGCCTCGAAGGCGTTGCCCCGCATGAAGGCGAACTGGGACTGGCCGAAGGCGGAGGGCGAGCCGAGCGCGTCCGCCAGCACCGCCTTGTTCACCCCGGCGCCGTCCAGCAGCGCGCGGCGCTCGCAGCCCGGGTTGGCCGCGAGCGCGGCGAGGGCGCGCGCGTCCAGCGCCTTCGGTGGGACCTCGGGTCCGCGCAGCTCAGCGAGCTGCTGCCGGAGCGCCGTCCCCTGCTTCCGAGGGGGCGGCACCCGGCTCGGGTTCGGTGATCCGCTGCCGTGGAATTCGCTCACCCGGCGAAGTCTGGCATCCGGCACTGACAATCGGGGACAGGGCGCCGTGAGGCCGAGGGCGACCCGGCAACGGTCGGCGGTCCGCAGGACCAGCGGCGCGAGCAGCAGGCCGACGCCCATCACGGCGGCGCCCGCCGCCGCGTCGAGGAAGTAGTGGTTCGCGGTGCCCATGACCACGATCGTGGTGATCACGGGGTACGCGACGGCCGCGGCCCGGACGAGGCGCGAGCCGCCGCCGAAGCGCCAGAGGATCACCCCGCACCACAGTGCCCAGCCGACGTGCAGGCTCGGCATCGCCGCGTACTGGTTCGTCATGCCCCCCAGACCGCGGGGCGCGCTGGCCTCGCCGCCCCACCAGCCCCAGGAGCTGTAGTGGGCCATGGTGTCGACGAAGCCGTGCGCCGGGTCGAGCAGCCGGGGCGGGCAGGTCGGGAGCAGGGTGAAGCCGATCAGACCGATGAACGTGGAGGTCATCAGCCAGGTGCGGGCCACGCGGTAGCGCACGGCGTGGGAGCGGAAGAGCCACACCAGGAGCACGGGCGTGACCAGGTAGTGCAGGGACGCGTACCAGAAGTCGGCGGGTATGCCTATCCAGGGTTCCCGCGTGAACAGCCGGTTCAGCGGATGCTCGGCGTTCAGGCTCAGGGCCTTCTCGAAGCGCAGGATCGCCAGGCCGTGCTCGACGGCGGTCGACGTGTCACCGCGGGCGAGCAGCCTGCCGCCCGAGTACGCCCCGTACACCAGCAGGATCAGCGGCAACTCGGTCCACCAGCGGAGCCGCGTGTGCGTGCCTGGCACTGCCTCGGTAACCGGTGCGTCGGCCCTCTCGGTGACCGGTGCTTCGGCTGCCTCGGTCTGCGGCATCCGATCGCCCTCCCCCATCTGCGTCCACTGTGTTCATCTGTGCGTCGTGCGCGGGACGTCCTCCCGTGTGCAGGACGTTGTCCAAGACGCCGGGATCGCCCCTCGGGTTGCCCCCCGGCAGTCTGAGCGATGATGGACGCGTCCGCCGCTTCATTCTCCCTTCTCCCAGAGGACACCCGGAAAGGTTTTCGCATGGCACCGCGCATCCTGCTGGCCCGCCACGGACAGACGGAATGGTCCCGGCTCGGGAAGCACACCGGCAGGACGGACGTCCCTCTCCTCGAAGAGGGCCGACGCGGTGCCAAGCTGCTCGGCGAGCGCCTGCACCGGCCGCCCCTGGACGGGCTCACCGGAGTCGAGGTCCGTACGAGTCCCCTCTCACGCGCGCGTGAGACCTGTGAACTGGCCGGGTTCGGCGAGCGCGCCACCACCTGGGACACGCTCATGGAGGTCGATTACGGGGCGTTCGAGGGGCTCACCCCGGCCGACATCCAGGCCGTACGGCCCGGCTGGCTCATGTGGCGCGACGGCGTCCCCGAGGGGGAGACCCTCCAGCAGGTCACCGCGCGCGCGGACGAGGTGGTGCGGTGGGCCCGGAGCGAGGAGCGCGACGTGCTGGTCTTCGCCCACGGGCACATCCTGCGGTCCATAGCCGCCCGCTGGCTCGGGCAGGGCATCGACTTCGCCGCCCGCGTCCGCCTCAACCCGACGTCCCTGTCGGTCCTCGGCTGGGCCTACGGCGATCCGGCGATCGAGTCGTGGAACGACACGGGGCACCTGTACGGCTGAGATCCCTCACCCCACGCGGAACCGGGCCCCGAGCCCGACGCAGTACCGCTAGGCGGTTCGCGCGACGCCCGCGTGACGTTCCAGGAACGCTGACACGCCCGCCGCTCGGCGGTGCGGCAGCAGGACGCGGGCCGTGCCCGCGAGCATCTGCTGGACCCGGGAGGACTGGACCTCGTCCAGCAGGTCGAGGACCCGCATCCCCGCCGCCGCGGCCTCGTCGGGCCGGCCCCCGCGCGCGAGGTCGTCGGCGAGTTCGGCGGTGTAGAGGGCGATGTTGCGGGTGAAGTGCGGGTTCTGGAGCTGCGCGGCCCGCCGCGCGTGCCGGGCCGCCCGGGGCCAGTCGCCGAGCGTGGACCAGCACTGCGCCTCCAGTGCCTCCAGCTCGGCCTCGCCGTAGAAGGTCATCCACTCCGGGTCGGCGTCGGAGGTCCCCCGCCCGAACAGGGCGTGCGCCCGGGCCAGCGCCTGCTCGCACCCGGTGCGGTCGGCGAGCCCCGACCAGCCGCCCGCCTCCCGCAGCGCCAGCAGGGACATCAGCCGCGGCGAGCCGAGGGGCCGCGCCACCCGCTGCGCGGCCTGTGCCGCCCGTACCGCCTCCCGCGGCCGGCCCGCGTCCCGCGCGAGGAACGCCGTGTTGCAGAACGCGTGCGCCTCCAGAGCCGCGTCGCCCGACATCCGGGCCGTGGCGAGCGCCTCCGCGTAGTGGGAGCGGGCGTCGTCGAAACGCCCCGAGTCATGGGCCAGCCAGCCCACCGAGATGGCCAGTTCACCGGCGCCCGCGTACAGCCGGTCGGCGCTGGCCTGCCGGGTGGTCCCCGCGTCGAGCAGCGCGTACGCGGCCCGCAGTGGCGCCGAGGCCCTGCGGTACAGCCCGTCGGCCCCGTGCCGGTCGTCGAGCAGCCGGATCTTGCGCACGGCCGCTTCGAGGGCCCCCACATCCGACGAACCCGCGCGGTGCGTGGCACGGCCCGCGGCCGAGGCCGTGCCGCCGAGGGCGAAGGGGCCGAAGGAGGTGGCCGCCATGGCGGCGGTACCCCCGGTCATGAATGCGCGACGTTGCACGTCGCTCTCCTCGTGGTCCTGGTACGTGTGGTGCGTGTCCCGCCGACCGCGGACACAGCCCGTGTCGCCCCGCGGGTCCTGCATGTCGTACGTCTCTTGCGTTTCATACGGCTCGTATATCCCTTCCGTCTCACCCCTCGCACCGAGTGGGGAGCGCGAGCGGCTCTTGGTGCGAGGAGAGGGCGCCTCCTCGGTGGAGCGCGCCCCCCGACCGCGTACCTCCGCGCGGGGCGCGAACCCCAGATCGGTCAGGGTCCGGCCCGGGAACATATGCAGGAACACCCGTTCGTACGCGTAGTTCGGGCAGCGGATCTCTCCTGACTCGACCCGCCCGACATAGCGCGCGTCACAGCTCACCCGCTCACCGATCTCACGCGCGGCACGGCGTACCGCCGCGGCGAACTCGCCCGGCGAGCGCTGCCCGCGCAGCCGCCGAAAGGCGAGGTTCGGCCGCTGAGGCCGGGGGGACTGGGATGAGGTCACCGATGACGACGCCATGGCCGGGCCCTCTCTCGCGAACCGTCGAACCGTGCCGGGATCAGGGGAGTTGTCCGCGTCGAGTTGTCCGCGTCCTGGGTGGTTGGTTCCTCTGTGTCCGGCGGGGCAAGAACGTACCCGCCCCACAGATGCCTCGATGTGAGGTTTGGCTACAAACCGGATATCTCATCCTTGATCTGCCATGAACTGCCATCCTTTGCGGCACGGTTCCGCCGTAGCCGTTGACGAGGCCGCGCGTTGGGCAGCATGGACCGGGAGCGCCCGAACTCCCGCTGCCGTCTGCCGGAAGAAGGGGGTTGTACGCGTTGGAGGCCCGGATGAAGAACGTCGAACCCCGTACGCCGTTGTCCGACGTGCCCGCCGCGGAGCGCTGGCCGACCCTCGAACACCCCGCCCCGCAGGCCCGGTCGGCCTCCGGGTGCGACCTCGTGACCGTCCCCGCGCGGCAGGGCCTGGAGGCCGTCGACATCCTCCGGCGCGGGGCCCTGGACGTGGTCGGGCCCGTCATGACCGTGGGGCCCGTCCTGCACGACGACGCCTGCGACACCCTCGGGTTCCTCGTCCCGCCGGGCACGGCCGACGCGTGGGACGTGCCGGGCAGCACCTGCACACAGAGCGACGGGCAGGGCGCGGTCCTGGCCCCCGCGGACGGTGCGGACTGGCTGCTGCCACCGGGGGAGGCGGACCTGGCGACGGACCCGGCGGTGCTGCGGGCGGCGCGTCGCGTTCAGCGGCCGGTATCGCCGCCCGCCAGCCGCCGCGCCGCCTCGCCGAGCGCGGCCCGC
>NZ_LIQX01000654.1 GCF_001418475.1 Streptomyces ossamyceticus | reverse complement strand
GCGGGCCCGCCTCCCCGTCCCCTCGCACCGGTCGGTGAGCCGTGGACCCCGAGGGACGCGACGCCCGTGGACGCGGCCCCGGTGCACCCGGCGGCCCCCGTGGGCGCGGCCTCCGTCGACCCGCCCTCCGAGGAGGACGCGCGCCGACGGGGCCGAGGGCTGGCCCGGGCGGCGGTCCGTATGGACGCCGAGGCCGTGCAGGAGCAGATCACGGCGACCGTGGAGTCGTACGGGCTGATGGCCGCGTGGGAGGAGGTCCTCATCCCGACGCTGCGGTACGTGGGGCGCAGATGGGAGTCCTCCGAGGACCGGTACGTGGAAGTGGAGCACCTGCTGTCCTGGCACATCTCGGTGGCCCTCCGCCACGCCTACGCGCGCGCCGCGGCCCGGAACAGGGCCGTCGACACCCGCCCCGTCCTGCTGGCGTGCCTGCCGGGCGAACAGCACACCCTCCCGCTGGAGGCGCTCACCGCCGTACTTGCGGAGCGCGGCCGGCGCGTGCTGATGCTGGGGTGCTCGGTGCCGGTCGAGGCGCTGGAGGCCACGGTGCGGCGGGTCGCCCCGGCCGCCGTTGCCCTGTGGTCGCAGTCCCGGAGCACCGCGGACCTTCCTCTCGCCCGGCACCTCGCGGCGATCCGCTGGGGCATCCACGGCGCCCGCACCCGCAGCCACGTCCTGCTGTGCGGCCCCGGATGGGGCCTGCGCTCGGATCCCGACCTCCTGCGCCCCTTCGGACTGACCGACGCCGTCCGGATCATGACGACGGTCGGCCGCACCGGCGAGGACACCCAGACGGCGGACCAGGGACAGGTGCAGGAGTCCGTGTGATCCGCGCCGGCGTCCGTGCGGCCGTCGGCACACACTCGGCGCGCCCGCATCCGGAGCCGCTCCCGGTGCGGAAGCAAAGGTGCGATACATCCCCGAATGGGATGCCCGAATGAGATCCCCGAATGAGATCCTCCCTTCCTCAGAGGAGTGCTCATCATGGTCAAGAAGCTGCATGAGACGGGCGTCCGGAGTGAGCAGCTGCCTTTGCCCGAGGAGACCCCCGCCGCCGAGGGCTCGACGGCCGAGGCCCACCAGGAACGACCGGACGGCGGCGTCTGGGAGCATCCGCACCTGTGGCTGTTCCTGATCGCGCTCGGTGCTCTGCTGTTCGCCGCGTTCTTCCTCGTCCGCATGATCACCCTGTGAGCCGACCGGTTCTGCGAGCCGGACGGCTCAGGGAGCCGAGCGTCGAGCGGGCCCGCCTCCGACCCGGACGGTGGTCTCAGCGCGGCCGTGCGGAGACGCCCCGCTCCGCCGCCCAGGCGCACAGCGCGGCCTCGGCTTCCTCACGGGAGACGGGGCCGTGGTCGATGTGGAGTTGCTGGAGGTGGCGGATGGCCGCACCTACCGTGCGGCCCTGGGGTATGCCGAGCAGGGCGATGATCTCCTTGCCGTCGAGGGGGACGGGGATGCCGGGCAGCCGTTCACGGGCGGCTCGCTCGGCTGCGGCGCGCTCCCCGGCCTCGCGCCTGGCTCGCTCTCCGGCGTGCCACGCGTCGTAGTCGTCCGCGTCGTACGCCTCCAGCGCGGCCCGGCGCCAGTCCTCCTCGTCCCGCCCTCGGCCGAGGCCCACCTCCGCGAACAGATCGCGGTGGTCGGGCGCGCCGGGGCGGGCAGGCACCACGCCGAGCAGAGCGAGCGCCGCGTTGATCGGCCAGTTCTCCCGCGGACCGCTGAAGTCCGAGGTGTGTACCGGCCCCATTCCCGTACGCCCGCGCGCCACAGGGCGGCGGTCTGATCCCCGTCGCCGCCCCAGAAGTCCGCTTCCACATGGGCCACCGGTCCGCCCCGCGACAGGTCACGCAGGAGGCGTGGCAGGTCATCGCGGAACTCGGCGGTGAGCGGCAGCAGCCCCAGGCGTTGCGCGAGCGGGGCGACCACCGCACCCGTCACCCCTTCGGCCCAGCGCCGCATGCGGTCGAAGTCACTGACGGCGGCGTCGAGTCGGTACGACATCGGAGCACGGTAACGCCTGCCGGTCCGGGGCTCAGTCCTGGGAACGCAGGAGGACGGGCGTGGGCGCGGGAGCCTGACCGGGGGTGAGTGCCGCCCGGCTCGCGCGGCGGCGGGCGGCCAGGGCCTCACGGGCCGCCTCGCGGGGGTGGCGGCGTCGCCAGTAGGGGTTGTCGTGGGGCAGCTTGCTCGACACGCGGCCGTACATGCCGAAGCAGGCGATGAGCAGCCCCATCGCGAAGCTGAACATGACGTTCGACATGCCGAAGTCCAGGACGTTGGCGGGGCGGTCCAGGATGAAGAGGTGGAGGAAGCCGCTGAGCAGGAACAGCGCGCCGACCGTCATGTTGAGCGTGGACGCGAAGTTGCCGCCGACCAGGGCACCGCCGACCAGGGCGAGGCCCACGACGACCGAGATCAGACTGAGCACCCCGTTGGTGGACATCCCGGAGATCCGGGTTCCGTCCGTGTCGAAGGGGGTGAGCTGGTCCGCGAAGCCCAGACAGCCGAAGACCAGCAGGATGACACCGCACAGACCGGCCCCGTACCGGTACACCCGGGCCAGCCGGTGGTCGACGGGGAGTTCATCGCGAAGCCTCATGACGTGTCCTCTCCTCTGCGGCCGGAAGGGGCCCGTCCCACGGCGGGGCGGCACCTGACCGTCCTACGCCACCATTTCCTCTGATATGGGGCATACGGTTGCAGTGTCTTCCGGGCGCGTCCGGGGGACGGCCCGCGCCGGAAACACCGGTGGTTTCCCGTGCGGGCCCCGGCCCTCCGGGGCCCCGGAGAAGAGGAGACGTTGGTATGGCGGTCCCCCACTGGCTGTTCGGCGACCAGCTCGGGCCGCACTTCCTGACGGGGCGTTCCGAGACGCCCGTGGTGATGATCGAGGCCCGCTCGGTCTTCGGGCGCCGCCGCTTCCACCGGGCCAAGGCCCACCTCGTGCTGTCGGCGATGCGCCACCGCGCCGCCGAACTCGGTGACCGGGTCCGCTACGTCCGCGCCGAGACCTACCGGGAGGGGCTGCGCGAGGCGGTCGGGGACGGCCCGGTGACGGTGCGTCACCCCACGTCGTACGCGGCCCTGCGGTTGGTGCGGTCACTGGAGTCACGGGAGTCGGTGACCGTGCTGCCCGCGCGCGGGTTCCTCGTCGCGCACGACGACTTCCGTGCCTGGGCCGACGGGCACGGCGGACAGCGGCTGCGGCAGGAGGACTTCTACCGGTGGGTGCGGCGCTCGCACGACCTGCTGATGGACGGTGACCGACCTGCGGGCGACCGGTGGAACCACGACCACGACAACCGCGAGCCCCCGCCGAAGGGGGCGCGCACCCTGGGCGCCCCGCCGCCCTACCGCCCGACGGAGGACGAGATCGACGACGAGGTGCGCCGCGACCTCGACCGCTGGGAACGCGAGGGCTCCGTCGCCTTCGTCGGCCGGGACGGCCCCCGCCTGTTCCCCGCCACCCGGCGTGAGGCGCTGGCCGCGCTGCGCCGCTTCGTCGAGCACCGCCTGGCCGGCTTCGGCCCGCACGAGGACGCGATGCTGGCGGGGGACCCGGTGATGAGCCACAGCCTGCTCTCGTCCTCCCTCAACCTCGGCCTGCTCGACCCGGCGGAGTGCGTGAAGCGCGCCGAGGACGCGTGGCGGGCGGGGCGCGCCCCGGTCAACAGCGTGGAGGGATTCGTCCGCCAGGTCGCCGGCTGGCGCGAGTACGTCTGGCAGCTCTACTGGTACTTCGGCGAGGACTACCGCCACCGCAACGCCCTGCGGCACCACGAGCCGCTCCCCGGATGGTTCCTGGAGCTGGACGCGGACGCGGTGCGGGCGCGCTGCCTGGCCACGGTGCTGGCCCAGGTGCGGGACACCGGATGGACGCACCACATCCCCCGGCTGATGCTGCTGGGCAGCCACGCCCTGCAACGCGGCTGGGACCCACTGGCGGTGACGGACTGGTTCCACCGCAGCTTCGTCGACGGCTACGACTGGGTGATGGTCCCCAATGTCGTCGGCATGTCGCAGTACGCCGACGGCGGCCGCATGACGACCAAGCCGTACACGTCCGGCGGCTCGTACGTGAACCGGATGAGCGATCTGTGCGGTGGATGCGTCTACCGGCCGGGCGAGCGGACCGGCGACCGGGCCTGCCCGTTCACCACCGGCTACTGGACCTTCCTGCACCGGCACCGGGCCCGCCTGGAGCGCAACCCCCGGATGGTACGGCCGGTCCGCGGGCTGGACCGCCTGGCGGACCTGGACGAGGTACTCCACCGGGAAGCCGGCCGCGGCGACACCCCACCCTGACGCCCGGCGACCACAGCCGGCCTCGCGCGTCCCGGAACCTCGCGCATCCCCCACCCCCGCACTTCCCTCAGCCCCGCAGGTCGCTCAGGACCTCGCGTGCGGCCCGTGCGCCGGAGGCCAGGGCGCCCTGGACGGAGCCGGTGGCGCGGTGGTCGCCGCACACGTAGCGGCCCGGTGCCACGCGCGCGGTGCGGGTCAGTGGCTGCGGCGGAGGCATGGCGGGCAGTGCGTCCTCGACGCGGCGCACGGCCAGCAGGGTCCAGCCGTCCGTGCCGGTGCCGTACGCCTCACCGACCGCCGCCCGCACCTGCCCTTCCCGTCCTGCCAGGCCCTCCCGTCCTTCCCGTCCTTCCCGTCCTTCCAGGCTCTCCCGAATCTCCTGGTCTCCTCGGCCCGCCCTCTCCTCCCCGCTTTCCCGGCCCGCTTCGCCCTCGTCGAGGACCGACGTGGCGACGAGGGCGTGGCCGGGTGGGGCGTACTCGGGCGCGACATCGCTGAGGACACAGGTGTTCAGGAAGCGGCGCCGGGTGTCCACGAGGAGGGTCGGCTCGCCGAGGGGGGACCGCGGGGCGACGTGGTAGTACGTCGTCACGGTCCGGTAGTCGGGCAGGGCGACCTCCGGCAGCAGTCCGGGGACGGAGCCGGGGCCGGTGGCGACCACGACCGAGCGGGCGGGGATCTCCCGGCCCTCGGCCGTCAGCACCCCGTCGTCCGTCAGCCCCGCCACGGGGCTCTCCAGCCGCACGGTGCCCGGCGGCAGTGCGGCCGCGAGCGCCCGCGGGACCGCTCCGACGCCCTCGGTGGGCAGGCACAGCGTGCCGCGCAGCATGCTCCGCCACACCAGGTGGAACATCCGGGCGGAGGTCTCCAGGTCGTCCTCCAGGAAGATCCCCGACAGGAAGGGGCGGAAGAAGCCCTCGACGAACGCCTCGGAGAACCCGGCGTCCGCGAGCGCCGTACGGGTGGTGGTGTCCGCGCGCCGCTTGAGCCGGCCGGGCGGGGACAGCATGGCGCGGGCGGACAGTACACCGAGAGCGGCCAGGTCACGGTGCCCGGCGAGGCGGCCCGGCAGCAGGTCGGGCAGCGTGCGGGGGCGGCGGGTGGGGTCGCTGAAGCGCAGGCGGCCGGAGGGGCCCTGGACGAGGACGCCGGGTGTGAAGGGCCGCAGCCTCAGGTCTCCCAGGGTGAGGCGGCGCCGTAGCTGCGGGTAGGAGGTGTTGACGACCTGGAACCCGCGGTCCACCACGAACCCCTCGACCCGGTCCGCACGCATCCGGCCGCCGACCGCGTCACCGGCCTCCAGCACCCGTACCCCCACACCGGCCGCCAGCAGATCCCGGGCGCACGCGAGCCCGGCGACACCGGCCCCTACGACCAGCACGTCCGTCGAGTCCGTCGCGTTCCTC
This sequence comes from Streptomyces ossamyceticus, assembly GCF_001418475.1. Taxonomy (GTDB): domain Bacteria; phylum Actinomycetota; class Actinomycetes; order Streptomycetales; family Streptomycetaceae; genus Streptomyces; species Streptomyces ossamyceticus. Next base: position 2,995 of record NZ_LIQX01000654.1, on the reverse strand, counting down.
GTGTCAGGGGCTGAGGACACTCGACCACCTCTCCCGTCCGCCGGCGCGGCCCCGTGCCGCTCCTTCACCGGAGTGTTCCGCGCGGGACCGGTCCACGGATGCGTCCGACCCGCGCACTGGGCCGGACGGGTCGGGCCGGTCCCCCTGCGCCTTCGCGAGGGAGCCGACCGCGCGAGGGAGCTGGCCGGCAGCGGCATGCCGGTGACGGGGCCGGGAGATGACGGCCGGGGCGATGAAGGCCGGGCTGATGAAGGCCGGGCTGATGAAGGAGTCGCCTAGGACCGCGGAGGACGGCCCGCAGCGGCCCCGTCCGTGGTGGGGCCCGCAGGGGCCCCGCCCGCGGCCTGGGGCGTCGTGGCCGCGCGGAGTTCGCTGGGCGGCATGCCGTAGGCGGTGCGGAAGGCGCGGGTGAAGTCGGCGGGGCGGGGGAAGCCCCAGCGGGCGGCGATGGAATGGATGGGCTCGGTGCGCAGCGCCGGGTCGCCGAGGTCGCGGTGGGCGTGCTCCAGCCGCTGGTCGCGGATGTGCGCGGCGACACCGACGCCCTCGGCGCGGAAGAGGGCGTACAGACGGCTGCGGGAGATGTGGTGGGCGGCGGCGATCGCGGCGGGGGTCAGTTCCGGGTCCGCGAGATGCCGGCGGACGAACGCCTTGATCCGCAGCATCAGCGTGCGGTCGTAGGCCTCCGCCGGCATCAGCGGGTCGGCGTCCAGTGTGTGGGCGAAGGCGGCGGTGACCAGGTCGGCGACGACGGTGCCCAGCCGGGGGGCGTCCTGCGGCTGGTACGGGCCGGTGTCCGCGGTCAGGTTCACCAGGAACTGCGACAGCAGCGCGCCGACCCCCTCACGGCCCGATATCGGCCGCCCCACCGCCTGATCGGCCCGGCTCGCGGGCAGCGCCACCAGGGACCGGGGGATCTCCACGCCGACGATGGTCACCGGGTCGGAGCCGGTGAAGACGTCCCACGACCGCGACGAACTGTTGACGTGGATGTCGCTGAGCCGGTACGTGACCTCCTGTCTGCCCCAGGTGGCCCTGCCCTCCCCGCGCAGCAGCAGGGACAGGTGGTAGGCCTCGGGGTCGGACTGGCGGACGAGCTTCGGCGTCCGACGGAAGACCAGCGAGTCGAACGTCGCCGGCCACACCGTCACGTCGCCCAGACCGATCAGCCGCTGGTGCACGCGGTAGTCCGCCGCGCGGTCACTGGACAGGTCCAGCGGAGCATGCGTGCGGCCCATGCGTTCCGTCCACGCGTCGAACCGGTCACCCGGAGGCAGATCCAGGGAGCGGAACACCGACTCTGGCAACATCGCCGCAGTCAATCACAGGTCCCCGAACCGGCGGAGCGGGCCCTCAGCCGCCGGCGTACGCCGAACGGCCCGCGTCCGCGCACGCGGTGAGGAGCGGCTGGAAGAACCCCGTCTCCCGGGGTGTCCGCCAACGGACGTCCTCGAAGCCCGCGTCGGACACGAGGCCGGCCAGCCGGTCGGAGCGCAGCGCCCAGTACGTGGTCCGGCGGACCTCGACGCGCCATTCCCCGTCCGCCGGGAGGAGTTGGAAGTGCTCCAGGTCGTACCGCTCCCCGTCGTCGTGCCAGTGCCACAGCTGGAAGGTGATTGTCCGCTGTCCGCCGCCCTCCGGCGGGTGCACCTGGGGAGGCGTCGACGAGGGCCGCTCCCGCAGGAGTTCGTCGTAGGGGCGTGTGCTGAGCAGCAGTCGGCCGCCCGGGCGCAGCACGCGCCGCATCTCCGTCAGGGCGGTACGGACGTCCGGCTCCGTCAGGAGATGGGGCAGGGAGTTGTCGGCGCAGACCACCGCGTCGAACCCGGCGTCGGCGAACGGCAGGCGCCGCATGTCGGCGGCGGCGGTGACCAGCGGCACCGACCGACGGGTGCCCTCACGGGCGGCGCGGGCAGCGGCCCGGGCACTGAGATCGGTCCCGACGACACGATGCCCGCGCAGCGCCAGCCCGACGGCCTGGGTGCCGATGCCGCACGAACAGTCCAGCACCACCGCCCGCTCCCGCCCCAACTGGGCGTCCAGCGCCTCCCCCTGGCGGCGGACGCTCGCCTCCCAGTCCGCGTAGATCAGGTGGTAGTCGTCGGCCAGTTCGTCGTAGAAGCGCGCCACCGAGGTCTTGGACATGAACCGAGGTTAGGCCGTGTCCTCTCCTTCCCGTTCCTGTCCGCCTCGCGAGGCTTCGCACGCTCCCCCGGAGAGGGGACCCCCACTCGCCGCCCCAGCTGGATCCCCGTGGGGGTCAGTGGCGGTGGCCGTCGCGCAGATTCAGCCGTTCGCCCCGGAACCGTGCGCGGAAGCCGTGGTCGTGCGAGACCGCGACCACCGCGCCCGGGTACTCCGAGAGCGCTGCCTCCAGGTCCTCGACGAGGTCGAGCGCGAGGGAGGTGCGGGAGGCTCACCGGCGGCGTCAGGTCAGCACCTCCGCGATCGCCGAGATCGCCTCCGGCCCCACCCGGCAGCATCCCCCGATCAGCCGGGCACCGCCGGCTCGCCAGCCCTCGACCTCCGCCGCGGTGAACCGGGACCGGCCGGTCCACTTCCGTGCGGACGCGTCCCAGGCCTCGCCGCTGTTCGGGTAGACCACCACCGGCTTGCCGGTGACCCGGGCCGCCGTCGCCACCGCCGCGTCGACGTCCTCCGGGGCGCAGCAGTTCACGCCCACCGCGACGACCTCCTCGGCGTCGGCGGCCAGGGCGAACGCCTCCTCCAGCGGCTGCCCGGCCCGCGTCCGCTCCCCGGCCACGGTGTACGACAGCCACGCCGGCACCCCGAGCCCGCGCACGGCCCGCAGCAGCGCCTCGGCCTCGTCGGCGTCGGGCACCGTCTCCAGGGCGAGGACGTCCGGCGCGGCGGCGGCCAGCACCTCCAGTCGCGGCCGGTGGAACCGCTCCAGCTCGGCGACGCTCAGCCCGTACCGCCCCCGGTACTCGGAGCCGTCCGCGAGCATCGCCCCGTACGGGCCGACCGAGGCCGC
>NZ_LIQX01000653.1 GCF_001418475.1 Streptomyces ossamyceticus | reverse complement strand
CCCCTGCTCCGCCTCATGCCTCGCCCCACGCCCCGCTCCGGGACCGATCGGCGACCTCGTCGGGCCGCCCCACCGGTCACCTCGTTCAGGGAACAGAGCCGCCGGGCCTCGGGTGGGGGGCGGCTCAGGCGTCCCGCCGGTCACGCACATCGGCCACCGGCCGTGAGGAGGGCCCTGACGTCGTCGGCGTCGGGGTGGCCGAGGGTGATGAGGATGGTGAGCGCCTGCTGCCAGGCCGCGTGGGCGTCGTCGTGGTTGCTCATCGCGCGATGGGTGTCGCCGATGTGGACGAGGGTGCTCGCCTCCAGGTACGGCACGCCCAACTGCTGGTAGAAGTCGAGCGCGTTGCCGTAGCCGAGGAGGGCCTGCCGGTGGCGGCCGAGATGGTGGTGGGCGAAGGCGATGCTGTGCCAGGTGGCCGCCTGGCCGTAGCGGTCGCCGAGGTCCTGGAGCAGGGGCAGCGCCTGGAAGCAGTGGCTCAGCGCCTCCCGGTACTCGCCGAGCAACGCGTGATACCAGCCGACCGAGTTGAGGACACTGGCGTGCGCGGCCGGGCGGCCGCTGTCCCGGAACAGTTCCAGGGCGAGCCGGTTGTGGCGCAGCGCGCCCGGCAGGTCGCCCTCCTGGTCGCAGGTCCAGCCGAGGCTGCGGTGGGTGTCGGCCCGGCCGATGGCGTCGCCCAGCCCGGTGAAGAGTTCCAGGGCCCGGTCGAGACGGGGCCGGGCCAGCTCGTGCAGTCCCAGTCGCCCCTCGGCCCGGGCCAGCGCACGCAGCCCCCTCGCCTCCCACGCCGGATCGCCCAGCCGGAGTGCGGCGTCGAGCGCGGTCCGCTGGGTGGCCGCCCAGTCGTGCCAGTGGCCCCGCCGGTCGAAGTACGGCTCCAGCGACCAGGCCAGCAGACAGGCGAGCCGGTCCCGCCCCGAGCGCACCGCCGCCTCGATCACGGCCAGGAGCACCGGGTACTCGGTCGTCAGCCACGCCAGGGCCTGCTCGTGATCGCCGAACGACTCGACCCGCACGCCCACCGGGACCGGCCCCGGCGCCAACGGATCCTCCTGCGGGGCGAGCAGCCGCTGGCCGGCGTGGGCGGCGTGCAGGTGGTAGGCGTACAGCCGCCCTGGGGCCGCGTCGTGGTCGGCGAGGTCGTGTCCAGAGGCCGTTTCGTGCCCGGCGGTGATGTCCCACTCCACCCTCGCGTCCCGCCGCGCTGCCGTGTCGCGCTCCGTTGCCGGGTCGCTCCCGGTGGGGGTCTCGCCGTCCGGCTCCTTTCCGGCCTCCCGCAGGAGTTCGGTCGCGTGGGCGCGGAGGAGGTCGTGGAGGGCGTAGCGGCCGGGAGCGTGCTCGTGGACGAGGTGGACGTCGGCGAGTTCGGTCAGCAGGGAACGGGCCCGGCGCGGCGGGAGCCCGGCCAGCGCGGCCGTCGCCGCCGCCGAGAAGTGCGGGCCCGGGTGCAGGGCGAGGAGCCGGAAGAGGCGGGCCGCGTCCGCCGACACGGCACTCAGGGACCATGAGAAGACCGCGCCGACGTTCGCGGACGCGTCGCTCCGGCTGAACGCGTCGAGGCTGCCGTGCGCCTCCCGCAGCTCGGCCGCGATCGCCGACAGCGCGAAACGCGGATGCGCGGCGGCGCGGGCCGCGACACACGCCAGGGCCAGCGGCAGCCCCGCGCACAGCACGGCGATCTCGGCCACAGCCCGCGACTCGCCGGTCAGCCGCGCCGCACCCAGCCGCCGTTCGAGGAACGCCCGTGCCTGCTCGGCGTCCAGCGGGCGCAGCGTCAGCGCGTGCGCGCCGTGCGCGGACACGAGCCCGGTCAGCTGGTTGCGGCTGGTGACGATGGCCAGGCACCCGGGCGCCCCCGGCAGCAACGGCCGTACCTGCTCGGTGTCGCGTGCGTTGTCCAGCAGCACCAGGAACCGCCGCCCGGCCAGCAGGCTGCGGTACAGCGCGGCCCGTGCGTCCACGCCGTGCGGGACCCGCTCCGGGGGTACGCCCAGCGCGTCGAGGAACACCCGTACGGCTTCGTCCGCGCCCATCACCGCGCCCGAGGGGGTGAACCCCCGCAGGTTGACGTACAACTGCCCGTCCGGGAACCGGTCGGCGACGCGGTGCGCCCAGTGCACGGCGAGCGTGGTCTTGCCGATGCCGGCCATACCGCCGATGGCGCTGATGACGACGGTGCCGGGGGCGGAGGCAGGCGGGCCCGGCGTGGTGTCCAGGAGGGCCAGCACCTCCTCCAGCTCCGCCCTGCGGCCGGTGAACGTCGGCAGATCGTGCGGGAGTTGGGCCGGGACGGGTGCGGGCGCGGTTTCTGAAGTCGGTGCCGGTGCCGGTGCCGGTGCCGGTGCCGGTGCTGGTGCGGTTGCCTGCGCGGACGCGGACGCGGACGGGGAGTCGGATGCGGAGTCGGGTGCCCGTCGGGGCGCGGGCGCTGATGCCTGTGCGGCGGCGCGGCCGGTGGTGGGGCAAGGGGCGGGCGCGCTCCGGGGCTCCGCCCCGCGCAGGACCGTCCGGTGTGCCTCCCGCAGTTCCCGTCCCGGATCGATGCCCAGTTCGTCGGCGAGTCGTGTGCGGGCGGTCCGGTAGGTGGTCAGGGCCTCGGCCGTGCGGTCGGTGGCGGCCAGGGTGAGGATGAGCCTGGCCAGCAGGGGTTCGTCGAGCGGTGCGCCGAGCGCGGCCTCCTGGAGGGCGGGCAGCACCGCGCCGGGTGTGCCGGCGCGCAGGGCTCCGTCGGCCGCCTCCCGTACGGCCGCCAGACGCTCGCGGTCGAGTTGGCCGAACCCGGCCCGCTCCCGGACATCGGCGGCGAGACCGGCGCCGACCGGTCCGCGCCACAGATCCAGGGCCTCGGTGAGGAGGTCCACGGTCCGTGCGGGCGCCGCGTCCGGATCGGCGGAGGCCCGCCGTGCCTCGTCGCGCAGTCGGCGGAAGCGGAGCAGGTCCAGACAGTCGTCGTCGACCAGGAGCCGGTACCCGCCCACCTCACGGACGAGCCACCGGCCCACGGCTCGGGTGGGAAGCCCGGGCTCCAACCACCGGCGCAACGAACCCACATGGCGGCGTATCACATTGACGGCACTGTCCGGCGGGCGCCGCCCCCACAGCACGTCGACGATCTCGCCCACCGCGAGCGGTCGCCCCGCCCGCGCCAGAAGCAGCGCCAGGAGCGCCTGTTCCTGCGGACGGCCCGGTGCCAGCTCCACCCCGGCCCGCCGTACCCGGACCGACCCCAGAACCGCGAACGACACCGGCTCCAGTGCCAAGGAGGCCCCCTTGTATCTCGTATCTCGTATCTTCTGTGACCCCATGACGATACGTGGCCCCCGCGAGTGACCCAGCGTCACGCGGCGGAGGGCGGAGGGCGGAGG
>NZ_LIQX01000652.1 GCF_001418475.1 Streptomyces ossamyceticus | reverse complement strand
CCCCGCGGCGCGCCCCCTGGCCCGGGTTGCCGAGCCGGCCGTCGACGTGAGCGGGTTCTTCGCCCTCGACCGCGGTCTGATCGACCGCACGATCTTCGGTGACCAGGCGCTCTACCGGCAGGAGTTGCGCCGTGTGTTCGCGCCGAGCTGGCTGTTCCTCGCGCACGAGAGCCAGTTCACCAAGCCGGGCGACTTCTTCACCACGTACATGGGGGAGGACCCGGTCATCGTCGCCATGGGGCGGGACCGCAGGATCCGGGCGTTCCTCAACGCCTGTCGGCACCGGGGGATGCGGATCTGCCGGGCCGACGCGGGCGCGACGAAGGCGTTCACGTGCAGCTACCACGGCTGGTCGTACGACATGGCGGGCAAGCTGGTCAACGTCCCCAACGCCGAGGACTATCCGGCGGAGTTCGACCGCGAGCAGTGGGGACTCACCGAGGTCGCGCAGCTCGACACGTACAAGGGGCTCGTCTTCGGGACCTGGAACCCCGAGGCGCCNNCCTGGTACATGGACGCGATGCTCGACCGCGATCCCGAGGGCACCGAGGTCGTCGGCGGCGTCCACAAGTGGGTCCTGGAGGGCAACTGGAAGCTGGCGGCGGAGCAGTTCGCCTCCGACTGGTACCACGTCAACATCTCGCACGCGTCGGCGCTGATGGTCATGTCGCCGTCCGGCAAGGGACCGAAGACGGAGATCGTGCAGACCCCGGGACGGCAGTACACCGATCCGCTCGGTCACGGCGCCGGCTTCCCCACCCACCCCAAGAGCCGCTTCGACGACCGGGTCGTGCACGGCTACTACGACTACGAGGCGCTGCGGGAACGGCTCGGCGACGCACGGGTCGAAGGGCCGATGACCACCGGTCACGCCACCGTCTTCCCCAACTTCTCCTATCTGCCGGTCAACGGCTCCATCCGGGTCTGGCACCCGAAGGGACCGGACCGGATGGAGGTGTGGGCCTGGACGATCGTCGACCGGTCCATGCCGGCCGAGGTGAAGGAGGCCCAACGGCTGTACAACCTGCGGACGTTCGGGCCGACCGGCATCTTCGAGCAGGACGACGGCGAGAACTGGAGCGAGTGCCAGGCCACCGCCCACGGCTTCATGGCCGGGTCCATGACCC
>NZ_LIQX01000651.1 GCF_001418475.1 Streptomyces ossamyceticus | reverse complement strand
CCACCGGTGATCACGACCCGCGGACCGGGACGGGCACCGTTGACGAGGATCAGCGGCACCTCGACCGTGGTGGTGCCCAGGTCGGCGGGCAGAACCCCGCGCGTCTTGCGGCCGGGCTCGGCCCGCAGCGTACCGATGGTCAGAGTCATGGCTTACCTCGTTCGGACTCAGGCCGCGATGCGGCCGGTTGCGGTGATGAACGGGACGGACTGCCCGTCTCGGGACTCAACGTCAGGACTGAACGGCTGAGCGCAGCTCGGGCAAGGACAGGACCTCGTCCAGCGCGTCGACATAGAGATCCACATGCTCGCGGCGGAAGGTCATGGGCGGTTTGATCTTCAGTACGTTGTCGTGCACGCCATTGGGGAAGACGATGACGCCTCGCTCCTTCATGAGCTCGGTGACCATGAAGGCCTGCTCCGTGGCCGGCACCTTGGTGGTGCGGTCGCGGACCAGTTCGACGCCGAGGTAGAGCCCTTCTGCCCGCACGTCGCCGATGAGCGGCTGACGCCGCTGGAGCTCGCGCAGCGACTGGGCGAAGTACCCGCCCACGCTCACGGCGTTCTCCCTCAGCCCGTCCTGCTCGACGATGTCGAGCACGGCCTCGCCGATCGCGCAGGAGACCGGGTTGCCGCCGAAGGTGTTGAAGTACTTCATGCCCGTGTCGAACGCGTCGGCGATCTCCCGAGTCGTGACCACCGCCGCGAGGGGATGCCCGTTCCCGAGCGGCTTGCCCATCGTGACGATGTCCGGAACCACCCCCTGGAGCTCGAAACCCCACCAGGGTCCGAGGCGTCCGACGCCGACCTGGACCTCGTCGGAGACGCACAGGGCGCCCGCCCGCCTGGCAGCGGTGAACACGCCGTCGAGGTAGCCGTCGGGGAACACGATGTTCCCACCCGATCCCATCAGGGACTCGGCGATGAAGGCGGCTGGGGCTCGGCCGTCGGCCGAGATCCGCTCGATGACGGCCGCGGCGTCGCGCGCGTACTTGGCTCCGGCGTCCGGGTCGTCGTACCCGTACGTGCTGCGGTAGCGGTCCGGAATGACGACCTCGTGGGTGGTGGCGGGTGCGCCGGCGCCGCCGGGGCCCTTGTAACGGTTCGGGCTGATCCCGGTCACCACGCCGGTGTTTCCGTGGTACGCGCCGTCGATGTTGACGATGTGCTGTCGACCTGTCACCTGGCGGGCGATCCGCAGAGCCAGGTCGTTCGCCTCGCTGCCCGTGCACACGAGGAAGACGACCTCGAGCGGGTCCGGCAGCGTCGCTACCAGCTTCTGCACGTAACTGGCGATCTGCGGGTAGACAAAACGGCTGTTGGTGTTGAGCTTGCGCAGCTGTCGGGTGGCGGCGGCCGTCACGCGCGGCTCGGCATGGCCGACGTGGGTGACGTTGTTCAGCGAGTCCAGATAGGCCAGTCCGTCCTCGTCGTGGAACCACACACCCCGCCCACGCACCAGATTCATCGGCTCGCGGTAGTAGTTGCGCTGGGAGCGAGCGATGTGGCGACGGCGCACCGAGACGACGTCGTCGACGGCGGGTACCGCGGCGTGGGACTCGGTGAACCCGAGAAGCCGGCCGGGGTCGGGTGACAGACGGCTCCAGACCTGCCGCGCCGAGGGCGGCACGGCGCGCGGCGGCGGCCAGGTCGCCGTCCGCGCGGTGTGGTGCACCTGCACCTGGACGCGGGGCCCGAGCGGATCCGTCCCCTCGCTCACGCCGGCGCGTCCCAACGGCGCCCCGGCCGGGACTGTCGCCGCGACCGGCGGCGAGTCGACCAGCCCCCACCAGCACGTCCAGAACTCCAGCCCCTCGACCGCGTGTCGCAGCACCAACGGCTCACCGGGACCACCGTGGGATTCGACGACGCCGGACAGTGGGCTGGCGACCTCCTCGGCGTCCGCCAGGATCAGCGCGCCGCCGACCTGCACCGTCGCGGGCTCGTCGACTCCCGGGCGGCGTCGGCCCCCCAGGAGCAGCGAGGCGCTGAGGTGGGGCACGTAGCCGCGCCGCCGCCGTCCGTCGAGGATGTCGTCGACGCGCGCGCGTACCGCCCTCGCGTCGTGCCAGTCGACGTCGTCGTAGAGATCACTGGCCGGTCCCAGGTCGAGCAGACGCGGAGCCGCTGCGTGCGGGGCGCCCTCTCGGGCCGCCTTCGCCAAGACCTCTTCCAACCGCCCCTGCTCCCGTGTCGGGGGGAGCCCGCACGCGACCCGGAACGTCGCCTCGGCGACCTCGGGGCAGACCCCGGCCACCTGCGCGATCGTCGGCCAGGTGTGCCGCACGCGGGACCGCCCGTACGGCGTGTCGCTCTCGGCGACCCGGCGCGTCCACGTCACGGCGTTCATGCACAACCGGGCGGCCGCCAGCGGATAGACAGCCGCCAGCTCCTCCGCCGTGAGCGGGAGCACCGAGTGGAAGCCGGCCACGACCTCGGCCGCCGCGGCGAGCGGGTCGGCCTTGCGGACCATGGCGTAGCCCGCCGCGATCGCCACCTCCGCCGCGCGCACCCCGTAGAGCGAGTCGCCCAGGTCGACGATGCCCGATATCCGCGGTACCCCGTCCTCGTCGGTGTCGGCCAGGACGTTGGCGTCGTTGAGATCCTGGTGCAGGACGCTCCACGGCAGCCGGTCCAGGGTCGGCAGGAGAGCGTCGTACCAGCCCATGATCGTGCGCACCGACTCCCGCCGGTCCGCGTCCTGGACGGCGTGCAGCGACCCCTCGACGATCTCGGCGGCCCGGCGCATGTCCCAGTCGTGCGGTGCCAGGCCCACCGGTGGCTCCATGCTGGAGAGTCCGAGGCTCAGCCGCCCGGCGGCTTCTCCCAACCGACGCAGAAGTGCCGCGGGATGGTCGTCGAGATCCGCCAGCACCCGGCCCTCGAGCCAGCTCATCACGCGGACCAGGTGCGTTCGGCCCTCGTGGACGACATCGGCGAGGCACTGCCCCTCGCGGGTCGGGACCAGCCGTGGCACCGGAAGGTCGGGGACGGTGGCGGCGAGATGCTGGAGGAGTGCGTTCTGCCAGAGGACGTCGGCCGAGTCCGGCTCCGCGAGGGTGACTCGTACGAAGTAGCGCGTGCCGTCGTCGCCGGTGATCCGGACGTTCTGGTCGACCTCCCCTCCCAGGGGGTGCTGGACATATCCGTCGAGTCCGAAGGATTGCCGCAGCACGTGATCGAGGAGCGGGCCCGGCAGGTGGCCGGTGGGACCGGGGAGGGCCGCTCCGTCCCGGTCTGTGGTGGTCACTGAGGTCATCGGTGCGTTCTCTCTCTCGTCGTCAGGCCGCACATCACGCACACGGGGCCTGCGTCACGTGCTCGGGTCACCTGCGTCACGCGGTCGGTCTCGGCCTGTTCCGGCCGCCACCCGTGTCGGGCCGGTGCCCGACGCTGCCGGGCGGCTCCCGGACGGTCCGGTCGACGCGGTTCCTGGGAGACGGTGGGCGTGGCTGCCGCCGCGGCCTCTGTGGCTGCGTCACGTGGGTGGCCTGCCACGGCTCTCCACTCCGAGGTGCCGCGTCAGTGAAACACCGCCGAGAATCCGGCAACAAGGGACGTGAGGCCGCGACATCCGCCCTGTAGTTTGTGCCTGTGCACAATCTCGGTGAGGGTGGGGCACGCCACGACGCCGTTCAGGCGATCGCGCGGCGGCTCCTCGACGAACGACTCGACGAACTGACCTCTCGCGCTCTCGCGAAGCTGGAGGCCGAGGAGGCCGCCTACGCGTCGAAGGACTGGGACCCGGTCCAGAAACGCGAGGGGATGCGGCGAACCCTCGAACTCGCCCTGACCCGGCTGGCCGGCGGTCCCGTGCCCGCGGCGGTCTCACGCGCCACCGAGGACGTGGGACGCGAGCGGGCGGAACAGGCGTTCCCCCTGACCGCGCTGATGCACTCCTTCCAACTGGACCTCAGGACCTTGTGGGAGGCCGTGCTGGAGGAGGGGCGAACACGCGGCATCAGCGCCGATCCCGACTTCCTCGACGGGTTGATCCGCGTCTGGGAGGCGACGGACGCCAACAGCGTCGAAGTCGTCGATGCCTACCGCCGCACCGAACGCGACCTGGCGAGCCGTCGCACGGAGGTGCGCAACCGGGCCTTCAGCCGCCTCGTCCTGGAAGGCGAGCAGGACCCCTCCACGGTCGCTGAGGCGTCGACACTGCTGGGCTTCTCCGAACACGTCCCCCTGACCGTGGTCGTGGTCGAGTCCGTTCCCACCGGGGACCCGGCCCTGTCCCAGGTCGACGACGCGCTGCGTCGGGGCGGCCTGCTGCGCCACTTCGGCTGGATGGGCGACGAACTCCTCGGCATCGTCCGCCACGGACGGTCCGACCGGGAGGCCGTGCTCGCCGTGCTCCAGCCGTTCGCCCCGTGGCGCTGTGGCGTCGCGGAAGTCCCCGGGCTGGCGCTGACGGCACGGGGCATCCGGTTCGCGCGCGCCGCGATCCGCAGCTCCACGCGGCCCGGAGTTCGGCATGTGGAGGGCCACTGGGTGGGGGCGATCATGTCGGCGCAGGAGGAGCTCCCCGGTGCGATGGCCACCGGCGTGCTGCGTCCGCTCCTCGGGCTGCGGGACAGCGACAGCGTCATCGAGACGCTGCGCTGCTACTTCGACCTGGGCTCGGTCGCCGAGGTGGCCGCCCGCACCTACCGCCACCGGAACACGGTGGGCAATCGCCTGCAGGCCGCGGAGGAGGCGACCGGACTGAAGCTGTCCCGGCCGGCCGACGCCGCCCGGCTGGTCCTCGCCCTGGCCTGGCTGGAGACGGACGCGGGCGCCCGCTTCCGGGCGACGGTGTCCTGATCCTCGGAACACGGTGATTGTGCACAGGCACAATATGTGCGGTCGATCTCGCGGCCTCACGTCCCTTGTTGCCGGATTCTCCACAGTGCTTCACTGACGCATCACCTCAGGTGGGAGAAACGCTCATCGCACTCGGAGCGGCAGTGGTCCTGCCGCCGACTGCCTGACACCCGTCCACCGCCCTCGACGGGTCGCCGCCAACGTCGCGGCAGGCCCCCGAACCACCCCCCGATGCGGCGCACCCGGCCGCACTCGACGAGATCGTGACTCCCCGATGCGCGAGGTGTCCCATATGTCAGGAAAGAGGTTGAACGTCATGCGTCAGATCGTCACCTTCGATGCCTACGGCACCCTGGTCGACTTCCAGCTCGGCCCCACCACCCTGAAGGTCCTCGCCGACCGGCTGGACCTGGACGGCCTGAACGTCGACGAGTTCCTCGACGACTTCCGCGTCATGCGGTTCCAGGCCGTCCTGGAGGCCTACCGCCCCTTCCGCGAGCTGCTGCCCTCCAGCCTGGAGGCAGCCATGCGGCTGCACGGCCTGGAGTACCGGACGTCCGACGGCGAGGCACTGGTCGCGGCCGTGCCCACCTTCGGCCCCCACCCCGAGGTCCCGGCCGCCCTGCGGGCGCTGAAGTCCCGGTACGAGATCGCCATCATCTCCAACACGGACGACGACCTCATCGCCCAGAACCTGGCCAACATGGGCGTCGAGTTCGACCACGTCGTCACCGCCCAGCAGGCCAAGGCGTACAAGCCGTCCCGGCAGACCTTCGAGTACGCCTTCCGGGCCATGGACATCGACCCCGCCCAGGTCATCCACGTGGCCCAGGGCTGGGAGTACGACCTCATCCCCACCCGCGACCTCGGCCTCGCCCGCCGCGTGTGGATCAACCGCTACGAATTCCACAGCGGCAGCGCCGACTACCAGCCCTACGACGAGTTGCCCGACCTCTCCGGCCTGCCGGCCCTGCTCGGCTGCTGAGACCGGGACCAAGAGAAACCACCTGGACGACCAGGAAGACCCGAGGACGTACGTCAGGCACGCAAGGGCGCCCACGTCGTCCCCTCATGGAGAAGGACAAGGTCGGCTCGGGCGCCTCCGGACGCAACGGCGGCATGTGTGCCCAGGGCGTCACCATCAGCCCCGCCGAGGCGCGTGAAGCGCTACGGGCAGCCGCGGGCCCGGGGGAACGTTACGACGCCTTCCGCACGGCGGTGGACGGCGTGGAGGAGCTGACGGCCAAGGAGCGGATCGACCGCAACGTCCAGCGCGTGGGGCGTCTGGGAGTCGCGTTCAAGCCGCGGCGTTCTGGTCTACAAGGCCAAGGAGCGACTGCGCTGACCATCGGCGCTTCGTCGGAAGGGGCCGGTGGTGGCGTCTGCCACCGGCCCCTCCGGCGACGGTGCTCTCGCCGGCGGCGCGTATCGCGTGCCTTGAAGGAGCCCGCGGGCGACATCACAGCCGGAAAGGGTTCTCGCGCGGGCAGGGCGAAAAGTACCTTGGACCGCTGATCAACATGTTGTTCTTGTGCGAAAGAGGCTCGCCGATGGGGCGTCCTGAACTACCGGTCGACCCGGCGGCCGGTCCCGTGCAGCGACTCGCCCATGATCTTCGGGAGCTGCGCCGTTCGGCGGGTGGTGTGTCGTACCGGACCATGGCGCAGAAGGCCGGCTTCTCGGTGACGACCCTGGCGAAAGCGGCGAGCGGCGAACGACTGCCCTCGTTGGCCGTGTTCCGGGCATACGTCCAGGCATGTGGCGCCGACCCCGTCCCGTGGGAGGCACGGTGGGCGGAGGCCGAGGCGCTGGCAGGGGAGGAGAAGCCGGAGGAGGCCGACGCCGTCCCGCCCTACCGTGGCCTCACGCGCTTCGAGCCGGACGACCGTGAGCTGTTCTTCGGCCGGGACCGGCTGGTCGACGAGCTGAGCGAGCTGGCGTTCGGGTCCCCGTTCGCCGTGGTGTTCGGGGCGTCCGGCAGCGGCAAGTCCTCCCTGCTGCGGGCCGGACTGCTTCCCCTGCTGCAGGAGAGGATCGCGCAGCAGGGACGTCGGGCCGTCGTGCGGATCCTCACTCCGGGAGACCGGCCCGCCGCCACCTACGGACATCTGCTGACACCGGAGGACGACGGCCCGGAGTGCTGGGTGGTGGTGGATCAGTTCGAGGAGGTCTTCACCCTCTGCCGCGAGCGGGCCGAGCGTGACCGCTTTCTCGACCTTCTGCTCGCCGCGCGGGCCCCGGGCAGCCGACTGCGCGTGCTCATCGCCGTACGGTCCGATTTCTATGCGCGCTGCGCCGAGCACCCGCGCCTGGCCGAGGCGCTGCACGAAAATGGGCTGCTGGTCGGATCCATGACCGCCGACGAACTGCGCGAGGCGGTGGTCGGTCCCGCGCAGGCGGCCGGGCTCATCGTGGAGCGGACACTGACCGCACGGATCGTCGAGGACGTACTCGACGAGCCCGGCGGACTGCCGATGTTGTCCCACGCCCTGCTGGAGACCTGGCGGCGGCGCAAGGGACGGATGCTGACCCTGGCCGCGTACGAAGCGGCCGGCGGGGTACGCGGCGCGATCGCGGCCAGCGCCGAAGAAGCGTACGGGGAACTCTCACCGGCGCAGGCCCACGCCGCCCGGCACCTGCTCCTGCGGATGGTCGAGCCCGGCCAGGGAAACGCCGACACACGCCGCCCGCTCAGCCGGCAGGAGATGGCCGGATGGGAGGACCCCGAGGTGCGAGCCGTCGCCGGACGGCTGACTCGGGCACGACTGCTGACCACCGACGACGACGGCGTACAGCTCGCCCACGAGGCGCTCATCACGTCCTGGCCGCGGCTGCGCGAGTGGATCGACGCGGACCGGGAGCGGCTGCGCCACCACCGGCAGCTGACCGACGCCGCCCGCACCTGGCTGGAGCACGACCGCGACCCGGGCACGCTGTACCGGGGCACCCGCCTGGCGCGGGCCGAGGAACTGTTCACGGGCGAGGGCGGCGAGGACGGTGACTACGACGGTCTGACGTCGGAGGAGACGGCCTTCCTGGTCGCCTCGGCGGAGCAGCGGGCGACGGAGGAGCGGACCGCCACCCGGGCCCGGCGGCGGAGCCGCACCCTCACGATCTCGCTCTGCGCCGTGCTGGCGGTGGCCCTGCTCGTCGGCCTGACCGCCGTACGACTGCGTCAGGACAGCGAGAAGCAGACGACCGACACGGCGGCCCGCCGGGTGGCCGCGGTCGCCGACGCGCTGCGTACCACCGACCCGCACACCGCGATGCTGCTCGGCGTCGCCGCATGGCGCATCTCCGCGCTGCCGGAGTCCCGTCGAGCCCTGCTGGGCGCGCTGGCCCAGCGTGAACTGGGCAACTTCACCGACCCCGCGCCCGGTGACGAACCGAACCGGTACCTGGACAGCTCCGGCCGCACCCTGCTGAGCTTCGGCGGCACCACCTGGCGGACGTGGGATGTGGCCGCCCATCGCCGTATCGCCTCGGGGCGGGTACCTCACGGGGCGATACTCGCCGCGGGTCCGGGCGGCCGGCTGCTCGTCGTCCAGACCGCCCGGAAGACCCAGCGGCTGTGGGACACCCGGACGAAGCGCTGGATCGGGGACCCCCTGCCGTCCAGGGACAACGTGGGCTTCGGGGCGAGTGACCGCAACTACCTGGTGACCGGCCTGTTCGACGACCGGGCCGGGCTCTACTCCGCCACCGACGGCCATCTGGTCTTCCGGACCCCGTCGGCCGGCAGCGGGGAGCGCGCCGCCGCGACGGCCGACGACCGGGTGCTGGCCGTCTGCCCGCGCGGCCGGGCCCCGCAGGTCTGGGACACCTCCGCGCGCAGCGTCCGGTCCGGTGCCTGGACGAGCGCTCGCGGCGTCTGTGACGGTGACCGCACCTTCTTCGGCCTCACCGGCGGCCGACTCCTCACCCTCAGCGGGGACCGGGTGCGTGTATGGGACACCACGTCCGGACGAGAGCTCGGCGACGTCACCCACCCAGGAGTCGTTGGCGCCGCCGTGAGCGAGGACGGCTCGTTTCTGGCGACCGGCGGCGGCCAGGAGATCAGAGTGTGGCGTCTGCCCAAGGGCGGCACCCCCGTTTTCCGGCACTCCCTGGACAACGCGTCGCTCTCCGGTCTCGCCTGGGACTCCTCGCGGCCCCTGCTGCGGTACCTCGAAGGAGGCACGGTCCACACCCTCGACCTCACCACGACGCTCACCCACGCCTGGCGCACGAGTCCGCTCGCCGGGGTCCGGCTCAGCCCCGACGGCAGGACGCTCGCCACCGCCGAACGTATCGGTGACCGCGACGTCTTCCAGCTGCGGAACACGCGCGACGGCCGTCTGCTGCGCACGCTGCCGGCCCCGCCGCTTCCCGTCTTCCCCACCGGCGAGTCGACGTTCCCCGCAGACGTCGCCGAGCCGTTGCTCTCCTTCAGCCCCGACGGACGCATGCTCGCGTACGGAGTCTCCGTCCCCTTCTGGGACGCGGAGAAGCAGCCGCTGACGGTGTGGGACGTGACCGCCGGACGCACGAAGACCACCATGGACCTGGCGACGTCCCCGGCGCCTGTGGACGGGATCGCCCTGGGACCGGGCGGTCGTACGCTCCTCGTCGCACGTTCGACGGAGGAGGGCCACGTCAACGAGACCTGGGACACCACACGGCGGCGCAGGACGGCGGTCCTCCCCGGTCCGGGCGGCTCTCGTCTGGCCGTCAGCCGGGACGGCGGGCTCCTCGTGACCGACAACCGCGTCGTCCGAGCGGGCCGGTCCCACGCCCAGGACCTCGTCCAGCACGACGGCATCGGGGCCATCGCCTTCGCTCCCGACGGATCCGGCCTGGCGGCGGGCGACTGGACAGGACGGGTGGCCCTCTGGGACGGCGACCTCCGCCACCGCGCGGGCATACTGCGGAACGTCTTCCTGGAGCCCCCCGACCCGTCCGCCGACTCGGCCGAGTCGATCACGGCGCTCGCCTTCAGTCCCGACGGCAGGACGCTCGCCGTGGGCGGCGACGCGGGCACCCTCCAACTCTGGGACATCGCGACCCAGCAACCTCTGGGTCCGCCCCTGCCCACGCCCGGTGGCGGCATCGACACGGTCGCCTTCAGCCCGGACAGCACCCTGCTCTACGCGGGGGGCGGGCACGTGCCGCTCCAGAAGTACGTCGTGGATCCGGACCGAGCGGTGTCCCTCGTCTGCGCCCGGACCGGGAACACGGAGCTGACCCGGGCGCAGTGGCGCACCTACGTTCCGGACCGGCCGTACCGGCGGGTCTGCCCCTGACTGTCTCCGTCGGCCGACGGAGACACGGCCGATGCCCCGTCTAGCCGCGCATCAGGCCGACCTGCTGTGCGGTGACGAAGACGTGGGATCCCTTGTCCATGCCGCCCGCGATGTGGTCGGCGATGGGTCGGAACCGGGAGGCCGCGGTGATGGCGATGCTGTAGCGCAGCATGCCGCTCGCCTGAGCGGTGCGGTCGGTGTCGCGGACGCCGAGGTCCCTGAGGCTCCGCTCAAGGCTCAACCTGCTCAGGTCGACGTCGGTCAGCGACCGGTTCGCGATGCGGGCGAGATCGTCGTAGTCCTCCTTGCCGAGGAACCAGTCGTCACCGGCGGCGTCCTCCTTGCTCGGGGTGTCGGAGTTCGGGGTGTCGGAGGCGAGGTTCAGGACGACGTCGTGCGCGGCGCCGCTGACGAAGAACCGCACGACGCGGAAGTCGCTGAGCCGTACGACCGCGTGCACCGCAGGGGTGTGGTCGCCGCCGCTGATCACGACGTCGGCGAACCTTCGGGTGTCGACGTCGGGCGTGGTGCCGCCGTCGGCCGAGGTCTCGGCGAGACTCCGCAGCCGGTCGAGCATGTCCAGATAGGCGCCCGAGCCGCCGTCCAGCTGCCAGCGGACCTCGGGGAGGTCGATGTCGTCGGTGCCCATCCACCCTTGGACGATCACCAGGAATCCGAGAAGCACGGACAAGGCGACCACGATGGTGACGCTGGTGGGCATGTCGTGCTCCGGTCGTTCGACGTGCGGCGATGTCACCACCGACGCTCACAGCCCGGAGGTTGTTTGGCAGGCCCCTGTTGCCGTCGCGGACAATTCCAGAGGTCCGAGTCCCGTGTGATTCGTACTCATACAGGGCTTCTCGGCCTCGCGTCGCAACCTCAGTGGTGTCCAGGACGGCGGAGACGCACCGAGGCCCGACGGGTGGTCGGAGTGCCCACCCGTCGGGCCTCGGTGCGTGTCGTCAGGCGGTGCGGCGCTCGAACTGCTGGTTGGTGCCGGTCCCGCAGGTCCACTGGATGAGTCGGGCGCCGTTGGCCGTGGAGGCGTCCTTCACGTCCAGGCACTTGCCGCTGTGCCGGGCCACCAGTCGGTGGTGGCCGTTGCCCTGGTCCTGGAACTGCCACTGCTGGTTGGTGCCGGTGGTGCAGCGGTACTGGTTCACGAAGGCACCGTCGGCGGTGGACGCGCCCGAGACGTCCAGGCATTTGCCGCTGTGCTGGGCGAGGACGCGGACGTAGCCGCCCCCCGCATCCTGGAGTCGCCACTGCTGATTGAGGCCACCGCCGCAGGTGTACTGGAGGGCGATCGCGCTGTCGGCGGCCGAGTTGTCGGTGATGTCGAGGCATTTGCCGCTGTGCCGGGCGACCAGGTTGTAGTACGGGCCGCCGCCCACGCCGGTGACCGTGCCGGCGGCGGTGTCGAGGGCGACCTGCGGGTACCAGGGCATGTTCATGGTGGTTCGGGTGGGGAAGGTCAGCGGCAGCCACACGTACTGGGAGTCGTTGACGGAGCCGCCCATCGAGTTGCCCCAGCGGTCGCCCATGTACAGGTAGGAGGTACCGGAGGTGCCCTGGACGGGCAGGACGAACGTGGTCTGGGAGCCGTAGCCGGTGTCGTCCCCGATGTCGGTCATCGCGGTCCACGGGCCGGTGACGCTGCCGGCGGTCGCGTACCTCTGCTGGTTCGGCTTCCAGCCGCTGTTGCCGGAGG
This sequence comes from Streptomyces ossamyceticus, assembly GCF_001418475.1. Lineage (GTDB taxonomy): Bacteria > Actinomycetota > Actinomycetes > Streptomycetales > Streptomycetaceae > Streptomyces > Streptomyces ossamyceticus. Next base: position 6,332 of record NZ_LIQX01000651.1, on the reverse strand, counting down.
TGAGCATGAAGTAGACGCCGTCCCGCTTGAACAGCGCCGGTGCCTCCCGGAAGGTACCGGCCCACGGGTTGGCGGCCAGGTTGTCGTACGCCGTGTAGTCGGCGGTGAGCTTCCAGATCTGCAGGTCGGCGTTGCCGGCCGCCGAGGTGATCTGGTAAGCGGTGCCGTCGTCGTCCTTGAACAGCGTCATGTCGCGGGACGTGGTGCCGGACGGCGGGCGGAAGCTGCCCTGCCAGGTGTAGTCGCCGTCGACGGTGTCGGAGACGGCGACCGCGGCACGGGCCTGGTTGTAGTCGCTGCCGTTCTCCTTGTGCATCCACATCACGAACTTGCCGGTGGCGCTGTTGAAGATCACCTTCGGGCGTTCGATGTTGGCGACGGCGAGTTCGGGACTGCTGGCCCGGGTCAGGACGTCGCGCCGGAACTCCCAGGTCCTGAGGTCGGTGGAGCGGTAGGCGGAGACGGCCTTGAAGGTGTTGTCGGCATTGCGGTTCTCACCGAACCAGTAGTAGAAGGAGCCGACCTTGATCACCCCGCCGCCGTGGGCGTGGACGACGTTGCCGTCCGTGTCGGTGAACCGGGTCGCGTTGGTCACCGTGACCGGTGCGGCCAGGGCGGGTGATCCGGTCACCACCAAGGCGAACGTGCTCACCGTGGCGGCCAGCACCAGCGTGAGGATGCGTCTGAGCATGGGTACCTCGACAACGGTTTTGGAATTGTTGATGTGTGTGCGACTCCGTTGCCGGACGGTAGAGGGGGTGTATCGGTGCGTCAAGAGTCTTAACATCCGATGTCTGATTGGTTCGGGTCCTGACGTGTCTCGGCCACGCGTGCGTTCTCGGTGCTTTTTCGTCGGCCCTCTGGACAGGGTTGACGTCATGGTTGTTAATGCATTCAGTGTCATCCCGGTGAGATGTGCGTTCCTGTGCGGCTCCCTGCATCCCGCCGTCCCCGGATGACCCATCCGATCTGTTCGGTTCCGGATGCTGGCTCACAGCACGGTCCGTGCTGTCCTTTGGACAGTCAGGAGAGATCTCCTTTGTCAGAACCGCTCACGCGACGAAGAGTACTGACGGGCATGGCGGCCATGACGGTCGCCGCAGTCGTCACACCCGCTCTGGCGAGCCCCGCGCACGCCGCCTCCACCCGGCCCCTGCCGCTCCCGCCCCTGCGTGTCCCGAAGCTCGACCAGGGCGTCGAGCAGCAGTCCGACGACAAGATCCAGTGGCTGCGGGACGCCAAGATCGGCATGTTCATCCACTGGGGTCCATACTCCGGCCCGGCCAAGGGCGAGTGGTACATGGAGAACGCCGCCGTCACGCCGGAGAACTACAAGCAGTACGTCACCGACGTCTCCGGCGAGCAGTTCACCGGCAGCGCGTACAAGCCGGCCGACTGGGCCCAGCTGGCGAAGGACATGGGCGCCAAGTACACCGTGCTCACCGCCCGTCACCACGACGGGTTCGCGCTGTGGCCGTCCGCCCACCCGAACGCCTGGCACGCCGGTCAGGCGCCGCTGCAGAAGGACTTCATCGGCCAGTACGTCACCGCCGTACGCGACGCCGGGCTGAAGGTGGGCCTGTACTTCTCCCCGCTGAGCTGGCGCTACCCCGGCTATTACGACGTCCGCGGCACCAACTGCCTCCCGAACGCGTGGGGGTACACCACCGATCCCGCGCACAAGGAGAACGCGCGGATCATGAAGAACGAGGTGTACCAGCAGGTCAAGGAACTGGTCACCCAGTACGGCAAGATCGACGACCTGTGGTGGGACGGCGGCTGGCTGGGCCAGCAGGGCTCCGACGCGGACGCCGCGTTCTTCTGGGAGCCCGGCAGGTTCCGCGACCCCGCCAACGAGTGGCCGGTGGACGCCGCGTACGGCGAGACCGATCCCGCCACCGGCAAGCCCCTGGGCCTGACGGGACTGGTCCGTAAGCACCAGCCCGACGCCGTCACCACCCTGCGCTCCGGCTGGATCGGCGACTTCGCCAGCGAGGAAGGCCCCTCCGTCCCGAGCGGTGCCATCCGCACCGGCAAGGTGTCGGAGAAGTGCTTCACCATCGGCGGCGCCTGGGGCTACAAGGCAGGGTCCGCCGTGATGAGCTTCGGCACCGCCATGAACATCCTGGTCAACGCCTGGGTGCGCGACATGACCTGTCTGGTCAACGTCGGCCCCGACCGCACCGGCGCGGTCCCCAGCGCCCAGCAGACCCTGGTACGGCAGATCGGCTCCTTCCTGACCACGTGCGGGCAGGCCGTGTACGGCACCGTCGGCGGCCCGTGGAACCCGGTCGACGGCAAGTACGGGTTCACGTACAAGGACAAGACCTTCTATGTCCATCTGCTGCCCGGCCAGAGCGGCACCTCCTTCACCACCCCGCAGATCGGCGACGCGACGGTCACCCGGGTCTTCGACGTGGCGTCGGGCGCCGACCTGTCGTACAGCGTGAGTGACAGCGGGGAGGTGACCATCACCGGCATCAACCGCACCCGCATCCCCGAGGACAGCGTCGTCGGGGTCACTTTGGACCGGACGGTACAGCCGGCCGACATCGCCGTCGGCAGGACCGCCACGGCGAGCAGCGAGGAGAGCTCCAAGGGGAACACGGCGGCCAAGGCGGTCGACGGCTCCACCGCGAGCCGCTGGTGCGCGAGCGACGGCGACACCGGTCACTGGCTGAAGGTGGACCTGGGAGCGGCCAAGTCGCTCACCGGCGTCCGGATCGCGTGGGAGCTGGACGCCACCAACTACCGGTACCGGATCGAGGGCTCCACCGACAACACCATCTGGACCACCCTGGCCGACCGCACCGGCACCACCGGCACGAGCCAGGTGCAGGTCGCCATGGTCAGCGCCTCGGCCCGGTACGTGCGGGTGACCGTGACGGGCCTGCCCTCCGGGGCCTGGGCGTCCATCCGCAGTCTGGAGGTCTACGACCGGCCCTTCGCCGCCGACCTGGGCACGTTCCGGGTGGTCAACCGCAAGAGCGGCAAGGTACTGGACGTCAACGCGGCCTCCAGCGCCGACGGCGCGGCCGTCATCCAGTGGCCGTGGACCGGCGGCACCAACCAGCAGTGGAAGCTGCTGCCCAACACGGACGGGTCCTACCGGCTGTCCAACGTCCGCAGCGGGAAGGTCCTGGACAGTCCGGGGGGCTCCGCCGAGGGCGCCGCCCTGGACCAGCGGACGGACAGTGATGCCGCCGGCAACCAGTGGTGGAAGCTGGTCCCCGCGACCGGTGGCCACTACCGCCTCGTCAACGTCGGCAACGGCTGGTGCGCCGACGTCAAGGACGCCTCCACGGCGGACGGCGCCGCGGTCATCCAGTGGCGCGACACCGGCGGCACCAACCAGGAATGGCAGGTCATCGCCCTGTAGCCGGCGAGCCGCGGCAGGGCCGGTGCCACACCGCACCGGCCCTGCGTTCCGCCGTGCCGCCGGTCGCCTACCGGCGGGAGGGCCGGCTGGGGTGCCGCGATCGCGGTCACCCCTCGTGCGGTGGCCACCCCTCGTGCGGTGGCCGCCTCGCCCGTGGCGGGTGAGGCGCCCGGCGGGGTTCTGAGCTGCGATGGACGTGGCGGCCGGTCGGCGGAGGGCCGCTGTCCGGGGCCACCCCACGGGTGTTCCCGGGCCGACTCGGCGAGGTGGGCGGCGTGGCGCACTGGCGGGCTATGATCGTTCTCGGCACGGCCCAGTTCCTCATGGTGCTGGACACCTCCGTCATGAACGTCTCGATCAGTCAGCTGGTCGAGGACTTCGACACCGAGGTCACCGCCATCCAGGCCGTGATCACCCTGTACGCGCTGGTGATGGCCGCGTTCATGCTCATCGGAGGGCGCCTCGGGGACATCCTCGGGCGACGCCGCGTCTTCCTCCTGGGCCTCGTCGTCTACGCCACCGGATCGGCCCTGACCGCCGTGGCCCCCACCCTGTGGGTCCTCACGCTGGGCTGGTCCGTCATCGAGGGGATCGGGGCCGCCATGGTGCTGCCGGCCATGGCGGCCCTCGTCGCCGAGTCCTACCGGGGCCGGGACCGGGCCGTCGCCTACGGCGTCATCGGCGGACTCGCCGGTGCGGGCATCGCGGTCGGCCCGCTGCTCGGCGGCTGGGTCACCACGTACCTCACCTGGCGGCTGGTCTTCGCCGGCGAGGTGGTGGTCGTCGTGACCGTCCTCTGCTTCCGCCGGGTGATCACCGACATCCCCCGGACCGGGCCGCGCCCCCGGCTGGACGCCGTCGGCGCGACCCTCTCGGCCGCCGGGCTCGGCCTGGGCGTGCTGGGGGTGCTCCAGAGCGGAACCTGGGGCTGGGTGCAGCCCCGCAACCCGCCCTTCACCATCCTCGGATTCGCGCCCACCCTGTTCGTCGTCGCCGCCGGAGTGGCCGTCCTGGCCTTCTTCCGGCACTGGGAACGGCACCGGGAGCGCGAGAACCGCGACCCCCTGGTGCATCTGTCGCTGCTGGGCGTGCCCGCGCTACGGTCCGGCCTGATGACGCTGGTGAGCCAGAACCTCATCCTGCTCGGTCTGTTCTTCACCATCCCGCTGTACCTCCAGGTCGTCCAGGGATTCGACGCGTTCCAGACGGGGCTGCGGCTGCTCCCGGTGTCCGTCACCATGCTCGTGGCGTCCACCGTCGCCGCCCGGCTGGGCCGGCGGGTGGGGCCGCGCCGCATGGTCCGGCTGGGTCTCGCGGCACTCGTCGGGGCCGTCGTGTGGCTGCTGGCCACCATCGACCCCGTCATCGACGACGCGCAGTTCGCCTGCGCCATGGCCCTGCTCGGCGTGGGCATGGGCATGCTCGCCTCGCAACTGGGCAACGTCGTGCAGTCCAGCGTGGGCGAGGAGGAACGCAGCGAGGCCGGCGGTATGCAGTTCACCGCGCAGAACCTGGGCTCCGCGCTGGGTACGGCACTCATGGGCTCGATCCTCGTCGGCGCGCTCGCCCACGCCTTCACCTCCCAGATCGCCGACGACCCGCGGCTGTCGGAGGAGACCCGCGAGCGCACGGGTGTCGCCCTGGAGGCCGGGATCTCCTTCGTCCCCACCGACCAGGTGCGCTCCGCCGCCGAGCGGGCAGGGCTGCCGCCGTCCGAGGTCGAGGCGCTCACCGACGCCTACGCCACGGCCCAGCTGAACGGCCTCAAGGCGGCCCTCCTCGCCGCCGGCGGCATCACCCTCGCCAGCTACCTCGTCACACCGCATCTGCCGACGGGGCGGACCGGAGGGGCCGGCGGGAAGGGCCCGGCGGCGCCGCCGGACGCCGCCGCCCCGGCCGCCGGAACGTCCCGGTCGACCCGCCGCCCATGAAGGGGGTTCCCGTGTCCGAGAGCGACCGGGCCACCGCCCACGACCGGACCACCGCCCGGGACCGGACCACCGCCCGGGCACAGACCACGCCCCCCGCGCGCGCCACCGCCCGGGCCAGGCGGGCCGAGCGCCGCGCCCACGCGGACTACACCGGCGGCATCTACGGCTCCATGCTGGCGGCGTCCGTGATCCTCGGTGCCGGCACCCTGGGATCCTTCCCGCGGCTGGAGATCGTGCTGCTGTTGCTGCTCACCGGCATCGTCTTCTGGATCGCGCACGTGCACGCCGTGCTGTTCGGGGAACGCCTCGCCCAGCGGGCCCTGGACCGCCGGGTCGTCCTGCGCGTCTGCCAGGAGGAGTGGCCGATCATGAAGGCCGCCGTCCCGCCCGCCCTGGCGGTGGCGGTCAGCCCGCTCCTCGGCCTCGGCGTCCAGGGCGCGGTCTGGCTGGCGCTCGCCGTGGCCCTGGCCGGGCAGGTGGGCTGGTCCGTCGCGGCGGCACTGTGGGCCGGCGCCTCCTGGCGTCTGGTGCTGATCGCCGCGTCCGTCAATGTGCTGCTCGGCCTGCCGATCATCTGCTTCAAGCTCTTCCTCAAACACTGAAAGCTCTGATCGGGGCCCCTCGAACACCGTTATGGGACCCTCGGCGTCCACCGTCACGGGCAGTTCACCTGCACGGGGTGAGGCCCGGGGACGCCCCGAACGGCACGATCGTCGGGACAGGGACGGAGTTCGCACCCCGGCCGCCCGCGGGAGAACAGCTCATGCGCTACGAGATCCGCGTCGAGGGACATATGTCGGAGACGCTGGCCAAGGCCTTTCCGGAGCTGGATCATGTGCTGATGTCCGGACAGACCCTGCTGTTCGGCCACATCATCGACGAGGCACACCTGTACGGGCTGCTGGCGCGCTGCCGGTCGCTGGGACTGCGGGTCGTGGAGATGCGCCAACTGCCGGAGTGAGCCGGAACGGCCTCACTGCCCGGACGCGCGGCCCCGCCCCTCCGGCCCGGCACCGGAGCCG
>NZ_LIQX01000650.1 GCF_001418475.1 Streptomyces ossamyceticus | reverse complement strand
GCGAGAGCACGATCCGCGCGGGCCTGCTCCGCCGCGCGGATCGTGCTCTCGCTGACGAAGTCGAGGAAGCGGGCGACGTTCTCCAGGCGGGCCGCGGCCGGGGTCTCGCGGCCGAGGACGCCGACGCCCTGCCGGGCGATCTCGATGACCTGGTTGAGGGCCCGGGCGCTGGCCAGCATCGACTGGTACCAGATGTCGTCGTCGACGACATAGCGCTCGCGGCGGCGTTCGTCGCGCTCCCGGCGGACGAACGCCTGGCCTTCCAGGTAGGTGATCGCCTTGGAGACGGACGCCGGGCTGACCTGGAGGCGCTGGACCAGGTCGGACGCGGTGAGGCTGCCCGAGTCGGTGAGCGTGAGGCAGGCCATGACCCGCGCCATCATCTTCGGCATGCCCGAGGCCATCATCACGGTGGCGAACGACTCCTCGAACTCCCGCACGGCCTCGGTGTCCCGGCCGTACGCCGCCGTGGCCGCCGCGGGCCCCCGTGGCGCGGCCTGCCTGCGCCGTTGCGCACGGCGTTCGGTGGCGCGATGGGCCAGGTCGGCGCGGTAGCCGGTGGGCCCGCCGTTGCGCATGACCTCGCGGGTGATGGTCGAGGTGGGGCGGTCGAGGCGTCGCGCGATCTCGGCGTAGGCGAGACCGTCGGCCAGCCCCAGGGCGATCTGCTGACGTTCGGGCTGAGTGAGCCTGCCTCCCGGCATGGGGGTCTCCTTCGAGGTGCGCGTGTGGACCCACCATAGCGTTCACCTCCATTCCATTGCAACGCTTCGGTGGCCGGTTGTTGCGTTAAGTTCAGATTCATTGCAATGATTTCTCTGCTTCTACCTGCGAGAATGCCATTATTATGCAACGAACTAGTTGCCGCAGATATGAATGCAACGTAGCTTTTCTCTCGTCGGAAACAACGGCCCGTCAGAATCACGACCCGCCGGAAACGACCCACCAGAGGAGAGAACAATGCAGAAGTTCGCCACCCCCGCCCCGGTCGCCGCCGTCCTCGACATCCAGGCCGGGCGGGTGCAGGTCATCGCCGCCGACCGGGCCGACACCGTCGTCGAGGTCCGGCCCGTGGACCCCTCCAAGGACCGCGACGTGCAGCTCGCCGACCTGACCACCGTCGAGTACGCCGACGGCACCCTGCGGATCACCGCGAAGGCGCCGGTCAAGAACCGCCTCGTGGGCCCCGCCGGCTCCGTCGAGGTGACCGTGCAGCTGCCCGCCGGCTCGCACGTCGAGGCCACCTCGGCCGGCGTCGAGTTCCGGGGCGTCGGACGGCTCGGGGACGTCGCCGTCGACGGCGCCCTCGGCCGGGTCAAGCTCGACGAGACCGGCCGTGCCCGCCTGGCCGTCCTGGCCGGTGACATCGCGGTCGGCCGTCTCGGCGGACCCGCGGAGATCAGCACCCGGCAGGGCGACATCCGTATCGACGAGGCGGTCGGCGGCACGGTCGTGCTCCGCACCGAGTCCGGTGACATCGCGGTCGCCGCCGCCCCCGGCGTCTCGGCCGCCCTGGACGCCGGCACCTCCTACGGCCGCGTCAGCAACGCCCTCAAGAACGACGGCACCACCGCGCTCGACATCCGCGCCACCACCTCCTGCGGCGACATCACCGCCCGCAGCCTCTGACCCTCCCGGCCCTCCGAAGGAGCACATCCACCATGACCACCCCGGCCATCGCGGCGCACGGGCTGCGCAAGTCCTACGGCGACAAGGTCGTGCTCGACGGCGTAGACCTCACCGTCCCCGAGGGAACGATCTTCTCCCTGCTCGGCCCGAACGGGGCCGGCAAGACCACCGCCGTCAAGATCCTGTCCACCCTCATCACCGCCGACAGCGGCCGGATCAGGGTCGCGGGCCACGACCCGGCCACCGACCCGCAGGCCGTCCGCGCCGAGATCGGGGTCACCGGGCAGTTCTCCGCCGTCGACGGGCTCATCACCGGCGAGGAGAACATGCTCCTCATGGCGGACCTGCACCACCTGCCGAGGAGAGAGGGACGACGGGTCGCCGCCGAACTGCTGGAGCGCTTCGACCTCACGGAGGCGGCGAAGAAGCCCGCCTCCACCTACTCCGGCGGCATGAAGCGCCGCCTCGACATCGCGATGACGCTGGTCGGGGGCCCGCGCGTCATCTTCCTCGACGAGCCGACCACCGGCCTCGACCCCCGCTCCCGCCACACCATGTGGCAGATCATCCGCGAGCTGGTCACAGGCGGCGTCACCGTCTTCCTCACCACCCAGTACCTGGAGGAGGCCGACGAACTCGCCGACCGGATCGCCGTGCTCCACGACGGCCGGATCGCCGCCGAGGGCACCGCCGAGGAACTCAAGCGACTGATCCCCGGCGGCCACGTCCGGCTCCGCTTCTCCGACCCGGCCCTCTACCGGTCGGCCGCCGCCGCGCTCGTCCAGGGCACCCTCCCCGACGCGCCCCTCCGCTCGCGCGGGGGCACCGCCGACGACGACGCCCTGACCCTGCGGATCCCCAGCGACGGCTCCCAGCGCGACCTGCGCTCCGTCCTCGACCGGCTGGACGCCGCCGGCATCGAGGCCGACGAACTGACCGTGCACACCCCCGACCTCGACGACGTGTTCTTCGCCCTCACCGGCGGCACCGACATCCCCGCCCAGGCCAAGGAGGCCCTGCGATGAGCTCCCTCTCCCTCGCCGTCCGCGACTCGACGACCATGCTGCGCCGCAACCTGCTGCACGCCAGGCGCTACCCGTCGATGACGCTGAACCTGCTGCTCACCCCGGTCATGCTGTTGCTGCTCTTCGTCTACATCTTCGGAGACGCGATGAGCGCCGGCCTCGGCGGCGGCGCCGACCGCTCCGACTACATCGCCTACCTGCTGCCCGGCCTGCTGCTGATGACGGTCGGATCCACGACCATCGGCACCGCGGTGTCCGTCTCCAACGACATGACCGAGGGCATCATCGCCCGCTTCCGCACGATGGCGATCCACCGCGCGTCGGTGCTGGTCGGGCACGTCATCGGCAGTGTCGCGCAGTGCCTGATGAGCGTGGTCCTCGTCGGCGCCGTCGGCGTGGCCATCGGCTTCCGCTCCACCGACGCCACCGTCCTGGAGTGGCTCGCCGCCTTCGGGCTGGTCACGCTGTTCGCCCTGGCCCTCACCTGGATCGCCGTCGGGATGGGCCTGGTCAGCCCGAACGCCGAGGCCGCCAGCAACAACGCGATGCCGCTGATCTTCCTCCCGCTGATCTCCAGCACCTTCGTGCCGCTGCACTCCATGCCGGGCTGGTTCCAGCCGATCGCCGAGTACCAGCCGTTCACCCCGGCCATCGAGACCCTGCGCGGGCTGCTCCTCGGCACCGAGATCGGCCACAACGGATGGCTCGCCGTGGCCTGGTGCGTCGGTCTCGCGGTGCTCGGCTACTTCTGGTCCACCTCGAAGTTCAACGGCGACCCGAAGTAACCGCCGTGACAGCGCGGGCAACCACCCCGCACCCCGCTCCACCCGCACCCTGCCCCACCCGCACCTCGCCCCACCCGCGCCTCGCCCCACCCCACAC
>NZ_LIQX01000065.1 GCF_001418475.1 Streptomyces ossamyceticus | reverse complement strand
TGGCGGCGCCGTTCGTCGCCGTGGGCCCGTCGGGTGTGGCGGTGCGTGACCGGCTCGAGCAGCTGACGGCGGAGGATGAGACCGTACTGCGCCTGGTGGGGGATCATCTGGGCACTCTCGCCTCGCGGGATCTGAAGACCCGGTGCGCGGTGGGCCGGGACCATGACAGCGAGGGGTGGGCGGCGCGTAAGCGGGCTGTGACGGGGTGTCGTCCTCCCGTTGGGCCGGTTCGATCACGAAGGCCACGCATGATCAGTGGGCGCTGGCCCGGCGGAGTCAGCTCGCACACATCCAGAGCCTGGAAGCGGGTGTGCGGATGATCGCGCACCGGTTGTCGCTGCCGGTGCGCGAGAAGGGCAACAAGCACGCCCCGGGCGGGTATGCGAGCAGGCGGGAGTGGCATGCGAAAGCGCGCCGTCTGCACGTGCTCACCGACCGGCTGCAAGCGGTGCGGGCGGACTGGGAGGCCGGACGGGTGCACGTGGTGCGGGGCGGGAAAGGGTTGCTGACCACCCGCCACCACCTCGATGCCGCCCGGCTGACCGAGGAGGAGTGGCGCGCCCGCTGGCAGGCCGAGCGGCGCTTCCTGAAGGCGGACGGTGAGTCCGGCAAACGGTTCGGCAACGAGACCATCCGCGTCACCCCCGACGGCGAGGTCTCCCTCAAGCTCCCTGCCCCGCTGGTGTATCTGGCGAACGCCCCGCACGGCCGGTATGTCCTCGCCTCCCGGGTGAGGTTCGCGCACCGGGGCGTCGAGTGGGCCGACCGCATCCATGCCAACGGGGCTGTCGCGTACCGCATCCACGAGGACACCGCACGCGGCCGCTGGTACCTCACCGCCTCCTGGACCAACCCTGCGGTGCAGACCGTGCCGCTGGCCACGGTCCGCGCGGGCGGCCTGGTGGGGGTCGACACCAACGCCGACCACCTGGCCGCCTGGCGCCTGGACACCCACGGCAACCCCCTCGGCGCACCCCAACGCTTCGGCTACGACCTCTCGGGCAGCGCCAGCCACCGCGACGCCCAAGTCAGGCACGCCCTGATCCGCCTGCTCCACTGGGCCCGCCGCCATCACCTCGCCCTCGCCATCGAGGACCTCGACTTCACCGCAGAGGCGACCCGCGAGAAACACGGCCGACGCAAACGGTTCCGCAAGCTCATCTCTGGCATGCCTGTTTCCAGGCTGCGGGCCCGGCTGGCGTCGATGGCCGCCCAACTCGGCATCCCCGTCGTCGCCGTCGACCCCGCCTACACCAGCAAGTGGGGTGCGCAGCACTGGCAGAAACCCTTCACCAGCAAGACAAGGAAGACCACTCGTCACGACGCGGCAGCCGTGGCGATCGGAAGGCGCGCCCTGGGACACCCGGTCCGGCGACGGACGGCACCGCCCCCACACGACCGGAGTGATCGTGCGGGGCATCGGACCGTCCAGGCCCCACCAGGCGTCCCAGGGCGTGAGGGACCCCGCCCCCGCATCCCGGGACCACGGACACGATCCCTGCGTGCCGGACGCGGAGCGAACGCGGGCGACCAGGACACCCACCACCGTTCGGGGCGTCCGGCTGAGCATGAGTCCTGGCAACAGCACTCACTCCCGCTCAGTCTTTAGGAACGGTACTGAGCGAGGACGGTCGGTGATCGCTCAGCACCTGTGGGCGTGGGCGCTCACTGCCAGTCCTCCGGGCGTTCGACGTGGTCAAGGCGCAGTACCCGGCCCGTGCGGCTGTAGCGGCGGATGCGCGGCAGGGGCGGGTAGTAGGCGTGCACCGAGATGGCGTGCTCCTCGGCGGACTCGTTGAGTACCTCGTGCACATGGTGGCGGCCGAAGGAACGGCCCTTGCCGCTGGGCAACCGGCGTTCGCGGTCGACACCATCGGTGAGTTCGAGGGTCTTCCAGCCGTCGGTGGGCAGCCGGGCGGCGAGGGAGTACTCCCTCAACTCACCCGAGGCGGTGACGAACGCGCCTACCGAGTCGGCGTGGTCGTGCCAGCCGGTTCCGGTGCCCGGCGGCCACCCGATGAGCCACGCCTCGCTGCCGCCGGGCCCTGCGAGCCGCACCCAGGTGCGCCCTTCGGGGTCGAGCGGAAGCGAGGCGACCAACTCGGCGTCGGCAGCGGCCCGGCGCGCGAAGTCGAGCAGCTCGGACTGCGTGGGAGCGGAAGAACCCGGAGCGGAGAAATCCACGGAGGCGGAGGACGCGGAGGCGGAGGACGCGGAGGAAGAGACAGCGGGAGACACAGACACGGGGGACCGTCCTGGCGAATGGTTCGCGGGAGCGCACGCCGGCACAACGGCGGCGTGCGCGGGGAAGAGGGATGCGAATCAGCAGGACGGACGACACACGCAGCCCGCGTAGCGGACGAGGTCCATGTGGACCCTCCGCCACAGGCGCGTAGAGGTGTCGATCACGGTCCGGAGTACACCACGACCGTGCGGACCGGTCAACCGACCGTCACTATGCGGACACACAGTGACGGTCGTCGCGAGTACCGGCCGGACACTGGCCTGCACAGGCGCACAGGCGCACAGGCGCAGTGCGCAGTGGCTCAGTGCGATGCCGCGGTCGCCTCCGAGGACTCGGGCTGCTGCTTCGCCCCGCCCAGGGCTGCCTCCGCCGCCGCGTACAGATCGGCCGGGCGCACGCCGTTCAGGGCTGTGACGAGGTGGCCGTCGGGCCGTACGAGGAGCACGGTGTGGGCGGCCGCGCCCGGGTAGCTCTCGGCCACCAGTAGCTCGGCGGAGTGCGGCAGGGCGGACACCGCCGCCGCGAGCCGGGGCATGATTCCGGCGCTCACCCAGTGCTTGCGCTCCCACACCCCGGTACCCGGCGCGATCAGCACCACCAGCAGCGCCCCACGCCCGAGCCGGTCCCGCAGCGGTACGAACGTGCCGTCCTCGGCGGTCACCTGGACATCCACGACCTGGGCACCGGGAAGCGTGTCGATCGGCGCCTCGGAAGCGGTGTGCGGAGCCATGAGCGGCGAGTCGGTGTATGCCCCCGGCGCGCCCAGCGGGCCGCGCCCCAGGTGTCCGTCGGCGAGCAGCGCTTCGTGGCCCCGGCCCGAACCGGGGACGTAGGAGCGCAGCCCCTTGCCGCCGCGGAGCAGGGGCAACGCCTGGTCGGCGGCGCGCAGCCGGGCGGCGACGACCGCGCGGCGCTCCGCCTGGTAGCTGTTGAGGAGTGCCTCGTGCGGGCCGTGGTGCCAGGCCAGCGCCAGTTTCCAGGCGAGGTTGTCGGCGTCGCGCAGCCCTTCGTCGAGGCCCTGGGTCCCGAGCGCGCCGAGCAGATGGGCGGCGTCCCCGGCGAGGAAGACCCGGCCGACCCGCCACCGCCGGGCGAGCCGGTGGTGAACGGTGTGCACACCGGTGTCCAACAGGTCGTACGGCGGTGTGGCGCCCCCCGACCAGCCCGCGAGGGTCTCCCGGACGCGGGTCACGAGGAGTTCGGGGGTGACCAGATCCTTGCCCGCCGGCAACAGCCAGTCCAGGCGCCAGACCCCGTCGTCGAGCGGCCGGGCCGTCACCTCACCGCCGAAGGGACCTGACGTACGCCACGGCGGCATACGGTGCAGCAACGCTTCGCCTGGCCAGGGGAGTTCCACGCGCAGGGCCGCCACGGCATGCCGCTCCACGGCCGTACGGCCCGGGAAACGGATGTCCTGGAGCTTGCGCACGGTGGAACGGGGACCGTCGCACCCCACCAGATAACTGCCCCGCCACCAGGTGCTCTTGGGCCCGCGCGTATGAGCAGTGACCCCGGACGCCTCCTGCTCGATGGCGTCCACACGGCTCTCCGCAGCGACCTTGACGAGCCGCTCCTCGGCGATGGCGTCGCGCAGCGCGGTGGTCAGGACGTGCTGCGGGATGTGGAGCGGGGGGAGGCCGGCGGATCCCTCGTCGATGTCCTCGGCGGCGTTGCGGGGGGCCCTCGGCGCGTCCCGGGCGGAGCCGTCCGGCTCGCCGGGGTCGATCTCCCCGAACCGGACCTGACGCACCGTCTGCTTGCGTCGCATGGACCGCCATCCGGTCCAGCGATATCCCCCTTCCGTGAGGGGGACGCCGGACAATCGTTCCAGCAGAGCGGCTGTGTCCTCCTGCAGTACGACTGTCCGCGCGAGCCGCTGCTCGTCCTTGCCCGGTCCCTCGTCGAGGACCACGGACGGCACTTCCTGACGCGCCAACGCCAGCGCGAGCGCGAGCCCCACGGGCCCCGCCCCGACAATGATCACCGGGTCCACGGCGCGGCGCCCCCTGCCCGCAGCGGCGTCCCGGAGGACGTAGGTGAACAAGAAGTTGGAGCAGGGTGCACGATCACAGAACGTATGCAACCCATTGCCGGTGCTTGCGTCAAGTGACGGCGAAGAGGGGAGGGGTGAGGTGTACTCGGATCGCTCAGGGCCGTCGGCCTGTGGTGATGCGTCGAGGCCGGCCCGGGAGCGTGGAGGCCGGACGGCGTCGCCGGCCGACTCGGACATGACGGGAGGCAGTGGCGGTTCATGCCACTGCCTCCCCTCGTCCCGACTCGGGCTGCAGCCGAAGCGGATGTCACCTGATCAAGCGTCAGGTGTCCTTCTTGTCGATAAAGGTGCCGAGGCCGGGTACACCGCCGCCCTCCCCGCCGGTGGCCGTCGTGCCACCGACAGCGGCGGCCGGGATGACCGCTCCGGTCGACTTCTTGCCGCGCCGCAGCCGCTGCTCCAGCCAGCCCGCGAAGCTGGTGATGATGAAGTTCAGGATGATGTAGATGATCGCGACGACGACGAAGCTGGGGACGGGGTTGGCGTACACAGCCGCCAGCGTCGCGCGTCCGCTGAGCAGTTCGGTGAACCCGATCATCACGCCGCCGAGCGCGGTGTCCTTCACGATGACCACAAGCTGGCTGACGATGGCCGGCAGCATCACCGTGACGGCCTGCGGCAGCAGGATGGAGGACATCGTCTGTCCCTTGCGCAGACCGATCGCCTGGGCGGCCTCCGTCTGGCCCTTGGGCAGGGCGAGGATGCCGGCCCGTACGACCTCGGCGAGAACCGAGGCGTTGTACAGCACCAGACCGGCGACGACCGCGTAGAGCTGCCGCTGCTCGGTGGTGACATCCATCGAGCGAGCGATGACCTCGTTGGCGAACAGCATCAGCAGCAGGACCGGGATGGCCCGGAAGAACTCCACCACCGCACCGGCCGGGATGCGGACCCACAGGTGGTCGGAGAGGCGCGCGATGCCGAAGAGCGCACCAAGGGGCAGGGCGATCACCATGGAGAGCCCCATGGCCTTGAGCGTGTTGGCGAGACCGGGCAGCAGATACGTCGTCCAGGCCTGGGAGGTGAAGAACGGCTCCCAGAGCTTCCACTCCAGTTGGTTCCTGCTCTCCAGTGCCCGCCAGAGCCACCACAGGAGAAGGGCCAGCAGAGCTACGAAGGTCACCGTGAGGATCACGTTGCGCCGTTTGGCCCGGGGGCCGGGGGCGTCGTAGAGAACGGAACTCATCGCTTCACCGCCAGTCGCTTGCTCAGCCAGCCGAGGAACAGACCGGTGGGCAGGGTCAGTACCACGAACCCGAAGGCGAAGATCGCGCCGATGAGCAACGTCTGTGCCTCCTTCTCGATCATGCCCTTCATGAGGTAGGCGGCCTCCATGACACCGATCGCGGCCGCCACGGTTGTGTTCTTGGTCAGCGCGATCAGCACGTTGGCCAGCGGTCCGATGACCGCGCGGAAGGCCTGCGGCAGCACGATGAGGCCGAGTACCTGGGCGAAGCTCAGCCCGATGGCGCGGGCCGCCTCGGCCTGGCCCACGGGCACGGTGTTGATTCCGGAGCGCAGTGCCTCACAGACGAACGCCGCGGTGTAGGCAACGAAACCGAGAAGGGCGAGCCGGAAGGCCTGGAGCTTGACGTCGCCGCCCGCGCCCATCGTCACCCGGAAGATGTCGGCGAGGCCGAGCGAGGTGAAGACGATGATGACGGTCAGCGGGATGTTCCGCACGACGTTCACGTAGACGGTGCCGAAGCCGCGCATCAGGGGGACGGGGCTGACGCGCATGGCGGCCAGCAGGGTTCCCCAGACCAGGGAGCCGATGGCTGAGAAGACGGTGAGTTTGACCGTCATCCAGAACGCACCCAAAAAGGTTGGGTTGTTGTAGCTTGAAAGGAAGTCGAACACTGTCTCCCGCGCTTCCGGGTGTGTGGCGTACGTGGCAGGCGCGGCGCGCCGCCGCCCTCACCGAGCCTCGCGGCGGGCGGCGGCGCGCTTGCGGATCTCGGCGCTGCTCGCGGATATCCGCTTACTGGACGATGTTGCCGATCTTCGGGGCGGGCTCGTTCTTGTAGTTGGCCGGGCCGAAGTTCTCCTTGACCGCGGTCTCCCAGGCGCCGTCGCTGACCATCTTCTCCAGGGCGGCGTTGATCTTGTCCACGGTCGCGGTGTCGCCCTTCTTGACACCGATGCCGTAGTTCTCGTTGCTGAGCTTCAGGCCCGCGAGCTTGAACTGACCCTTGTAGTTCTCCTGGGCGGCGAAGCCCGCGAGGATCGAGTCGTCGGTGGTGACCGCGTCCACGGCACCGCTCTGCAAGCCGGCGATGCACTCCGAGTAGCCGCCGTACTCCTTCAGCTGGGCCTTCGGAGCGATGTCCTTCTTGACGTTCTCCGCCGAGGTGGAACCGGTCACCGAGCAGAGCGTCTTGCCATTGAGGTCCGTACCCTTGGCGATCTTCGAGTCCGCCTTGACCAGCAGGTCCTGGTGGGCCAGCAGGTACGGGCCGGCGAAGTCGACGAGCTTCTTGCGCTCGTCGTTGATCGAGTAGGTCGCCGCGATGAACTTGACGTCGCCGCGGGCCAGCGCGTTCTCGCGGTCGGCGCTCTTGGTCTCCACGAACTCGATCTGGTTCGGCTTGTAGCCGAGCTCCTTGGCGACGTAGGTGGCCACGTCCACGTCGAAGCCGGAGAACGTGCCGTCGGGCTCCTTCAGGCCGAGACCCGGCTGGTCGTACTTGATGCCGATCTTGATCGTCTTGCCGCCGCCCGAGCCGCCGTCCGAACCGCTGTTGTCCTTGTCGCCGCCGCAGGCGGTGGCCGTCAGGGCGAGGACGAGGGCGGTGGCCGCTGCGGCGGAGACCTTGCGAAGCTTCATGGTGAACATCCTTTGACTGGTGAAGATGCGGACCGTCGTGGTGCGGGTGCCTGTGGCCGGGACCGGCCTCGTCGGGCGGTCAGTGGTGCAGGATCTTGGAAAGGAAGTCCTTGGCCCGGTCGCTGCGGGGGTTGCTGAAGAACTGGTCCGGCACAGCCTCTTCGACGATGCGGCCGTCCGCCATGAACACCACCCGGTTGGCGGCCGAACGGGCGAAGCCCATCTCGTGGGTGACCACGACCATGGTCATGCCGTCGCGGGCGAGCTGCTGCATGACCTCCAGGACCTCGTTGATCATCTCGGGGTCGAGGGCCGAGGTCGGCTCGTCGAACAGCATGACCTTCGGGCCCATCGCCAGCGCCCGGGCGATCGCGACACGCTGCTGCTGACCACCGGAGAGCTGCGCGGGGTACTTGTCCGCCTGCGTGCCCACACCGACCCGGTCGAGCAGGCTCCGCGCCTTCTCCTCGGCCTGCTTCTTGTCGGTCTTGCGGACCTTGAGCTGTCCCAGCATCACGTTCTCGAGCACGGTCTTGTGCGCGAAGAGATTGAACGACTGGAACACCATGCCGACGTCGGCCCGCAGTCGCGCGAGCGCCTTGCCCTCGGCGGGCAGCGGCTTGCCGTCGATCCGAATGTCGCCGGAGTCGATCGACTCCAGCCGGTTGATGGTGCGGCACAGCGTGGACTTACCGGACCCGGAGGGTCCGATCACCACGACGACCTCGCCCCTGGTGATCGTCAGATCGATGTCCTGGAGTACGTGCAACGCGCCGAAGTGCTTGTTGACGCTCTTCAGGACGACCAGGTCGTCGGCCGCGGGCACCGCGTCCTTGACCACCGAAACTTCGGTCATCGCTTTCTGGCTCCGTCCTCCTCGGTTTCGGAGGACAGTAGTGACCGGCGACGACCAGCGTCATTACATCTGAGGGGAAATTGAGCATAACGATCTGGTAGCAGTCGGACACTGCGCGTAGCGGACTCACGCGGGAACGTTTCGGCTGGGCAACGGAACCCTCGCGGAACCTGTACGGCCTTGACGGCGTCCTCAGTCATCGGTGTCACTGCCCCTGTGGGCGGGCCCCAGCGGCCGGGTCCCCGCTTGCCTTCCCGTCATACCCCTGAGCGTGCGGAAACTCGACGCCGGCCGGGGTGCGCGTAAGGTGTGCCAGCCGAGACCGTATGTACGACCGAACGTACGCCCGACAAACGTATGCCCGATCGAACCGGAGGGGGCCGGAATGAGGCTGCTCCTCGTCGAGGACGACAACCACGTCGCGGCCGCGCTGTCCGCGGTCCTGGCCAGGCACGGCTTCGACGTCACCCATGCCCGCAGCGGCGAGGAGGCCCTCCAGGCACTCGTCCCGGAAGGCGCCGGCTTCGGCGTCGTCCTGCTCGACCTCGGCCTGCCCGACCAGGACGGCTACGAGGTCTGCGGCAAGATCCGCAAGCGCACCAGCATTCCCGTGATCATGGTGACCGCCCGCTCCGACGTGCGCTCCCGCATCCACGGCCTCAACCTCGGGGCCGACGACTACGTGGTCAAGCCGTACGACACCGGTGAGCTGCTCGCGCGGATCCACGCCGTCGCCCGGCGCCGGGTCCCCGACGAGTCCGCGACCCCCGGCGACACAGGGCTGCGCCTCGGACCCGTGCTCATCGAGCTACCCACCCGGCAGGTCAGCGTGGACGGCGCGGTCGTCCAGCTGACCCGCAAGGAGTTCGACCTTCTCGCGTTGCTGGCCCAGCGCCCGGGTGTGGTGTTCCGCCGGGAACAGATCATCAGTGAGGTGTGGCGGACCAGTTGGGAGGGCACCGGACGCACCCTCGAAGTACACGTCGCCTCGCTGCGGTCGAAGCTGCGTATGCCCGCCCTGATCGAGACCGTGCGCGGGGTCGGCTACCGGCTGGTGACCCCGACGCCGTAGCGTTCCCGCGTGCGCACTCGTCTTCTTCCGCTGCTCATCGTCCTGATGGCCGCCGTGCTGCTGGCCCTCGGCATCCCGTTGGCGGTGAGCCTGGCGGCGGCGCGCCAACAGGAGGTCGTCGTCGACCGCATCGACGACACGGCGCGCTTCGCGGCCCTCGCGCAGTTCGTCACCGAGTCCCCGAACCGGTCCCGCACGGACGACATCTCGGGCGACGGCCGACGGGACACCCTCCAGCGGGAGCTGGAGCAGTACCACAGCGTGTACGGGATCAAGGCCGGCGTCTTCTACCGCGACGACAACCGGGGCCCCATGGCCAACGCCCCCGTCGGCTGGGACGTGCCCGAGTCGGGCGAGGGCAAGGACGCGTTCGACGAGGCGCTGCTGGGGCGGCGGCCGCACGACCCGGAGCAGGTGTGGCCGTGGCAGCGCGGTCGTCTCGTGGTCGCTTCCCCGGTCATCCACGACGGTGACGTCGTCGCCGTCGTCGTCACCGACTCGCCCACCGACCAGATGCGCTCCAAGATCCTGCGGGGCTGGCTGATCATCGGCGCCGGCGAGATCGCCGCGATGCTCCTCGCCCTCGGCGCCGCCCTGCGGCTGACGGGGTGGGTCCTCAAGCCCGTGCGCGTCCTCGACACCACCACCCACGCCATCGCCTCCGGACGGCTGAAGTCACGGGTCGCCGTCGCCAGCGGACCGCCCGAACTCAGGCGCCTGGCACGGTCGTTCAACGAGATGGCCGACAACGTCGAGGACGTCCTGGAGCAGCAGCGCGCCTTCGTCGCCGACGCCTCCCACCAGCTGCGCAACCCGCTCGCCGCACTGCTGCTGCGCATCGACCTGCTGGCCCTGGAACTGCCCGAGGGCAACGAGGAGATCGCTTCCGTCCGCACGGAGGGCAAGCGCCTCGCGCAGGTCCTCGACGATCTGCTCGACCTGGCGCTCGCCGAGCACGCCGAGTCCGATCTTCGACTCACCGACGTGGGGGAGCTGACCGCCGAGCGGGTCGCCTCCTGGTCACCGCTCGCCGAGGACAAGGGCGTGACCCTGGTCGGCACTTGCCCGGCCACCACGGCCTGGGTCGACCCGGTCGCCCTGTCCAGCGCCCTGGACGCGGTGATCGACAACGCGCTGAAGTTCACGCCCGCCGGGGAGCGCGTCGAGGTCCGGGTCGCCCCTAACGGACCGGACTGCACGGTCGTCGTCACCGACGGCGGCCCCGGCCTCAGCGACGAGGAGCTGGAGCGCGTCGGCGACCGCTTCTGGCGCAGCACCGCACACCAGAACATCAAGGGCTCGGGCCTCGGACTCTCCATCTCCCGGGCCCTGATAGCCGCGGGCGGCGGCTCGATCGCGTACGCCCACCACAAGCCGCACGGCCTCAGGGTGACGGTGACGGTGCCGAGGACCCGCCCGCAGAACTGACCGGCCCGCAGAACCGAGCGGCACGACGCGACGGGCTGCCCGGCCGGCCGTACAGCTCGGTCGCCCGGCGGTGGGCCTCGGCTGTCCGGCAGGAAGCTCGACCGCCCAGCCGTACGGCTCGGCCGGCCCCGCACGGGGCCTCATCGACCGGCGGCTACGGCTTGACGGACTGGTAGTACTCTGCCGCGCCCTCGTGCAGCGGCAGCGGATCGGTGTAGATCGCGGTGCGCAGGTCCACCAGCTGGGCCGCGTGGACCTTCTTGCCGATCCTGTCCCGGCTCTTGATGACCATGCGGGTCAGCCACTCGGTCAGCCGGGGATCCATGTCCTCTCGGGTGATCAGCAGGTTCGCCACGGTGATCGTGGGCACGGTGGAGCCCCTGAGGATGGTCGGGTAGGCGTCGGCCGGCATCACGGACGCGCGGTAGTGGCTGTAGACGGAGCCCTGTTCGTGCAGCTTCGCCACGAGGTCGCTTTCGATCGGCACGAAGCGGAAGTCGAAGTCGTACTTCTTCGCCAGGTCGGTGATGCCCTTCGTGGGCAGCCCGCCCGACCAGAAGAAGGCGTCGATCT
Source organism: Streptomyces ossamyceticus (assembly GCF_001418475.1). Classification (GTDB taxonomy): domain Bacteria; phylum Actinomycetota; class Actinomycetes; order Streptomycetales; family Streptomycetaceae; genus Streptomyces; species Streptomyces ossamyceticus. Next base: position 5,364 of record NZ_LIQX01000065.1, on the reverse strand, counting down.
TTCCCTGGCGCAGGGCGTCGGGGCCCGTGCGGATGGTGTCGCTGCGCGCGTCGATGTCCTTGTCGATGTTCAGCCCGTCGGCGGAGAGCACGCGCCCCGCTATCAGCCGTACCCCCGAACCCTGGGGGCCGACGGCGACCCGCTTGCCCTTCAGGTCGGCGACCCGCTGGACGGGCGAGGTGGCGGGGACGATCAGCTGCACATAGTCGTCGTACAGCCGTGCGAGGCCGCGCAGCTTGTCGGCGCCGGGCTTTCCCTGGTCCGCATAGGTCTGCACGGCGTCGGCGGCGGCGATGGCGAAGTCGCTCTTCCCGGTGGCGACGCGGGTGACGTTCGTCTGGGATCCGTTGCTGTCCTCCAGGTCGATCCTCAGGTCGGGCATGTCCCCGCCGACCGAGTCCCGCAGCAGCTTGCCGTACTCCTGGTAGACGCCCTGCGGGGCTCCCGTACTGAGGGTGATCGTCCCGCTCGGGGGCGTCTCGCGCGGCCAGAGCCACCATGCCAGCAGCCCGAGGACCACCAACGAGGCCGCCGAGCCCAGTAGCGCGCGACGCCCGCCGATGCGGGGGAGTACCTGGACCATGCGCGAGATCCTGCCAGGTCACCGGACGGGCGGCCAGGATGGGGACCATCCGGTGCGAGCTCGTGACACGGGGGTGATGCGAGCACGCCCCCGGGGACCACCTCGCGCGGGCCGCCCGGCCCCGTGGACCGGGGCCGGGCGTGCCTACGGTGGTCGCCGGAGGAGTGGGTCGGCGGCGCGCGGCAGCCACCGAGAGGCCGCTCAGCGGCGCGCCGCGGCCACCGACGTGCGGAGTCGGTCCAGCTCCTGGTACATGACCGCGCCCGGGCACTCGGTGGCCATCCAGTCCCGGTGCCCGCTGATCTCCGGGACCTCCTTCTGCACGCCGTTGACCGGGTTCGTGTACGTCACCCGGGCCTGCGGGTCCACGCCGTGCAGCCGGACCAGCACGCGGACCAGGCGGGTGAGCGCCTCCCGGGCCGGTTCCTTCGGGCCCTGGTCGGTGAAGGTGCCGAGCAGCGCGATGCCGAGGTTCCCGGAGTTGAAGCCGCCGACGTGGAAGGCGGTGACCACCTTGCCGTCCTTGTCGTGCGCGGGCATCCCGTCGTCACCGGAGTAGCGGCCCTCGTAGATACGCCCCTCCTCGTCGATGAGGAAGTGGTAGCCGATGTCGCCCCAGTCGTTGGTGACCGCGTGCAGCTGGTAGATCGCGCGGACGGTGGCGGCCGGGTCCGGGTCGTCGTTTGCCATGGCCGTGTGGTGCACGGTGAGGGTCTGGAACGGGTAGAACGCGGTCGGCGAGTTCTCCGTGCCGTCCGCCTTGAACCGCAGCTTCTCGTCGGCGCCCCACGCGGCGCGCGAGAGGTACTCGACACCGCGGACCCGGGTCGGGTCGGTCGGCACCCGTACCTTCCGGCGCGGGCCGTGCCGGGTGTCGAGCGCGAGCGAGCGCAGGCCGGTGGCGCCGTCGGGCGCCTTCAGTTCGTAACCGGCGGCCTGGTCGGCGGAGATCAGCACGCCGCCGCCGTTGGCCACGGAGCAGCCGCCGTCGCCGAGCGGCTTCCAGGCGCTCTGGCCGCCGTCGGCGTCCCGGAGCCGGATGCCGCCGCCGGTCGTCTCGTCGGTGCCGCCCCAGGCGACACCGATGTAGCCGATGGGGAAGGCGGCCTCCACGGGCGCCTCACCGCGGGCGGCCTCGGCGCGGGTCCGGGGGAAGGTCTCGGTCGTCGTGCCGCCGCCCGTGTCGTCGGGGCCGGCCGCGGCGGGCTCGGAGTCGTCGGTCGTGGCCATCACCGTCGGCGTGATCACGGCGCCGGCGGCGACCGCGCCCGCGGCGCCGAGCACGGTGCGGCGGGCCACGCGGGAGGTGGCCCGATGGGAGGCGGAGGTGGGGGGAACGCTCACGTTCGGTCCTCAATCGTTCAGGGGGGGGCACTTGAAGACTCAACGGAGAGTACGGAGCAGGGTCACCGTCGCGGACACCACCCCCCGGCTACTGATGCGGCATCAGAAGTCGCGGCGAGCAAGGGGTTTGAGGCAACAGGACTGTACGAGCCGGACGGGCATGACCGGTCGCCGACGGCGGTCGGGGTACCGGATGCTCAAGTTGGGTAAGCCGTCGGTCCGGGCGCCGGACGGGCGGAGGTGTCGGCCGGTGGTCGATAGGGTCGGCGGATGCGTTCCTCTCCCGCCCGTCTGGTCCGTGAGTTCCACCGCGCCTTCGGGCTCGACGCCCGTACCGAGCCGACCGAGGTCTCACCCGAGCTGGCCGCGCACCGCGGGGAACTGCTGGCGGAGGAGGCGGCCGAGGTCGCCGAGGTGGCGGTCGGCGGCCCGCTCGACCGGCTGGCGCACGAACTCGCCGACGTCGTGTACGTGGCGTACGGCACCGCCCTCGTCCACGGCATCGACCTCGACGCGGTGATCGCCGAGATCCACCGCTCCAACATGACCAAGCTGGGCCCCGACGGCTGCGTCGCCCGCCGCGCAGACGGCAAGGTCCTCAAGGGCGACCACTACCGGGCGCCCGACATCGCCGCGGTCCTGCGTGAGCAGGGCTGGGCCGGCTGAGGCGGGCGGGCACGGGGTGAGGGGCGGGGCGTACTCCGCGGAGCGCCTACCCTGGTGACATGACCAGCAGCGACCGGAGCCAGGCAGTGGGCGTCAAGACATACGAAGTACGCACCTACGGGTGCCAGATGAACGTCCACGACTCCGAGCGCCTGTCCGGTCTCCTGGAGGAGGCCGGGTACGTGCGCGCGCCCGAGGACGCCGGCGAGGGCAACGCCGACGTCGTCGTCTTCAACACCTGCGCCGTACGCGAGAACGCCGACAACCGCCTCTACGGCAACCTCGGCCGTCTCGCCCCCATGAAGGCGTCCCGGCCCGGCATGCAGATCGCCGTCGGTGGCTGTCTCGCGCAGAAGGACCGCGACACCATCGTCAAGAAGGCGCCCTGGGTGGACGTCGTCTTCGGCACGCACAACATCGGCAAGCTGCCGGTCCTGCTGGAGCGCGCCCGGATCCAGGACGAGGCCCAGGTCGAGATCGCCGAGTCCCTGGAGGCGTTCCCCTCCACCCTGCCCACCCGCCGGGAGAGCGCCTACGCCGCGTGGGTCTCGATCTCCGTAGGCTGCAACAACACCTGCACGTTCTGCATCGTCCCGGCGCTGCGCGGCAAGGAGAAGGACCGCCGCACCGGCGACATCCTCGCCGAGATCGAGGCGCTGGTCGGCGAGGGCGTCTGCGAGATCACGCTCCTCGGCCAGAACGTCAACGCGTACGGCTCCGACATCGGCGACCGTGAGGCTTTCAGCAAGCTGCTGCGCGCTTGCGGCGCGATCGAGGGCCTGGAGCGCGTCCGTTTCACCTCGCCGCATCCCCGTGACTTCACCGACGACGTGATCGCCGCCATGGCCGAGACGCCGAACGTGATGCCGCAGCTGCACATGCCGCTCCAGTCCGGCTCGGACACCGTCCTCAAGGCGATGCGCCGCTCGTACCGCCAGGAGCGCTACCTGGGGATCATCGAGAAGGTCCGCGCCGCCATCCCGCACGCGGCCATCACCACCGACATCATCGTGGGCTTCCCCGGCGAGACCGAGGAGGACTTCGAGGAGACGCTGCACGTGGTGCGCGAGGCCCGCTTCGCGCAGGCGTTCACCTTCCAGTACTCCAAGCGCCCCGGCACCCCCGCGGCCACCATGGAGGACCAGATCCCCAAGGAGGTCGTGCAGAAGCGCTACGAGCGTCTCGTCGCCCTCCAGGAGGAGATCTCCTGGGAGGAGAACAAGAAGCAGGTCGGTCGCACTCTTGAGCTGATGGTCGCCGAGGGCGAGGGCCGCAAGGACGGCGCCACCCGCCGGCTGTCCGGCCGCGCCCCGGACAACCGCCTCGTCCACTTCACCAAGCCGGACCAGGAGGTGCGCCCCGGTGACGTCGTGACCGTCGAGATCACGTACGCCGCCCCGCACCACCTCCTCGCCGAGGGCGCCGTCCTCGATGTGCGCCGGACGCGCGCCGGTGACGCCTGGGAGAAGCGGAACGCCGCCCCCGAGGCCAAGCCGGCGGGGGTGCTGCTCGGCCTCCCGGCGATCGGTGTCCCGGAGCCGCTGCCGGTGGCGACGACGGGCGGCTGCGGCGGGCACTGACCCCAGCGCCCGCCGCCCCGACGGTGGGTGAGTCCGCACGGGCCCCTTCCGGCCCGTCGGCCCGACTCACGCGGGCCCCCGCGTGGCTCTCCGGCCCACGGCGGGGCCTCCGGTCGCTGTTGCCTCTCCCCGGCCGCTGTATGCCTCCCCGGTCCGCTTCGTGCTTCGCGCGGAGGGGACGGTTACCCTGCGGATCATGCTTGTCGCCGCCGCTGTCTGTCCCTGTCCTCCGCTGCTCGTGCCCGAGGTGGCCGCGGGGGCCGCGCCCGAGCTGGACCGTGCGCGGGAGGCCTGCGCGGACGCGCTCGGGGTGCTCGCGGCGGCCCGGCCCGGACGCCTGGTGGTCGTCGGGCCCGCCGAGCGGGACGGCCGGTACGCGCAGGGCGCGCGCGGATCGTTCCGGGGGTTCGGCGTGGATCTCGATGTCCGGCTCGGGCGGGGCGAGGCCGAGCAGGAGACACCGGAGGGCGAGTTGCCGACGTCCCTCGCGGTGGCCGCCTGGCTGCTCGACCGCGCCGAGCGGTCCGTCCCCGTCGAAGGCGTGGCCGTGGCGGAACCTCTCGCCGCCGAGCGGTGTATCTCTCTCGGACGGGACATCGCCGGGGCCGCCGAGCGCGTGGCCCTGCTGGTGATGGGCGACGCCAGCGCGTGCCGCACCCTCAAGGCGCCGGGTTACCTGGACGACCGCGCCGCCGGCTTCGACGCGGCGGTCGCCCGCGCCCTCGCCGCGGTGGACATCGCCGCCCTGAAGGCACTGGACGCCGGACTCGCCGGGGAACTGCTGGTCTCGGGCCGCGCCCCCTGGCAGGTGCTCGCCGGCGCCGCCGAGGAGGCGGACCTGAGCGGCAGCCTGCTGTACGACGACGCGCCCTACGGCGTGGGCTACCTGGTGGCGACCTGGTCGTGACACGGCGGACGGCCGGGAGCGAGGTGCTCCGCGGCCGTCCGTCGATGTGAAGGTGGTCAGGAAGTCGGGGGCGGTGGTGGCGTGGCCCCGCCGCCGGGGGGTGGGGGCGGGGTGCCGCCGCCGTCTTCCTTGTGCGCGAGTCGGTCCATGGCGTGCTTCGCCTTGCCCGTGCCCGACTGGATCTTGTGGCTGTACTTGCCCTTGGTCTTCCTGTCGACCGCGTGCGCGGCCTTGTCGAGACCGTGGTGGATCTTGCCCTCGTGCTTCTGTGCGAGGTGCGAGAC
>NZ_LIQX01000649.1 GCF_001418475.1 Streptomyces ossamyceticus | reverse complement strand
CTCCGGCAGTGCACCGGAGGCCGGCACGGCCGCCGGGCGTGTGCCCGTGGCGCGGGAGTGGGTGCCCACCGCCGCGGTTACTGCCTCGCTGCGGCCGCCGGTGCCCTCAGCGCCCGTGCGAGGCCGGGACAATGAGCTGGCTGTATTGGAGCATCTGCGGCGTGACGGGGGAATGGCGGTGGTGTGCGGGGTTGGGGGGCTGGGCAAGACCACCCTTGCCGCTCATGCAGCCCACCGCGCGCTGCAAGCAGGCATTCGCGTGTTTTGGGTTCGCTGGCAGGACGATCCCAGTCGCCTGGCCGAGGACCTGACGCGTATCGCGCAGGCCCTTGGTCTTGCGGAAGAACTGCTTGAGCAGGCGCGGCGGGGCCAGGCGGTGCTGGTCGACATGGTGTGGGAGCAACTGTCGGCGGTATCGGGGTGGGTGGTTGTCGTGGACAACGTCGACACCCCCACACGGGTCGGGCCGGGCCGGGAACCGGTGGCCGCCTACCGGGGATGGCTGCGTCCCGACGGGGCCGGACTTTTGATTGTCACCAGCCGCGACTCTGCGGTCACCACCTGGGGCCAGCGGGCACGGATGGTGCACCTGGAGCCGTTGGCGCAGGGGCCTGCGGCGGCTGTTCTGTGCGATGCGGCACCGTCGGCGGGCAGCGAAGCGGACGCCCAGGTGCTGGCGGTCCGGCTGGGGGGTCTGCCGTTGGCGCTGGAGGCCGCGGGACGCTTCTTGGCCACCGCGACAAGCCGCTACCGCAGCTTTGCCACCTACCAGGAGGCGCTGGATCGCGAGTTCGGAGAGTTGTTGGGCGCGGCGCATCCGCTGGCCGCCGCCGATCCGGATATCGCCCGCACTGTTGTGCGCAACACCTGGGACTTGTCCCTCGAGCAGCTCCACCGAGACGGCTACATCCTGGCCCGGCCCCTGCTGCACTTGCTGGCCCTGCTGGAAGCTGCGCCCATCCCCCGCTCCCTGATCACGCCCGACCTCCTGATTGACGCTGTCGGCCAGAATGTCACAGCCACCGGCCTGGATGCTGCGCTGGCCGGACTTCACCAGTACGGGCTCTTGGGAACTCCTCGGACCGCGTCAGACGCATCAGCCGGTGACGGTGCCGCGGACAACGTTGGCCAGGTGATCCTGCATCCGCTGGTCCGCGAGGTCATGTCCATCAGCCTGATCGGCGACCCTGCCTCCTGGCACATTGCCCTCGATGCCCACCTCACCCAAGCCGTTCAGGACACCGCCAGCGCCGGACGCGCCGGCTGGTCCACCGCCCGCCTCCTTACACCCCATCTCCCCCCGCTCCTCAGCCGGGCCGCCGACCACACGTTCACCGCCAGCGTCGACACGCTCAACATCCTCGCGGACACGCTGCGCGAGGCAGGCGCTTCGGCCGAAGAACACCTGCTACGCCAGCATGTCCTGGACGCCGAAACGAGTCACTTAGGCCCCGACCATCCCGGTACCCTCACCAGCCGAAACAACCTCGCCCTCGTCTTGCGCCACCTCGGTCGCCATCAGGAGGCCGCTGACCTACACCGCCAAACCCTCGCCGACCGCGAACGCACCCTCGGCCCCTACCACCCCCACACTCTCAATAGCCGAAACAACCTCGCCATCACCTTGACCGACCTCGATCGCCATCAGGAAGCCGCTGGCCTACACCGCCGAACTCTCACCCACTACGAAAACGTCCTCGGTCCTGAGCACCCCGACACCCTTACCAGCCGCAACAACCTCGCTCTTGCGCTGGACCGCTTGGGCCAATACCAGGAAGCCGCTGACCTACATCGTCGGACACTCACCGACTCCTCATGCACCCTGGGCCCCCATCACCCCGACACCCTTACCAGCCGGAACAACCTCGCCCTCGTCTTGCGCCACCTCGGTCGCCATCAGGAGGCCGCTGACCTACACCGCCAAACCCTCGCCGACCGCGAACGCACCCTCGGCCCCGAGCACCCCGCCGCCCTCAACAGTCGCAATAATCTCGCCCGTGCTTTGGACTCCCTGGGCCAGCATCAGGAAGCCGTTGACCTGCACCGCCACAACCTCGCCGACTGCGAACGTGTCTTCGGTCCCGACCACCCCCACACCCTTGGCAGCCGCCACAACCTCGCCACCGCCCTGAGCCACCTAGGCCAGCACCAGCAAGCCGCCGACTTGCACCGCCGTAACCTCACCGACCGCGAACGCACTCTGGGCCCAAATCACCCCGATACCCTCACCAGCCGTAACCACCTCACTCAAGCGGTGGCAGCCGCCGAACAGACCGGACACAGCCGATGGTGGAGGCCACGCCGACACGGCCAGCCATAGGTACCGCATACACCGTGCCCCGGCCCGACGTGCTTCCCTGTCAAGTCTGAGCGTGTTGCGGTGCCGCTCCCCCTGCTCTCATCGACATCCCCGACACCAGAGACCACACTCACGAACAGTAGCCGTCGCCCCCTCGGTCGCCCCTTCAACCGGCGGCTCCTGGAACAGGCCGACGGCTACTCCCAAGCGACCGAACCGTGAGGTCGGTGTGCCGGTGGGTGAGCACGTGCCTCTTGACGTCGGCCTCGGCGGCGAGTGAGACGACGGTCAAAGCCCCGTCCGACCTGAGCGGGGTGCCGACCAACAGCCGATCGATGGCCGCACGGATGCTCTTGCGTTCGGCGGTGCGATCCTCACTCACTCGTCGTCCTCATCCTCAAGGGTGATGCGCGTGGCCCGGTGCTGGGCGGCAAGTTTCTCCAGGTGTTCGGCCTTGGACCGGAGCCGCTCGGCCATCGGCTCGGGAACCAACAGGGACAGGGCCTGCATCCGCAGGTTTTCGGCGACGGCCAGCATCTGGTCCGCATGGTGGTCGGTACGGGCGATGTTCACACAGGCGCTGCGGCAACGGTCCAGACTGGGAGCCTCGCCAGCGCCGCCGCAGGAGGGGTGGCACAGGGGCTTCTGCCGGTCGTAGTTGCACTCCCCCGGGTCGATCCGTAAGGCCGCCTCACGGTCGCCGAGATCGGCCCACCTCCGAAGGACAGGATGGTCACTGGCTGTCACCGGTGGCCGGAGCCAGTTGTCCCTGAGGGTGGAATGAGCTCTCCGAGCAGTCATGTTGAGATTTGCGTAATCTCGACTTAGTCAGATTGAACGTGGTCAACGACTGAGCAAATCATCACTCAATTTGTTGCATCCGCGGGCACAGTGCACGGCTAGACAGAAGCACCGGTGACAGCCGCCGTGACGACCGATAATCTTCGTGTTATCCGATCCACGGTTCTCTCCTTGGGGAAACCAGGAATCGCCGCAGGCATCACATCTCTCAAGCCCACCACGAAATGTCACTCTATCTGGAGGCGCGACAGTTGACTGGCGATGATCGAGACGGTTCGAGCGAAGACCTGAACCGGACACTGAACCTGCTGCTGGATGCGTTGGACGTGCTGCCCGATAAGGTGCGCCGTAAGGCGCAGGCTGAAATTCAGCTGCTGCTGAGCATGCTTCAGGAGCGGCGAAGCCCTAGGTTGATGCTTTACGGTCGACGCGGAGCAGGGAAATCTGCTCTGACTAACGCGCTTTTCGGGTCACCTGTACGCAAGATCGGGCCGGTGCGCACGACCACGGGAACGGCTCAATGGGAGATCTGCACCATCGGTGGGCGCGAGGTTCAGATCCTGGATACCCGAGGAGTGCAGGAAAGCTCAGCCCCCGAAGAGGACGACCCCGCAGAATCAGCAGAAGAATCCCTGCTCACCGCTGTCGGGGAAGCATGCCCGGATGTCATCGCCTTTCTTGTGAAGGCGACGGACGTAGATACGGCGATAGCCGAGGATCTGGCCATCCTCGAACGAGTTCACCGGGAAACTGCACGCATCCACGAGACAGACATAAAGATCATTCCGATCCTCACCCAGTGTGACTGGCTTCATCCGAGCGACATCCGTTTCCCACCGCACGATGAAGATGACGAGGAGAAGCAACGGAACGTCAACGAGGCAGCGTCGGTCCTTCTGGAGCATCTCGACCGCAATGCATACCTGTCCCAGCATGTCGCCTGTGACGTGGTGCCGACATCAGCGCTTCTCTTCTTCGATAGTCAGGGAAGGATCAACAAGAGAAGGGACTATCGATGGAACATCGATCTTCTGGCCATCAAGATACAAGAAGTACTGCCTGACAATGCCCAGATCGAATTCGCACGCCTGGCGCAGTTTCGCAAGGTACAGAAAAGGCTGGCAAAAAGGATAGTTACGGCCACCTCCGTCATCTGTGGGGCCGTGGGGGCTACTCCTATACCGGTAGCCGATATGCCGGTACTCACGGGCATCCAGGCAACCATGATCATCATGATTGCATACATTTCCGGAAGCGAGGTATCCGTAGCTGCCTCAAAAGAACTACTCGTCGGCCTCGGAGGGAACATCGGCGCCGGATTCGCTCTGCGTGAAATCGCCCGAGGGATCCTGAAAGTCATCCCGGTGGCGGGGAATGCGGCATCCGGTGCGGTAGCGGTAGCCGGCACTAAGGCGCTTGGTGAGGCAGCTATCTTCTACTTCATCGACAAGAAGTCGCTGGATGACGTACGGCGGAATTTCAGGTTCGGTCAATGAGCGTTCTCAGCGTAGGCGCTCAAGGGCGAGGGTGGCGGCGGAGATTGACGACAGGCGGTTGAAACTGCAATGAGCCCGGCGGAAGATCCACCAGGACTTCAGTTGCGGATGATCGGAGTTGGGTGCGGCTACTGACGCTGAGGGGTGCGTCGACGCGTTGGTGGCAGGCCTTCGCACGCGCGGGTGGGGCCGGCCAAGAGGTCAAGTACGTCAATGGCGTAGTGGGCTGCCACTCGGTCGCAGTCGTCCAAGGGCCATGCCGCAGTGCCGGCTTGGCGGCGGCTGACTTGTGCCTGGCTGACTCCCAGCGCCGCAGCGAGATCGGCCTGTGTCTCCCCCGTCAACTGCATGAGGGCAGCGACTGCGGCCCTCACGCGTTCCCCCGACGACAGCACCATGGTGTTCAACTTACCGCTGTCCGTCGCGGGTACGTCTGTCCGAGGGGGTGCCAGGGGGTTGTGGGTGTGCCGGGTCGGGTCCGTCAGCGCGGGCGCCAGGTGCGGACTTCGAGGTGGAGGATGTGGGCGTCCGGGTGGATGCGGCCGGTTTCCACCAGCCATTGGTGGACGGCTGCGGTGACGTCGCCGCTGGCGGCGTTGACGCGGCGGGCGAAGTCGGTGGCGTCGAAGCCTCCGGTCTGGGAGGAGCCGTAGGAGCGTTCTTCGGTGTGGTCGGCGCGCTGGATGACGTCGCGGCGGATGCCGGGTGAGTCGGTGCGGCTGCCGGAGGGGTGCAGGTAGGCGGTCTTGGCCAGGCGGACCGTGAAGGCCAGGCGCAGGCCGCGGCGGGCGGCTTCGGCGATCAGGGGGCGCAGGCGGGCGGAGCCAGAAACGATGGCCTGGGCTCCGACGCGGCCGGTGCCGGAGCCGGTGGGGGTGATGAGGACGGCTTTGCCGCGCACCCGGGCACGGGTACCGGAGGCGGTGGTGCGCCGCTGGGTGTGGCGGGCGGCGATGGCGGCGAGTTCGGGCAGGTCGGTGATGCCGCCGGTCTCGATGGCGGTGAGGGCTGCGCGGAGGGCAGTGGTAAAGGCTGCGCCTTTGTTCTTGGTGTAGAACTGCGAGACCAGGGAGGGGTCGCGGTCGATGATGCGTGCGATGTCGCGTTTGGTGTAGCCGGCTTGCTGGAGTCGGTCGGCGAGTCGGGCGGCTTCGTTGAGCGTGGGCCGGGGGGCTGGTTGACGGCGTCGGGGTGGCATCAGGTGTTGTCCGGTGGGGTGGTGAGGGCTTGGCGGCCGGTGTCGCGCAGGGCGAGGAGTTCTTCTTCGCTGGTGGGGGCGTCGACGGGTCCGGTGAGGTGGCCTTTGAGGAGGTAGTCGCCGGGGTGGTGGTGGTAGGGCCAGTTCTGGGGCTGGGTGAGGTAGAGGGCATCGGTGCGGAAGGCGACCACGGTGCCGGGGGCGGTGTGCAGGGCTCCGGCGTGGGTGTTGTCGGCGCGGTGGTATTGGGTGAGCAGGGCGGCGCGTGCGGCGGACCAGATAGCGGCGGCCCATTCGGGGTGGGCGTTGGGGTCGCGGGCGAAGCCGGTGGGCCTCTGCCAGGTGATCACTTCGTCGTCGAAGCCGATGATCTCGGCGTCTGGGGGTACGTCGCGTTCCATGCTGCGGGGGGTGGTGCCGGTGACCATGCGGGGGCGCTGGGCGAAGGAGCCGATGCCGTAGAGCAGGATGGAGCGCACCGCGCGGGAGGCGAGGTGAGCGGCCCGGGCCTGCTGGGCGTCGCCTTGGAAGTGGGCCTGGGCGGAGAGGTTGGTCCAGGTCTCCTTGAGCTTCTTGGACCATTCGTCGAGCGGTTTGCCCGCCTCCCACAGGATGCCGTCGAGGATTTCGACCTTCCATGGCTGGATGGGATTGGTCAGGGCGGTGTGGACTTCGGGTCCGCCGGCCCAGGTGGTGAAGGTGGTGCCGGGCGCAGCCGGGTAGTGCCAGGCGCGCTCGCCGGGGGCGGGGGCGGGCAGTAGGCCGACGTGGTTCCAGCCGTCGGGGACGGTGACGCGGATGTGCCAGTGGCCGCAGCCGTAGAGGGCGTCGTGCTGTTCTTTGGCCGACCAGGAGGCGAACGTTTTGCCAGTGACGCGGCGGGGGGCTCCGACCGGGGATTTCCAGGTGTGTTTGGCGTAGGCGAAGGTGCGATCGTATTCGATCAGCGCGGGCAGTTGCTCGGGGATGCGTGGGGGGGTGAGGAGTTCGTTCCGGCCCTGTCCTGCGGTGGCGTGCAGCAGGCCGCGCAGTTCCTCGGACAGGACGGGGAAGCCGTCGGCGTGTTTGCCCCGGCGGGGGATGGTGCGGGTCCACAGGTCCCGGCCGGTCTGGGAGGGCGAGCCGAGGATGACGGCGTCGCTGAAGTGGCGGCGCAGTTCTTCCCACAACAGACGGAATGCGTCGCGGACGATGCCGGGGTGGTCGTTTTGGTCGAGGTCGAACCACTCCCCCACGCTTCGGATTTCGACGTGGTGGTCACCGCTGGTGCGCTGGTAGCGGGCGACGGGGTTGCGGGCGTGGACGAAGTGTCCGGCCATTCGGTCACGGCCGCGGCCGNNCAGCCGGGCGTGGGCGCGTTCAGCCAGGCGGCGACAGCGTCCCGGAGGTAGGGGTAGCGGTCGGCGTCGCGGTGCCAGGGTGCCCCGGCGGTGATGTAGATGCGCTGGATGGTGTCGGGGACGGCGTGGAAGACGGCGGTCAGGATGGCTGCGGCCGATCGGTCGCCCAGGTCGAGGCGGACTGTGTGGTCGCGGTGGACGAGGGTGCCGGTGGTGGCGTCCAGGAAGACGGTGGGGTGGGGCTGTTGGGTGAAGTTGGGGTGCTGGGAGGCCAGGCCGGGGG
>NZ_LIQX01000648.1 GCF_001418475.1 Streptomyces ossamyceticus | reverse complement strand
ACACGACCAGCGCCGCCGTCGCCGCCGTCTCCGCGAGCCCCCCGAACACATCGCCGGTCACCCCGCCGAACCGCCGCGTGCTGTGCCGCAGCAGCGACTCGGCGGCGGCGATGCCGACGACGACCGCGAGCACCGTACGGGCGAGGTCGTAGGGCCCGAGGAGCGCGCCCGCGCCCGCCGCCGCGCCCCCCACGACGGCCGCCACCAGCACCGCGCCCCGCACCGGCACGGCCCCCGCCACCGCCGCCCCCAGCCCCTCGGGCCGGGCGGCCGGAACGCCGGCGCGGGCGGCCAGGGTCAGGGCAAGCCGGGCCGTGGTCGCCGCGACCACGGCCGCGACCGTGCCCAGGACCCAGGACTCCCCGTACGCCTCGGTGAGCGCGGCGACCTGGGCGAACAGGACGAGGACGAGGGTGATGACGCCGAACGGACCGATGTCCGACTGCTTCATGATCCGCAGCGCGTCCTCGGCTGGCTTGCCGCTGCCCAGCCCGTCGGCGGTGTCCGCGAGCCCGTCCAGATGCAGTCCCCGGGTGAGCACGGCCGGTACGGCGACCCCGGCCACGGCGGCGAGGAGGGGGCCCGCGCCCAGGAACAGGAGCAGCCCGCCGAGCGCGGCCGCGGCGGCGCCGACCACCAGCCCGGCGGCGGGCGCGCACAGCATCCCCACACGCGCGGCGTCGCGGTCCCACCGGGGCACCCGCACCGGCAGCACGGTCAGGGTGCCGAAGGCGAAACGCAGGCCGTCGGAGAGGGTGGGCGCGGGCGCCGGGGTCGTGGACACCGGCGCAGGCTACCCGGCGGGCGGTGGGGCGAGAGCGGCGCCCGAGGGGCAGGGGAGGCCCGAACGGCAGCACTGCGCGAGGCAGTCGGGGCGTATCCACATAAAGTGCCCCTATGGGTCACTGGTGGGAACGGAACATCACCGAGCCGGGCAAACTGCCGTTGCTTCTCGCGCTCACCGCGTTCGTCCTCACCTTCCTGATCACCCGGCTCATCACCCGTCTCATCCGGGCCGGCAAGGGCCCCTTCCGCAACATCAGTGGCAGCGGCGGCGTCCACATCCACCATGTCGTCCCCGGTGTCCTCCTCACCGTCGCCGGCGGCTTCGGCTCGGTGGCCTCCGACGGGCCCGGCTTCGGCTCGCTGTTCTCCGCCGTGATCTTCGGCATGGGCGCCGGGCTGGTGCTGGACGAGTTCGCGCTGATCCTGCACCTCGACGACGTGTACTGGTCGGAGGAGGGCCGCAAGAGCGTCGAGGTGGTGGTGCTGACGGCGGCCCTGGTGGGCCTCGTCCTCAGCGGCTTCCTGCCCTTCGGCGTCAACGACCTCAGCGAGGAGGAGCTCCAGGACCGGGGCGCCGCCCTGCTCACCATCGGCACGAACTTCTTCATCGCCCTGGTCGCCCTCAGCAAGGGCAAGGCCCGCACGGCGATCTTCGGGGTGATCATCCCGATCGTCGCCGTCGTCGGAGCCGTCCGCCTGGCCCGCCCGACCTCCGCCTGGGCCCGCCGCTTCTACCGTCGCCGCCCGCGCGCCCGCGCCAGGGCCCTGCTGCGGTCCTACCGTCACGACCGCCGCTGGTCGGGACCGAGCCGCCGTCTTCAGGACTGGATCGGCGGCACCCCGGACCTGCCCTCCGGGCCGGCGCCCCCGCCCGACCGGGCGGAACGCCGCTGACGCGCGGCCAGCAGCCCGCACAGCGCCAGCACGGCCGCGATCGCCGCCAGATGCTCCTTGCCCGCGAGGTTCTCCTTGACCAGCACCTCGACCACCATCGCCACGACGACCGCGCCCGCCGTGACGTACGCCCGGAATCGCCACCCGAGGAACACCGCGAGCCCCACCACGGCCGCCGACGGCCCGGTGTCGACGACCTGGGCGTCCGAGGCGGGCAGCCCCACGAAGGGGACGTCCGGGCCGAGCGCGATGCCCACGCGCGCGTACAGCGTGCCGGCCAGCGTCGCCAGACACGCCACGGCCAGCGTCCGCCGCTTCCCGAGGCAGATCTCCGCGATCCCGAACACGAGCAGGATCTGCGCGAGCGCACCCCACACGGGCAGGTCCAGCGCCGGGACGAACAGGGAGAGCGGGGTCCGCAGCAGCGCCAGCCACAGCGGGTCCTCGGCCCGTACGGCGCCCACGTCCTCGATGAACCCGTAGCCCCAGGACTGCCGGTGCACGAGGTGGACGACGGTCGCCAGACCGACGGCGGCGACGGTCATCGGCACGGCCCGCAGCCGTCGCGTCAGGACCGGGCGCAGGGTGTCGTACAACGCCCCCCACTCGGCGTGGGCCGCCCGGGCCACCCCGTTCATCCGCCGGCCCGCATCTGTGTACGTCCTCGTCCCCATGTCCCGTGCGTCTGTTCCGTACGCCGGGTCCCCACGCGGGTGCCCGCGCGTCCGTCGCCGGACGCCCGTCCCCTTACGCGGTCACCGGCGTGACTCCAGGTGCCTGCGGTGCAGCCACTTCGGCAGTCCCGGCGCCTCCAGGAAGCCCTCCGCGCGGGCCGCGGCGACGGCGATGCGCGGCAGGTCCGCGCTCTTCTCGAAGAGCAGGAACCGCGGCTCCCAGATGGGCCGGTACTTGGCGTTGGCCCGGTACAGCGACTCGATCTGCCACCAGCGGGAGAAGAAGCTGAGCAGCGACCGCCACAGCCGCAGGACCGGTCCCGCGCCGAGGCGCGCGCCACGTTCGAAGACTGATCGGAACATCGCGAAGTTGAGCGAGACCTGCGTGATCCCGATCTCCTCGGCCCGCTGGAGGAGGTCGATGACCATGAACTCCATCAGCCCGTTGTCGGCGTCGCGGTCCCGTCGCATCAGATCGAGGGAGAGCCCGTGCGGCCCCCACGGCACGAAGGACAGCAGGGCCCGCAGCTCACCGCCCTCGTCGGCGCACTCCAGCATCACGCACTGCCCGTCCGCCGGGTCGCCGAGCCGTCCGAGCGCCATGCTGAACCCGCGCTCGGTGGCCCCGTCCCGCCAGTCGTCGGCCCGCTCCAGCAGAGCGGCCATCTCGTCGTCCGGGATGTCCGCGTGCCGCCGGATCCGCACGGTGTACCCGGCCCGCCGGACCCGGTTGTACGCCTGCCGTACGCTCCGCATGGCCCGCCCGTCGAGGGTGAACTCGGCGGTGTCGACGACGGCCTCGTCCCCGAGTTCCAGCGCGTCGAGTCCGTGCCGTGCGTACACGGTCCCGGCCTCTTCCCCCGCGCCCATCACCGCAGGGATCCATCCGTGCACCCGGGCCTCGACGAGCCACGGCCCGATGGCGCCGGGCCATGCCTCCGGATCGCCGATCGGGTCGCCGGAGGCCAGCGAGACACCGCCCAGCACCCGGTAGGCGATGCCCGCCTTGCCCGTCGGCGACCAGAGGACGCTCTTCTCCCGCCGCAGCGCGAAGTATCCGAGGGAGTCCCGGTCGCCGTGCCGTTCCAGCAGGGCCCGCAGCCTGTTCTCGTCGTCCTCGGTGATCGGGTCGACGGCCCTGCGGGAGCGGAAGGCGGCGTAGAACACGGCGAGGACCAGCAGGGTGCTGAGCACGTTGATGGTGACGTCCACCCAGGTGGGGGCGCTGACCCCCGCGAAGTCGGAGTCGTCGGAGGCCACCGACACCAGCCGCAGGGCCCCGTACGCCCAGCGGTCCCAGAACGTCGAGAGGTGCTCGTCGGCCGCCTCGTTGGTGACGGTGACGAGGAGCGCCGCGAGCAGCGAACAGCCCAGGAGGCCGCCGAGCGCGACGGCCGCCGCGAGTCTGGGGTTCGACCGGTCGCCCTTGGCGTAGAACTCCCGCCGCCCCACGACCAGGGACGCGACGAACGCCGCGGTCAGGGTGAGCGACACCCAGTTCTGCGGGTGCCGTCTGAGGTCCTCGAAGGCCATCGCGAAGACGAACAGCAGCAGGACCAGCGTGCTCAGGACGATGTTCAGGATCCACGCCGCCCGCTTCCGGCGTCGCATGGTGATCGCCAGGAACGTCGTGAACACGCCGGTCGCGAACCCTGCCGTCAGCAGATACGGCGTGAAGTAGTCGTCGGTGTTGTGCCGCCGAACGTCCTGCCCCAGCGACACCCACACGGCCCCGAGGAAGTTGACGAACGCGACGACCCGCAGGTACCAGACCGCGCCCCCGGCGGCCCGTCGGGAGACAGCGCCGCCGCCGGGCTGGGAGGGGGGTGAAACTGAGGCAATAGCCATATTCGGATCTTATGGCCAGCCCGCCGGTCGCTCCCGGCTGCTGGTGTGCCCTTCGGGTGGTGTGCCCTTCGGGTGGTGGCATGTGAGCGGGGTGGCCCCGTGACCAGGGTGGCCCCATGACCGGGGTGGCGCGGCTCAGCGGTGCCGAACCGGCCGTTCCGTTCCGTTCCGTTCC
>NZ_LIQX01000647.1 GCF_001418475.1 Streptomyces ossamyceticus | reverse complement strand
CACCCCTCCCCATCCCCAGGGAACCGCCATGAGCAGCACGAGCACCCCCGAGGCCGCAGAGCCCGAGCCGTCCCCGGCCGCCGGGCCCGAAGCGGGCGACTCCGCCGCCCGGACCGCCGACGCCGGTGCCGCGCCGGCCACCGCCCTGGCACCCGCCGGCCGCAAGTTCGGTCTCGCCGCGGCCACCGCCCTCGTCATGGGCAACATCATCGGCGGCGGCATCTTCACGCTCCCCGCCGCCGTCGCCCCGTACGGCACGGTGAGCCTGGTCGCGTTCGTCGTCCTCTCCGTGGCGGCCGTGCTGCTGGCCCTGCTGTTCGGGAGGCTGGCCCGGCGCAGCCCGGTCACCGGCGGTCTCTACGTCTACCCGCGCGACGCCTTCGGCCCCTTCGCGGGCTTCCTGTCGGCGTGGTCGTACTGGACGATGTGCTGGGTCAGCATCGCGGCCCTCGCCGTCGGCGTCGTCGGCTACGTCGACGTGCTGATACCCCTGGGCGACGGCAAGGTCGTCCTCGCCCTGGTGGCCCTGGCCGCGCTGTGGCTGCCGGCCGCCGCGAACTTCGCGGGCACCCGCTACGTCGGCGCGGTGCAGGTCGTCTCGACCGTCCTGAAGTTCGTGCCGCTGCTGCTGGTCGCCACGATCGGTCTGTTCTTCATCGACACCGACAACTACGGCCCGTTCAACGCCTCCGGGGAGAGCGTCCCCGGCGCGATCGCCGCCTCCGCCGCCCTGCTCCTGTACAGCTTCCTCGGCGTCGAGTCGGCCGCCGTGAGCGCCGGCGAGGTCCGCGACCCCGAGCGCACCGTGGGACGCGCCAGCGTTCTCGGCACCGTCGCCTCCGCCGTGGTCTACATCCTCGGTACGGTCGCCGTCTTCGGTCTCGTCCCGCACAAGGAACTGATCGAGTCGGGCGCCCCGTTCGCCGACGCCGTGGACTCGATCGCGGGCGGCAGCTGGGGCGGCACCGTGATCTCGCTGGTCGCCGTCGCCTCGATCGTCGGCTGCCTCAACGGCTGGATCCTGCTGAGCGCGCAGATGCCGTACGCCGCCGCCCGCGACGGTCTCTTCCCGAAGCCGTTCGCCCGGCTCGGCAAGGGAGGGGTGCCCGGCTTCGGCGTCCTCGCCACAGCGGTCCTCGGCACGATCCTCATCGTCGTGAACTACGCGGACGACCCGGACACCGCGTTCCGTGTGCTCGTCCTCATCACCACGTTCACCGGCTGTGTCCCGTACCTGCTCTCGGCCGCCGCCCAGCTGTACTGGCTGGCCCGCGGCACCCGCGAGCGCGTGCGCCCCGCCGGCCTGGTCCGCGACCTGATCGTCGCCGGCCTCTCCTTCGCCTTCTCCTTCTGGCTGATCGCCGGCGCCGGCTACGCGGCCGTCTACCAGGGCGCCCTGTTCCTCTTCGCGGGCATCCCGGTCTACGTGTGGCTGCGAGGACGGCAGGAGACGCCCGAGGACGCGGACACCGTCGCCTAGTGCCGCGGCACTAGGCTCGGGCGGCTGCGTCCCGCGCACCCCATTCCTCCTCCAGCACGCTGAACACCAGGGAGTCCCGCCAGCCGTCCCGGATTCGCGCGGTGTGGCGCAGATGGCCCTCGTAGGTCATGCCGAGCTTGCTCAACACGCGGGACGAGCCGGTGTTCCGCGGGTCACAGGTGGCGTGGATCCGGTGCAGCCCCAACTCGGCGAAGCCGTACGCGAGAAGGAGGCGGCCGATCTCCGTGCCGATGCCCCTGCCCCACACCCGCGGATGCACGACGTAGGAGATCTCGCCCTGGCCGTGCTTGCGGTTGCGGATGTGCAGTTCGCCCATCCCCACGACGTCGTCACCCAGGCGCGCCACATGGGCGAACCTGAGCCGGGGCGTGCTCGACCAGGCCCCGGCCGCCGCCGTCACGAAGGCGCGTGTCTCTTCCTCCGTGTTGGGACCCCAGGGCTGGAAACGGCAGGCCTCCGGCAGGCCGGCCCACGTGTGGACGGCCTGCCAGTCCTCCGGCGTGATCCTGGTCAGGGTCACCGACTGCTCGCTCATGGGCCGATCCTGCCAACTGTGCGCGCAGAGAACACACCTCCTTCGCTGCCGGACACGTGTCGTCCGGACGAAACGCTAACTTCGGCCGTCGAGGGGCCGGTTCGCATCCGACGGTCCCGCACCGTTCCAGGGAGTGAGTCATGAGTTCTCAGGCGGAGGCATTCGGTTTCGGCATGCCGTGGGAGGCGCTGTACGGGTACAGCCAGGCCCTGCAGGTCGGTGACACCGTCTACGTGTCGGGGCAGCTGTCCCACGACCGTGACGGGACCTTCGTGGGTGCGGACGACTTCGAAACGCAGGTCCGCACCACGTTGGAGAACCTCGACCTGGTGCTGAAGCAGTTCGGGGCCGAGCGGAGCCAGATCGTGGAGACCACGGTGTTGGTGAGGAACCTGCGGGAGAACTTCGACACGACGGCGCGGCTGCACGCCGAGTACTTCGGGGGGCACCGGCCCACCAGCACGGTCATGGGCGTCGCCGACCTGGCGCTGCCGGACCAGCTCGTGGAGATCGGTGCGCTCGTGCGACTCGACGTGCAGCCGTAGGCCGGGCTCAGCCCGTCGCCGCGTGGCGGCCGCCTCCCCGTCGGCGGTTCCTGCCGCGGCGCCTGCTCATCGGTACGGCGAGGGCGCAGAGCAGACCGACGGCCAGGGCGTACGGCCACCAGCTGAACCCGCTGTCGGCCGAGGCGCTCGTGTTCAGGGTGTCGGGGCCCTGTGGGGCCGTACCGGTGTCCGCCGCGGACCTGGTCTTCGGCGACGCGGACGCCTTCGCCGCCGTCAGCACGACGTCGTTGCCGTCGCCACCCCGGTAGCTGATCCGGTAGGTGTTGTCGGCCAGCTTCACCTTCGCGCCCTCGCGCAGACCCTTGAACGTGCCGGTGACGCCGCCCTTGCCGGTGTGGTCGATCACGGTGACCATCTCGCCGGGGCCGCCGACGGCGCCGAGGGCCGCGAAGTCCAGCTCGCCCGCCAGCCGTACCGCCCCGGACACCTTCAACGGCCGCTCGCGCAGCACCAGTCGGCCCCGCCCGGTCTGGGTGTAGCCGCCGGTCACCCGCAGGCCCGCCACGACCGCGCCGGCGTTGGTCACGGAGCCCCGCACCGTGCCCTTGCCGGAGAGGGAGCGGTTCACCGTCAGCCCGGCCGTGCCCACGTCGAGCCGTGCGCCCGCCGTGGTGAGCCGGATCCCCTTGCTGCGCGCCAGGGTGGCACCCGAGCGGAGCGCGAGCGTGCCCTTGGTGACGGTCGTCAGCCCCGTGTACGTCACTCCGCTGCCCGTCAGCGTCGTCGTCGCGGCGCCGGACTGGGTGAACGAGCCGCGGCCGGCGATCCTGGACAGCGTCACGGGCTTGGCGACGTTCCGGACGATCAGCGCGCCGTCGTCGACGACCTTGTACAGGTCGCCCTTGGTGTACAGCCCGCCGTCGCCGCCCCGCTTTCCGCTGCCCAGCCGCAGCACCGCGTTCTTCTGGATCGTCGTCGAGCCGTTGTAGTACTGGACGGCGGCGAAGGTGACGTCGTTGCCCTTCGTGCCCTTGATGACGATGTCCCCCGCGCCGGGCGCGGACAGGGTGTCGTGGAACCTGCCGCCGCCGATGGGGGCACCCAGGGTGACCGGGCCGTTGTAGTCGAAGGTCAGCAGCGAGCGGGAGCGGGCGGCGAGGAGGTTGATGTAGACCGTCTCGGCGGTGCCCGGCATGAAGATCTTGTTCGTGGTGCCGTCGCCCCACTGGACGTTGGCGCCCTTGATGTTGGTGCCGCGCTTGTTGACGTTCTTCCGCGCGGGCGTCCAGTTCAGGGCGGGGTCACTGAGCGAGGGGTTGGTGTCCCCGCCCTGGTTCGACCAGCTGTACTGGCCCGTGAGGATCACCTTGCTGCCGGGCCGGGACTGGACGTTGATGTCGCTGCCGTACTCGCGCTGGTAGAAGTCCATGCCCTGAGTGACGGTCTGCCCCAGGGGTGTGTCCACCGTCCAGGTGCCCTGGTTGAGGATCTTGCGTACGCCGGGGAGCGAGGTCGCGTACTCCGGGGCGCCCGCGTTGAGCTGCGTCCCGTTGTCGATGACACCGGTGAACGGGTGGGTGCCCGACAGGTCCCAGGTGGCCCAGAGGAACCTCGGCTGGCTGATCAGCCCCGAGCCGCTGATGGTGCCCAGGTTGTACTGGACGTCCTTCAACGCCAGCCGCAGGGTGCCGTCGACCCTGATGTTGTCCTGGTTGAGCCGGAACGCCGGCGTGTTGTACGGGAAGTTCCCGATCAGCCCGGTCCGGCCGCCGTTCCCGTACTGGAGGGTCGCGCCCCTCGCGACGGTCACGGCCGGCGGGTCGGGGTTCGTGACCGTGACGTACGGGTGGTTGCCGCCGAGCGTCTTGACGACCTGCCGCTGCCGGGACTTGGGCAGGGTGAACTCGCTGTCCCTGGTGAGGATCAGGGTCCCGGTGCCCCGCACGGTGAGCGTCCCGGTGCCGCTGAACGTCCCGTCGTAGGTCGTCTTCCCCGGTGGCACGGTCACGACCGTGTCGCCGTCGAGCCGGACGTCCCGGCCCGCCAGCACGTCGGCGGTCGCATCACGGGGGGCGGCGGTCGCGGTCGGGGCACCGAGCATCAGGGCGGTGACCGCCAGGGCTCCGGCGGTTGCCGCTGTCTTGTGGATATGGCTACGCACGCCTTCGGAGACGGCGGGGACGCCACCCGATAACAGAAATCCGCGCCCGCCCCGCGAACAGAGCACCGAGGAGCGATGGAAATCGCTTTCTCCCATCTCGTCGGACCCGTTGACCTCCCGAGGGCGCGCCCTTACCTTTTCGCCGTTCGGAGTGACTGATCTTGTGCGATATGCCGAACGATTCTGTTCCTTTCTGTGCCGCCTCGCACGCTCCGACGCCGCCCCACGCCCCCCCAC
>NZ_LIQX01000646.1 GCF_001418475.1 Streptomyces ossamyceticus | reverse complement strand
AGCCCCAAGGCGCCCCCGGAGCTCACCGACCGGAAGGATCCTGCGGCCCCCGCCCCGACAAGACCTCCCCGTACGCCTGCATGAGATCCGGCAGCCGCAGCGTCGACAGATCGTCCCGCGTCGGCACGCTCGGATACCCCGACAGCCGCAGATCCCGGTACGCGCAGCTCTTCTCGTACAGCGTCCGCAGGAACCGCCCGTTGCCCAGTTCGTCGATCCACCCCTGCTCGACGACATGCCCGGCGATGGAGCGCAGCTCCTCCAGCGCCTCCTCGTCCCACATGTCCCCGTTCTCCGCGGCGAGCACCTCACCGATCGAGGTGAGCTCCAGCGGCCGATAGGACGGGAAGTCGACCCGCGTGGTGAACCGCGACGACAGTCCGGGGTTCGCGGCGAGCAGCCGGTCCATCCCCTCCGGGTACCCCGCGAGGATCACCACGAGATGGTCCCTGTTGTCCTCGGCCCGCTTCAGCAGCACCTGAAGCGCCTCGTCGCCGTACGCGTCCCCCTTGCCGTACCCGGAGTTGGACAAGGAGTACGCCTCGTCCACGAACAGCACCCCGCCGATCGCCGAGTCGATCAGCTCGTTGGCCTTCACAGCGGTCTGGCCGAGGTACTCGCCGACGAGATCCGCACGCTGGGCCTCCACCAGATGGTCGCCGCCCAGCAGCCCGAGCGCGTAGAAGACCCGGCCCAGTATTCGGGCGACGGTCGTCTTCCCCGTCCCGGACGGCCCGGAGAAGACGAAGTGCCGCTTGGGAGGCTGCACGGGCAGCCCCTGCCCGGCCCGCAGCCGCGCCATGTTCAGCTGCGCGGACAACGCCTTGACCTGCCGTTTGACCGGTTCCAGGCCGACCATCCGCTCCAGCTCGGCGAGCGCCTCCTCCAGCAGTTCGGGATCGGTCGGCCCGGCCGGCAGCGGATCGATCCGCACCACGGACTTTTGCCGTACGAAGGTGTCGCCCGCCTCGGGCGGCAGCCCGCCCGGCGGCACGGGGTCCGGATCGGAGAGCTTCAGGTCCCGCCCCTCGGCGTCGAAGAGCGGGTCCAGGCCGTCGCCGCCGTCGAGTGCGTCCTGCCCGATCCCGGCGAGCGCGATCGCCGCGAGGTCCGCCGCGTCGTCGTACCCGTCGCCCTCGGCGATGGCCGCGAGCCGCGCGGAGGTGTCCATGAAGGCAGGGTCGACGCGGTGCACGGCCCGGTAGAGCGGCAGCGCGGCGGCGCTGCGCCCGGTCCCCTCGTGGGCGCGGGCCAGCCAGTACCGCAGTTCCTTGCGCTGTGGCTGCTCGCTGCGGCAGCGCATCAGCGCCGCGGACAGCAGCGGCTCGGCCTGCCCGTACGTCTCCAGGCGTACCCGGGCCATGCCGCCGAAGAGGCCGGCCTCGATTCCGAGCAGGGGATCGTCGAGGAGGGGATCGGTGTGCCGGACCAGTTGCTCCCAGTCCTTGACGAGGTAGGCGCGGCAGGCGTGCAGGAAGCGCACCTGGGAGTCGGCGTCCACCGGCGGCAGCCCCGCGAGGGCCCGGTCCAGTTCGGGGACGTGACGTCCGTCCAGCCAGTGCGAGGCATGGGCGAGGAGCAGGTCGCGCGGGGTCTCCAGGACCGGCTGGACCCACCAGCCGAGCCAGTACCAGGAATTGAGGGTGCGCCGATGGCGGGCCCGCTGCTCACCGAAGCGCTCCCGGTGCCGGAACATCCGCAGCAGGGCGGTCGTCGTGTCCACCCGCAGCGCGTGCAGCCCGAGCCAGCCGTCGGCCATGCCCGGATCCATCCGCACCGCGGCGCGGAACTCCTCCTCCGCCTGCGGATACGCGCCCATGGTGTAGGCGTCCACGCCTCGAAGCCAGGCGAGGTCGGCCGGAGCCTCGGGGCCCCGCGAGCCGAAGTCCATCACGTCCCCCACAAACCGTGCCCCCGTGTGGAAACCGAACGGGCCGGTGCCCGTCGGCAGCCTTCTCGAACCGCTGTGCCGCGGACGGGAGTTGCTTGGGTCACGTTGCCGCAACCGTCCGAAGGTCGCACCCAGGGCATCGTACCTGCGGGTCGGGCGCCCTTCGAAGGGTGCCGCAGGGCTCGAATTGCGAGGTGGGAGCAGACGGGGCGCATAGCGCACGGTGACCGAGGGTGAAGGAAACGTGCGAGGAAAGGGGCCCGGAGACCGGCCGAGGGCAGAACGAAGCCCCCGATCACGGGGGAACAACCGGGGGCTTCGCGTAGGAGGGCGGCTCCCATGGGCCGCACATTCAGAACGTAAGACCTGTACGGGCCCTCGGTCAAGCCGAGTTGGGGCACTCGGAGAAGTTCTCCGGCACCACTCTTCACAAGTTCAGCACATTGCCGATGGGTCGTCACCCTGAGTGAGATCGAGCCTCGAATGGGGAGTCACACCAGGTCCCGCCAGCACCTCGTACCCCGCCTTTCCCCCGCGAATCAGAAGATCGGCGAACGGTCGGGAGGGGTCCTCGGCGAAGTGCCGGCGCTCCGCCCGGACCCATCCGGCCCAGAACTCACTCTGTTCCGCCCCGTCCCGCGCCCGCCCCC
>NZ_LIQX01000645.1 GCF_001418475.1 Streptomyces ossamyceticus | reverse complement strand
CCCCCACACCGCCGGGCGACCTGCTCGGCCCCGCGCTCCCGGCGAGGCCGGCCGAACCCCGGCCGAACAGGCGCCGTACGGTGCTGATCGCGGCCGCCGGGGTGGCCGTGGCCGGAGTCCTCGCGGCCGTACTCGTCCCGACGCTCGGCGCGTCGTCCGACGACAGGAGGAAGGCGACCCCCTCGGCACCGTCGAGCACGTCCCCGACCGTCGCCGGCACCTCCCGCCCGCCGACGCTGCCGCCAGGCGCCCGCACCGAGGCCGGGGTCTTCGCCTGGGTCCCGCCCGACGGCTTCTCCCGCGAGGTGCACGCCGGCGCGGAGGTCCACTACACGTCACCGGACGCCCGGCAGGAGATCGTCGGCAAGGCGTCCCTGGCCCGCGGCGACCTCCTGGTCCAGTGGGAGAAGAAGGAGGAGAGCACCAGCCAGGGCCCCGGCTACCGGCGGATCCGTCTGGAGGAGACCGAGTTCCGCGGCAAGCCGGCCGTGGTCTGGGAGTACACCGTCACCGCCCAGGAACTCCCCTGGCACGTCCGCTCCCTCGGCTTCAACACCGGCGGCAAGTCGTACCAGCTCACCACCTGGTACCACCCCGACATCGAGGACCGGGCCCTGCCCGTCTACAAAAAAGTCGAGAAGAGCTTCACCCCGTTGTGAAGCCCTTCCCGACGAACCACGAACCACGAACCACCAAGCTCGATCCGCGAAGCGCGAGCCGCGACCCACGAACCGTGAACGCAGGACCGCGGACCGCGAGCCGCTCAGCCCACCTTGTCGGTGACCTCCGGCGTCGCGCCCGCCTTCTGTCCCTTGATCTTCTCCTTGACCAGGGAGATCCCGACGACGACGGCCGCGACCAGCAGCGAGAGCAGCAGGATCTCCCGGTTGCCGTGCTCCGTGTCGGTGAGCATGTAGGCGAGGACGAAGAGGATCAGCCCGATCGTGGCCCACGTCAGATACGGGTACAGCCACATCTTCACGACGAGCTTCTCCGGGGTCTCCCGCTCGATGATCCTGCGCATCCGCAGCTGGGAGAAGCAGATCACCAGCCACACGAACAGGGCGACCGCGCCGGAGGAGTTCACGAGGAACAGGAACACGCCCTCGGGGAAGAAGTAGTTGAAGATCACCGCGACGAACCCGAAGACCACCGACGCCAGGATCGCCGTCATCGGCACACCCCGCGACGTGGTCCGCCCGAACGACCGCGGCGCGTCCCCGCGCTCACCCAGGGAGAACGCCATCCGGGAGGCCGTGTAGAGGCCGGAGTTGAGGCAGGACAGCACCGACGTCAACACGATGAAGTTCATGATCTGACCCGCGTGGGCGATTCCCAGCGAGTCCAGCGCGGCGACGTAGGAACCCTTCTCCTTGATCGAGGGGTCGTTCCACGGCAGCAGCGCGACCACGACGAAGATCGAACCCAGGTAGAACACGCCGATACGCCAGATGATGCTGTTCGTCGACTTCGTGACGGCCCTCTGCGGGTTCTCCGTCTCCCCGGCGGCCAGCGTGGCGATCTCACTGCCCATGAACGAGAAGACCACCAGCAGCACACCGATGAGGATGGCACCGGGCCCGTGGGGCAGGAACCCGCCGTGGTCGGTCAGGTTGCCCAGACCGGCCTTCTCGGCCTCCACGCCCGGCAGCACACCGAACACGGCCAGCCCGCCCACGACGATGAACGCGGCGATCGCGACGACCTTGATACCGGCGAACCAGAACTCGAACTCGCCGTACGAGGCCACCGAGACCAGGTTGGTGGCCGTCAGCACCACCATCACGATCAGGGCCCAGCCCCACTGCGGTACGGCCGGGATCCAGCCCTCCAGGATCACCGCCCCGGCGGTCGCCTCCACCGCGAGGACGACGACCCAGAAGAACCAGTACAGCCAGCCGATGGAGAAGCCGGCCCAGCGGCCCAGCGCACGGTCGGCGTGCGCGGAGAACGACCCGGAGGTGGGGTTCGCCGCGGACATCTCACCGAGCATCCGCATGACCAGCACGACCATCGTGCCGACCAGGGCGTAGGACAGCAGGATGCCGGGACCGGCGGTCGCGATACCGGAGCTCGACCCGACGAAGAGGCCCGCCCCGATCACACCTCCGATCGCGATCATCGAGAGGTGGCGGTTCTTGAGACCGGCGTGGAGGCCGGGGGAGGGGGGAGAGGAGGAACCTGGTGTGCCGGTGTCGGTCGGCAGAGTCGGCTGCGACGTCATGGGGGGAGTTTCCTTTGCGCCGTTGTGGGGACTTCCGTGCGTCTGCCCACGCATTCCCCGGTGACTCTCGTCAGAGCGGGACACGAGAGGCGGAGGGGGGCACTGCGTGAGCCTCCGTAAAGATCGGTCCAGTGAATCGGAGGTGAAAGGAATCCTGAACCTTTGAATCCAGATCGTTACTTGAGGTTTACTTGAGGTTCCGTGGTGTGGCTCACGCTTTTCGGGCGCCGGGCCCCCGTCGCGCCCCGACGAAACAGGCGTGTCACACTCGGACCATGCGCGTCTACCTCGGCTCCGATCACGCCGGATACGAACTCAAGAACCACCTCGTCGAGTGGCTGAAGGCCGCCGGTCACGAGGCCGTCGACTGCGGTCCCCACATCTACGACGCCCAGGACGACTACCCGCCGTTCTGCCTCCGCGCGGCGGAGCGCACGGCCGCCGACCCCGGCTCCCTGGGCATCGTCATCGGCGGATCCGGCAACGGGGAGCAGATCGCCGCGAACAAGGTGGCCGGCGTGCGCGCCGCGCGGAGGCAGAACGG
>NZ_LIQX01000644.1 GCF_001418475.1 Streptomyces ossamyceticus | reverse complement strand
CCGCCGCAGGCACGCCGACGGGCCGCCCGGCACCGTCGGACCCGGCACCGTCTTCCTCCAGCTCGACGGCGTCGGCCACGACGTGCTGGAGGCGGCCACCGCGAAGGGCCTGATGCCGACCGTCGCCGCCTGGCTCGGCGCGCCCGCGCCCGGCACCGGTCACGTCCGCGCCACCCACCGGCTCACGCCGTGGCGCACCGACTGGTCCAGCCAGACCGGCGCCAGCCAGCTCGGCATCCTGCACGGCAGCAACCACGACGTGCCCGCCTTCCGCTGGTACGAGAAGGAGAGCCGGGAGGTGATGGTCTGCAACCGCCCCTCCAGCGCCGCCGAACTCCAGCGCCGCGCCGTCGAGCGCACCGGCGACGGGGGCCTGCTCACCGTCGACGGCGCGAGCCGCGGCAACCTCTTCAGCGGCGGCGCCGACCAGCTCGCTCTCGTCCTGTCCATCGCGGCCCGCCGAGGCAAGCGGAACCGGTCCCGCGCCGGGTACTTCGCCTACTTCTCCGACCCCGCCAACGCGGTCCGCACCGCCATGTCCTTCGCCGCCGACGTGCTGCGCGAGATCGGCCAGTCCACCCGCGCGCGCCTTCGAGAACAGCGGCCCCGCGTCAAGCGCGGCGGCCTCTACCCGTTCATCCGCGCGTTCGCGACCGTCGTCGAACGCGATGTGGTCGTCGCCGCCGTCATCGGCGACATGTTCGCGGGACGCGCCGCGATCTACGCGGACCTCGTCGCCTACGACGAGGTCGCCCACCACTCCGGGCCCCACAGCCGGGACGCGGAGAAGATCCTCGAACGCCTCGACCGGTCCATCGCGTTGATCGCGCAGGTCGCCGAACACGCCCCCCGCGCCTACCGCATCGTCCTGCTCTCCGACCACGGGCAGAGCCCCGGCGAGACCTTCCTCGGCCGTTACGGCCTCACGCTCGGCAACCTGGTCCGCGCCGGCTGCGGTCTGCCCGTGCCGCGCAAGGCGGAGCGCACCCACAGCGGCGCCGAGGCCCGCTCGGCGGTCCGGGCGGCCCTGCGCATCCCCGTCGAGGAGGGCGTCGAGGAACACCGCCCGGCCCGCCGCTCCGAGCCGGTCGTGCTCGCCTCCGGCAACCTCGGCCTGGTGTCCTTCCCGGATGTGCCGCACCGGATGAGCCGGGAGGAGATCGACGCCCGCCACCCCGCCCTGCTGTCCACCCTCGCCAACCACCCCGGCGTCGGCTTCGTCCTCGTCCGCAGCGAGGAGCACGGCGGCCTCGTCCTCGGCGCGCACGGCTCGGAGATCCCCGTCGCCGAACTGAGCGACGACCGTGCCGGACCGCTGGCCGACTTCGGACCCGGCGCCGCCGACTCCGTACGCCGCACCCACGGCTTCCCGCACACCGCCGACATCATGGTCAACTCCTGGTACGACCCCCAGGAGGGCGAGGTCCTCGCCTTCGAGGAACAGATCGGCTCCCACGGCGGCCTCGGCGGCTGCCAGTCCCGCCCCTTCCTCCTCTCCCCCCTGGCCCTCTCCGCACCGGTCGAGCAGAACGAGGAGCTGGTCGGAGCGGAGCACATCCACCGGGTCCTCAGACGCTGGCTGAGAGAGGCGGACGGCCCGCAGATACCGGTGGGGGCGCAGGCGCCCCGCAGGGGCGCGGGGAACTGCGCGACCAGCCCGGACGAACCCGCACCCGCCCATCCACAGGACCCGGCAGACGCATAGGCACCCGGCGAAACCCCTGAGCGGCACCCGGCCCCGAAAAATCGGCTGCGCCTCTTCGAACAGGCGCCCACACTGGTGCGCACCGTCCGGAGGACAACCCCAGGAGCCCACCCCTTGCAGGCAGCCGTCACCGTCACCCCGTCCCGTCTCCCCGAGTTGCTGCTGGGCCTCGCCACCGTGCGGCCCGTGTTCGTCTGGGGCGCGCCCGGCATCGGAAAGTCCTCCCTGGTGCGGGACTTCGCCGAGTCGCTGGGCCTGGAGTGCGTGAGTCTGCTGGGTACGCAGCTCGCCCCGGAGGATCTGATGGGCGTACCGCAGATCCGCGACGGGCGCTCGGTGTTCTGCCCGCCGGAGGCCATCGCCCGCGACGAGCCGTACTGTCTGTTCCTCGACGAGCTGAACGCGGCGACCCCGGACGTCCAGAAGGCGTTCTACTCGCTGATCCTCGACCGTCGCATCGGCGCCTACGAACTGCCGAAGGGCTCCATCGTCATCGGCGCCGGAAACCGCGCCACCGACAACGCCCTCGCCCGCCCCGTCGCCTCCGCGCTCGTCAACCGGCTCACCCACGTCCACCTGGAGGTGTCCGCGAAGGACTGGCTGGTGTGGGCGGCGGGCAGCGGCATCCACCCCTGGATCGTCGACCACCTCACCGACCGCCCGGACCACCTGTGGTCCAAGCCGCCGAAGACGGAGGAGGCGTTCTCCACCCCGCGCTCCTGGCACATGCTCTCCGACGCGCTGCACTCCTTCGGGCCGGGCCTCGACGAGGACACCCTCCAGGTCCTCGCCCACGGCACCCTGACGCCCGCGCACGCCGTCGCCTTCTGCGGCTACGTCAAGGTCGTCCGCAGCCGCTTCGGCATCGAGGCGATCCTCAAGGGCGACGCCCGCTGGCCGAGCCGCATGGAGGACCGCGACCTGCTGTACTTCCTCGCCGACTCCTTCCGCGGCCGGCTCGTCAAGGACCTGCCCGCCAGCAAGCAGCACATGTCGGCGAACGCCCGGCAGACCGCGTACCGTGCCAAGTCCCTGCTGGTGCAGCTCGCCGAGATCTCCGTCGAGGTCGCCCAGACGGTCATCGCCTCCGACGCCGACGGCCACCCCGTGCTGCCCGCCTGGTTCCTGGTCGAGGCGGCCCGTGACATGCCCCGGCTGGTGGAGGCCCGCCGATGAGCCGGACCGGCGGAGGACAGCACAAGGGCAAGGGCGGCAAGAAGCGGGACGCCGCCGGCGCCGCCTACTCCGCGGGCCTGGCACTGGTGCGGGCCAACCCGGCGCTGCGCGCGATGGGGCTCAGCCACTGCCGCGACGAGAACTGCCGACTGGTGCCCCGCGACGGCCTCGTCCGCGTCGACTCCGAGGGCGAGGTGCACGCCCACCCCGACCGGCTCGCCGCGCCCGGCACCTGGGCGTGGGCGCTCGCCCACGCCACCCTCCACGTCGGCTTCGGGCACGTCCCGGCCGCCACGGGGGAACGCGAGCAGCCCGACCGCTTCGACCTCGCGGCCCGCTGCGTCGTCGTCAACCGCTTCCTGCTCACCTTCCCCGTCGGCGACGCCCCCGAGCACCTTCCCACCTCCTATCCGGACGGCGACGAGGAGCAACTCGCCGCCCGGTGGCGCCGCGACGGACTGCCCACGGTGTACGAGCGCTGCGGCACCGCCGACAGCGAGCCCGACCAGATCCTGCTCACCTGGCCGAAGTGGGCGGGACAACTCCCCGACTGGCAGCTCGCGTTCGCCCACGCCCTCGCCGGGACCATGTCCGCCGCGATGGACATGGCCGGTGGCCGCCGTGACTCCCTGGACGGCGAGGCGGTCCGCAAACGGCCCTGGGAGAAGGCGCTGAGCTGGTTCATCTCCTCCTACCCCCTGCTCGGCGGCATCGCCTCCGGCATGAGGATCATCGCCAAGGCGGACATCGCCCACGCCCACGACATCGCCGTCGCGGCCGTCGACGCGACGGCGGGCGAGATCTACATCAACCCGCTCCGCGACTTCGAGGACGAGGAGTGGCGGTTCATCCTGGCCCACGAGATGCTGCACGCCGCGCTGCGCCACGGCGACCGCTGCGGCACCCGTGACCCGTACCTGTTCAACGTCGCCGCCGACTACGTCATCAACGGCTGGCTGTGCGAGATGCAGGTCGGCACCATGCCCGAGGGGCTGCTGTACGACCCCGAGCTGAAGGGTCTGTCCGCCGAGGAGGTCTACGACCGCATCGCCGGCGACCTGCGCCGCAAGCGCCGTCTTTCCACCCTGCGCGGCAAGGGCACGGGCGACATCCTGAGCGGTCCGCTCGGCGCCCCCGGCGACTACGTCGACCTCGACGAGTTCTACCGGCGAGGCCTCGGCCGAGGCCT
>NZ_LIQX01000643.1 GCF_001418475.1 Streptomyces ossamyceticus | reverse complement strand
ACCCCCACCCACTCCCCCACTCACTCGTTCGAATGACACCCCCCTCGAAGCGGCGGAAGGAACTCGCATCACAAAATCGAACAGGCGTAGCATTGCCGTGTGGCTAAGACCTATGACTTCCCCAGTGACCTCCTCGCCGGCCAGGAGGAGCTGCATCAGGTCCGGGCCGAGCTCCTGGCGCTGCTGAAGCGGCTACCCTGGTCCGTCGAGCCCCTGGACGGTTTCAGCGACGACAAGGGCTGGCGCCAGATCGAGCGCCCCGCCTCCCCCGGCTGGACACCCGACGAACAGGCCGAGGTCGAGAAGCTCCGCGAACGCGAACGCGAACTGGCGGTGTTCGTCAGCTGCCACCGCTTCTGGGCGGAGGTGGCGACGGAGGAACGCGTCGCAGCCCGCAGCCTGTTGAAACACGCACGCGAGACAACGGAGGACCCCCCGGAGGGGGGTGCCCGAGAGGCGTGACTCCGCGCGCCCCCCGCGCCCTACCGCGATCCACCCAAGGCCCGCCACCCGCGCGGGCCTTCATCGTTCCGGGCCACCCCACGTGTCACAGAATGATCGCGAAGCCTTTACACCGTTCACACATCAACTACATTCGCCCCTCACGCACAAATCACCGCCAGGGGGGCGAGATGAGCCAGCAGTACCCGCAGCCCGGACCCGGGGGACCGCAGCAACCAGGCTGGGGCACACCGCGACCGCAGTACCCGCAGCAGCCCGGATGGGGCGGACCGCCTCCGCCGCCGAAGAAGACTCCGGTCGGCATGATCGTCGGACTCGGCTGCCTCGGCGTCGTCGTCCTCTTCGTGATCCTCGGTGCCATCGGCGCGATGGCCGGAGGCGACTCCAGCAGCACCAGCAAGGGCACGACGGTCAGCAGCGACGACGACAAGGGCACCGAGGCCGAGAAGAAGAAGGACGACGCGCCCGCGGCCGACCCCGAGCCCAGCAAGACCCCGAAGTCCGGCAGACCCGAGAAGACCGGAGAACCCGAGAAGGCCGACAAGCCCGCGAAGCCGAAGAAGCAGGTCGTCACCTTCAAGGTGTGGGGCACCGCCCCCGACGGCGTACTCGGCCCGCTCGACATCACCTACGGCTCCGACAACGACAGCCGGGCCGGCACCTGGAAGAACGGCAAGTTCACCGCCACCCTTCCGCTGGACGACGACGCCCTGTACTACACGGTGATGGCCCAGCTCCAGGGTTCGGGAGACATCAACTGCTCCGTCACCGTCGACGGACACACCGAGAAGGCGCACGCGTCCGGCGACTACAACATCTGCCACGCGCAGGCCAACGCCGGCCTCCTCGGCGGCTGGGACTGACACGGGCACGCGCCTCGGAGCGAGCATGGAAACGGCCCCTCGAAGAGTCTTCGAGGGGCCGTCGCACTGCTGTCCACCGGTCCTGCCGGTCGGTGGGCGCGGACGGTTTCGAACCGCCGACATCCTGCTTGTAAGGCAGGCGCTCTACCCCTGAGCTACGCACCCGAGTACGAGTCGACAGCCTACATTGCCGTGGGCCGTGCCCCGCAAACCGTTAACCGGGGGTTATCCCCACCCTCGATCCGGGAGCGGCCCGGATCCCCCCGAAGACCCCCGCTCCGTACGGTCGAAGCACGCTCGGCGGTTGCCGGCGGACACGGGAAAGACCGGCCCCAGGGGGAGATCGTCATGGCTCGTACGTCTCGTACGTCTCGCAGGTCACGCAGGGGAACGGTGGCCGTCGCCGGGCTCGCCGTCGCGCTCATGGCGTCCGTCGCCGCGTGCGGGGCGGACGCCGGGGACGACCGGGAGCCGGAGCACCGGGCCTTCGCCCTGGAGGGCCGTACGCTCACCGTCGACTCGGACGACTCGGCGCTGGAACTGGTCGCGGCGGACGTGGACGAGGTCGAGGTGACCCGGTGGTTCGAGGGCCGGGTCGTGGTCGGCGGGGATCCGCGGGTGACGTGGGAGATGAAGGACGACCGGCTGAAGCTGCGGCTGAAGTGCTCCGGCATCATCACGGACTGCTCCGCCAGGCACCGTATCGAGGTGCCGCGCGGCGTGGCCGTCGTCGTGGAGGACGGGGACGGGAGCGTGCGCGCGAAGGGGTTCGCCCAGTCGCTGAAGATCCGGACCGAGGACGGCGCGGTACGGGTCAGCGACAGCAGCGGCCCGCTGGAGATGCACAGCGACGACGGCTCGGTGCACGCGCTCGGCGTCGAGTCGCGCAGCGTCCGGGCCAGTACGGCGGACGGCTCGGTCAAGCTCGAACTCGGCGTGGTGCCCGACCTGGTGGAGTCCCGCAGCGACGACGGCTCCATCACCATCGGGCTGCCTCGCGAGGCCTCGTACCGGGTGACGGCCGGGAGCGACGACGGTTCCGTGGCCGTGTCCGTGCCCCGTGACTCCGGCAGCTCCCATGTGGTGAAGGCCCACACCGAGGACGGTTCGGTCACCGTACGGAACGCCGGCTGATCCACCGGCCCGGCACCCGGCCACCGGCCTGCGGCCTCCACCCTGCCGACGGTGACCGGCCACCACTCGCGCCACAGCCGCCGCCCCGCAGCTCCCGTCCCACCGCTGCCACCCCGCTGCCGCCGTCCCCAGGACGCCACCCCGTCCCGGCTATTTCGTCGCTGAACCGATCGGCCCGTGTTTTCGTCCTTGACCGGTGGGAGAATGGCACCGGTCAGGGTGGATGACAGCACGGGAGAGGGATGTGACGGCGACACCAGAAGAGCCGTACACGCCGATTGTGCCCAGCGCACGACAACCCCACAGCCGTGCACCACGACAACCCCACAGCCGTG
>NZ_LIQX01000642.1 GCF_001418475.1 Streptomyces ossamyceticus | reverse complement strand
GGCCGTCGTCATCGGCGGCGGGTTCGGCGGACTCCTCGCCGGGGCCCGGCTGCGGCAGGCCGGCGTCGATTCCGTCCGTGTGATCGAGAAGGGCGGCGACTTCGGCGGCACCTGGTACTGGAACCGCTACCCCGGCATCCACTGCGACATCGAGTCGTACATCTACCTGCCGCTGCTGGAGGAACTCGGCTACGTCCCGCGGTGGAAGTACGCACCCGGCGAGGAGATCCGGCAGCACACCCGCGCCATCGGACGCCATTTCGACCTCTACCGCGACGCCTGCTTCCAGACCGTCGCCACCGAACTGCGCTGGGACGACACCGAGTCGGAGTGGATCGTCGCCACCGACCGCGGCGACCGGATGCGCGCCCGGTACGTCGTGGTCTCCAGCGGCACGCTCAGCCGGCCCAAACTCCCCGGCATCCCCGGCATCGAGACCTTCGAGGGCCACACCTTCCACACCAGCCGCTGGGACTACGCCTACACGGGCGGCGACGCGAACGGCGGCCTGACCGGGCTCGCCGACAAGCGCGTGGCCGTCATCGGCACCGGCGCGACCGCCATCCAGATCGTCCCGCACCTCGGGGCGGACGCGGCCCACGTCTTCGTCTTCCAGCGCACGCCCTCGACCGTCGACGTACGCGGCAACGGGCCCACCGACCCCGAGTGGGCCAGGACGCTGACCCCCGGCTGGCAGTGGCGGCGCATGGACAACTTCCTCAGGACCGTCACCGGAGTCCGCGTTGACGAGGACCTGGTGAACGACGCCTGGACGTCCAGCGCCCGCCTCCAGGAGAAGCTCATCCCGACCAGCGCCTACGCGGACGTCCCGCCCGAGGAGCGGGAGAAGGCGTACGAACTCGCCGACTTCCAGAAGATGAACGAGCTGCGCGCCCGCGTGGACGCGATCGTGGAGGACCCGGAGACCGCCGAGAAGCTCAAGCCCTGGTACCGCTACATGTGCAAGCGGCCCACCTTCAGCGACACCTACCTCCAGACGTTCAACCGCCCCAACGTCACGCTCGTCGACACGGCCGACAGCCACGGCGTGGAGCGGATCACCGAGAAGGCCGTCGTGGTGGGCGGCGTCGCGTACGAGGTCGACTGCGTCATCTTCGCCACCGGCTTCGAGGTGGGCGTCTCCGGGCTGCTGTCCGGCCGGCTCCCCGCGTACGGCCGGGGCGGCGTCGGCCTGCTGGAGACCTGGATGAAGGCGGGCCCGAGGACCCTCCACGGCTTCTACAGCCACGGCTTCCCGAACCTCTTCCAGCTGGGTCCCCTGCAGAACGCCAGCGCCGTCAACTACGTCCACATCCTCGACCAGCAGTCCCTGCACGTCGGCGAGGTCGTCGCCGCGGCCCGCGCCCGCCGGGCCCGGTACGTCGAGCCGACCGCCGAGGCCGAGGCCGCCTGGGTCGCCACGATCCGCGAGAAGGCCGCCGACCTGCACACGTTCCAGGCCGAGTGCACCCCCGGCTACTACAACAACGAGGGCAGGCCCCGGGAGCGCAGCGAGTCGTACGGGGACGGCCCGGTCGCCTTCCACGAACTGCTCGCGAACTGGCGGGCCGACGGCGGCATGGACGACGTCCTCGTCGATGCCGAGCAGTGAGGCCGAGCAGTGAGAGGGGAGGGCGCATGACCACACGTCGGAGCCGGTACGACGGGAGGACCGGCGGGCCGCGGACCACCAGCGACCGCTGGCGGGCGCGGCGGCTCAACCCGCCCAGCCCGCTGTGGGGTTCCAACGGTGTCGCCTTCGGCCCCGACGGGCGGCTGTACGTGGCCCAGTTCCTCGCCGGGCAGATCAGCGCCGTCGACCCGGCCACCGGGGACGTCGAGGTCGTCGTCCCCATGGACGGCCCGGTGCAGACGCCGGACGACCTGGCCTTCGGCGCGGACGGCTCGATGTACATCGCGGACCTGGTTCCGGGGCGGGTGTGGCGCCGGAGCCCGGCGGGGGAGTACGGCCTCGTCTCCGAGGACGTGCGCAACCCCAACGGCATCACCTGTGTCGGGGACCGGCTCTTCGTCAACGAGATGACGGTGAACGGGCGGTTGCTGGAGCTGTTCCCGGACGGCCGTGACCCTGTGGTCCTCACCGACGGCCTCGCGCTCGGCAACGCGATGCAGCTCGGCCCGGACGGCCACCTGTACTACCCGCACATGATCACCGGTCAGGTCTGGCGGGTCCCGCCGGACGGCGGCACTCCCGAGGTGGTCGCCGAGGGTGTCCACGAACCGGTCGCCGTCCGCTTCGACCGGGGCGGTGTCCTGCACGTCCTGTCGCGCGGCGCGGAGGGCATCGTCACCCGCGTCGACCTGCACGGCACCGGCGGCCGCACCCTCGTCACCAGCGGGCTCAAGGGCCTGGACAACGCGGCGTTCGACGCCGAGAACCGCATGTTCGTCTCCAGCTTCGCCAGTGGCGGCATCACCGAACTGCACCCCGACGGCCGCACCCGCGCGCTCGTGCCCCGCGGCCTGGACGGTCCCTACGGGGTGACCGTCGACCTCGGCGGCACGGTGTACGTCGCCGACCACTACCGATTGGCGAGTCCGGCCGCGACGGACGAGGGCGAACCGGTCGGCGAACCCGGCGGGACGGGACCCGGCGAGACCGAACCCGGTGGGAACGGGCGCGGCGGTGTGCGGACGCACCTCCTGCTGCCCTTCGCGCACGGCATCGCCGCCGAGGGCCGACTGCTGCACCACACCTCGCAGTTCGGTGACGTACGGACCCACGACCTGGACACCGGCACCACACGGGAGCGGGTACGGGGACTGGACCGGCCCATCGGCATAGCCGTCGCACCGGACGGATCCCTCGTGGTCGCCGAGACGGGCGCGGGCCGGGTCGTCGCCGTCACCGACAGCGGTGACGACGGTGACGGTGGCGGTGGTGGTGGCGACGGCGGTGCCGGTTCGGTGACCGTGCTCGCCGAAGGGCTGGACCGGCCCACGGACGTGGCCTTCGACGCGCGGGGCCGCTGCTACGTCAGCGAGGAACGGCTCGGGTCGGTGCTCCGCCTCGACGGGCCCGGCGCCGTGGTCGTCGTGGCGGACGGGCTCGGCGCGCCCCAGGGACTGGCGGTCCTGGGCGACGAGTTGTTCGCGGTGGAGACCGAGCACCGGCGGCTGTGCGCGATCTCCCTGACGACGGGGGAGCGGCGCGTCGACGCCGAGGACCTCCCGGTGGGTCCGCCCCCGGGCGTCGTCCCCCCTACCGAGCCGGACCTGTTCGCGGCCGGTATGCCCGGTATGGCCCGCCGCTTCGCGGGGCTGGCCGCCGCCCCGGACGGCAGCCTGCTGCTGTCGGCCAACGGGGAGGGCACCGTACTGCGGCTGACCCCGAGGCCCACACCGACCTCGGCGAGGCCGGTGTGGGCCTCGGGGTCTCAGCCGGAGCGGTAGAGCGCCGTCAACAGCTCGATGGCCGCCTGGGCGGCGGGATGCGGGTCGTCCCGCCACCAGGCGAGCCGGACGGCGATCGGCTCGGCGTCGCGCACCGGCCGGTAGACGACACCGGGCCGCCGGTACTGATGCGCCGTGGACTCCGGGGTCACCCCGACGGTGCGGCCGGTGGCGATCGCGGTGAGCCACTCGTCCACGTCGTGGGTCTCCTCCGTCGCCGGCCGGGAGCCCGGCGGCCACAGCTCGGCGGTGGTCGTACCCGTCCTGCGGTCCACCAGCAGGGTGCGCCCGCCCAGGTCGGCGAGGCGGACCGAGCGGCGGCGGGCCAGCGGATCGTCGGCGGCCATCGCGCACATCCGCCGCTCCAGGCCCACGATGGCCGACTCGAACCGGCGGTCGTCCAGGGCCCTGCGGACCACCGCGAGATCGCAGGCGCCCTCCGCGAGCCCGGCCGTCGCGGAGTTGACCCGGACGAGCCGCAGTTCCGTCTCCGGGTGCGTGGCGTCCCAGCGCCGCTGGAAGTCCAGTGTGTGTCGGCCGAGCGCCGACCAGGCGTACCCCATACGCAGCCGGACCTGGCCCGACGTTGCCTCCCGGACCAGATCGTCGACCTCGCCGAGCACCCGCCGGGCGTGCGACACCACCCGCGACCCGGTCGGCGTGGGCGTCACCGCACGGGACGTGCGCCGCAGCAGCCTCACCCCGAGGGCCCGTTCGAGGGAGGCGAGGGTGCGGGACACCGCGGCCTGGGACACACCGAGCGCGATCGCGGCATCCGTGAACGTGCCCTCGTCGACGATCGCGACGAGACAGCGGAGCTGACGCAGCTCGACATCGGGAACCGTCGACGACGGGGCCGCGCGCCCACGGTCATCCATCCGTCCGGGGTCATCCATCTGTCCGGGGTCATCCATGCGTCCAGCGTATAGATCGCCAAGCCTATGCATTTTGCGCAACCGCCGCCTCGCCGCACGATCGGCGCATGAGTGCCGTTCCCACCACCGCCGCAGCCCCGATCACGCCGCTCCCCGAGCCCGCTGCCGCGCGGCCGGCCGGGATCGCCACCATGATCGGCAGCGGCCTGTCCAACCAGATGGGCGCCGCGCTCGGGGCGCTGGCCTTCCCGGTGCTCGGGCCCGTCGGGGTCGTGGCGATACGCCAGTACGTCGCCGCCCTCGCCCTTCTGGCCGTAGGCCGACCGCGGCTGCGGTCGTTCACGGCGGAGCAGTGGCGGCCCGTGGCGCTGCTCGCGGTGGTCCTCGGAACGATGAACCTGTCGCTGTACACCGCGATCGACAGGGTCGGCCTGGGTCTCGCGGTCACCCTGGAGTTCCTCGGCCCGCTCGCCGTCGCCCTGGCCGCCTCGCGGCGCCGTGTGGACGCGGTGTGCGCGGTGGTCGCCGGCACGGGCGTGGTCACGCTGATGCGTCCCCGGCCGTCCGCCGACCATCTCGGCATGGGCCTCGGTCTGCTCGCCGCCGTCTGCTGGGCCTCGTACATCCTGCTCAACCGCACCGTCGGCCGCCGGGTCCCCGGTGCGCAGGGCACCGCGGCCGCCGCCGCGCTCTCGGCACTAATCTTCCTTCCCGTCGGCGCGGTCGTGATGGCTCGTCAGCCCCCGACCGCCGGGGCGGTGGGGTACGCCGTCGCCGCCGGGATCCTCGCCTCGGCCGTCCCCTACCTCGCGGACGTGTTCACCCTGCGCCGCGTCTCCGCCCAGGCGTTCGGGCTGTTCATGAGCGTCAACCCGGCCCTGGCCGCCCTGGTCGGCCGGATCGTGCTCGGCCAGCACCTGGGCGTCGTCGAATGGTCGGCCATCGGCGCGATCGTCACCGCGAACGCCCTGAGCATCCTTGCTCCCCGTCGCTGAAGCGGTCCGGACGCACGAAGTCCAGCCCGTCGAAGGTCTGCTTGCCGAGCGCCTCGTGGGCGGCGATGTGGCCGTAGCCGGTCGCCATCTTGAAGCCCTTCCCGGAGAATCCGGTGGCGCAGTAGATCCTGCTGTTCTCGTCCAGCCAGCCGATGAGGGGATGTTTGTCCTCGGTGAAGAGGTCGGGGAAGGCGTCGGAGCGCGCGATGGTGGGGATCAGGCCGGGGAAGAATTCGGTGACGGTCTCGGTGACCTTCTCGATTTCCTCCCGGGCGAGTTCTCTGGGCACGGAGTCCGGGTCGGGGGTCGCCCTCGCGCGCCCCTTCATCGGTGCGTCCACGGATGCCTTGACCGTCACACCGTCGACGGCGGGTGCGCCGTACAGGGAGCGATCGTCGTACTGTCGGCTGAAGACGGGGAAGTTCTCCGGTGAGAACTGTGTGCCGTCCTGGGCGATGAACCAGGTCAGGACGAGCCGATGGATCTCCGTGACGGCCTTGAGGTGGTCGGGCATGAGCCTGCGGGACCAGCCGCCCGAGGCGACGATGACCTTCTCGAACGTCCAGGTTCTGTCGCCCGAGGTGACGACCACGCCGTCTTCGGTTTCGGTGATGCTGTCGACAGGGGTGTTCTGAAGGACGGTGGCGCCGCCCGCCCGGGCCGCCGCGACGGCGGCGCTGACGGCGCGGTCGGTGCGCAGAAAACCGGCGTGGGGGTCATAGATCGCGCAGTCGTCGGGGCGGAGGTTGTACTGGGGGTAGCGCTCCGCTATCTCCTGCCGGTCGAGGACGCGGTGCTCGGCTCCGGTGATGCGCGCTGTCTCCAGGAGGCTGTTGATGAAGCGGCTGTTCGCTGTCCCAATGGTGAGGCCCCCGGTGGGAGTGAAGATCTCCTGCCCGGTTTCCGCCTCGAGCTCGGCCCAGAGATCGCGGGAGCGTTCCATGATGGGGTAGTAGTCGGGCTTCCCGAAGTAGATCATCCGGAACAGGCGGGTGTCCCCGCCCACGGCACTGCGGCCGTGGGCGGGGGTGGCGGCCTCGAAGCCCACGACCGAGTCGGACAGCCGGGATGCCTGCCACAGGGCCATGCTTCCGATGCTGCCCAAGCCGATGACGGCGAGTCGCGCGTCCATGAGAGCAGTTTCCTTTCCTTGTTCGTGAAGGCCGGTCTCTACTCGTGGAGTCCGGCGAGCCTGCTGCCGAACCTGGCCAGGAGTGAGGTCTTGCCGGAGTTCCTGCGCTCCTCCCACCGGTCGGCGACACCGAAGAGCCGGTACATGGCGTGAACACCCAGCCAGCGAAAGGGTTCCGGCTCCCACTTCCGTGCCCGGTAGCCGACCCAGGGGAGGGTGGTCCGTTCGGTTTCCCTCTCGAAGGCGAGCTCCGCGAGGGTCCTGCCGCCGACATAGGCTGCCGTGACCCCGTGTCCCGCGTAGCCGGTGGACGATCCGATCCCGGATGCCGGGTCCCAGAGCACGCCGCCGTTCCAGTCCCGCGTGACGCCCAGGACTCCCGACCAGGCGTGATCCACCTCGAAGGGGATGCCCGGGAAGAAGGTACTGAGCTTGTGCGAGATCAGGTCGATGGTGGACCGGGCGGTCGCACCGGCTCCTCCCGTACCGGACCCGAAGCGGTAGGGGACACCACGGCCCCCCATGGCGATACGGCCGTCCGCCGTCCGCTGGGCGTAGATGAAGGTGTGTGCGGAGTCGTTGAGGCACTGGGGCCCGTCCCAGCCGATCTGGTGCCAGGCCTCCTCCGGCAGGGGCTTGGTCACGATCATCGAGGAGTTGACCGGGATCAGGGTCCGGCTGCCCAACAGCTGTCCCGAATAGCCCTCGGTGCAGATGAACGTCCTGGCCGCGGTGACACGTCCGCCGGCCAACGTGAGCGTTCTGCCGCCGACCCTGTCCACTCGGCTGCCCTCGTAGATCCTCACCCCCATGGAGGTCAGGGTGTCGGCGAGGCCGTAGACGAGTTTCGCGGGATGGATCCGCGCGCAGTGCTTGTAGAAGAGCCCGCCGTGGACGGTGGAGATGTTGATCGTGGACTGGAACTCGTCCCGGTCGAGCAGGTGGACTTCGTCGTCGGTCAGCCCGTACTTCAGGTCGGCATCACGTCTGGCCACCAGCCGGCCCAGCCCCGCCCGAGTGTGGGCGGCGACGAGTGCGCCGCCCTTGTGCTGATCCGCGTCGATGCCCTCGGCCTGGAGGATGTCCAGGACGGAGTCGACGCCGGCGACGAATTCCTGCTGCAGTGCCCGGCTCGCCGCCAGTCCTCCGCCGACGCGGGCGAAGGCGGCACGGTTTCCCGGGGGCATGGCCGAGAGCCAGCCACCGTTGCGTCCCGATGCGCCGTAGCCCACCTGCTCGGCCTCGAAGACGGCGACCGAGAGCGACGGTTCGAGCTTCTTGGCGAAGTACGCCGCCCAGAGGCCGGTGTAGCCGCCGCCGACGATGGCCACGTCGACGGAGTCCTGGCCGGTGAAACGCGGGAACGAGGGCCTGCTGTCGGCCAGTTGGGCCACCCAGAAGCCGAGCTCTCCGTTTCGTGGTGGTGCCGCGAGGGCGTTCATGGTGTGTCCTTCTTCTGGGTTCACAGCCGTACTGCTCATGACCGGTTCACCGCGCCGCGCCACAGTGCGGATGACGGCAGTTCTCCGCTCGGGCTCAGGCGTCAGGGACGCGGGAGGCCGAAGAGGACGGGGAGGTCGGCGATGTCGGTGATCCGCTCGTAGCCGAGCCAGTGCTCGTCGTGCTCCCAGCCGCGGTCCATGTACACCTTGTTCTCGATGCCCATGATCGCCGCAGAGCGATGGTCGTACATCGGGCTCGCGGAGACGTGCACGAGCTCGTCGGGTGTCACGCCGAGCTTGTCGAACATGTAGTCGAACGCGCCGAGTCGCGGCTTGTAGATGCCCATCTCCTCGGCGCTGATGACGACCTCGAATGGGGCCTTCAGGTTCTCCGAGAGGCGCTTGGCATGCGCGGTGTCGCTGTTGGTGATGATGACCAGCGGGACCTCTTCGGCCAGGCGGTTCAGGGCCTCGGTGACACCGGGGTACGGGCCCCAGGTGGGGATGGTCTCGTACACCGCCCGCGCGTCTTCCTCGCGGTACTCGACTCCGACCTTGCGCGAGGTGCGTTCCATGGAGCGGGCGACGACCTGGTGGAACGGCTGGTACGCCCCCGTGCACTCGTCGATCCGGTACGCCTTGCAGATCCTCAGGTAGTCGTCGGCGACCTCGGCCGGCAGTCGGTCGCCCAGAACCTCACGCATCGCGTCGTTGATGCTGAACTTGATCAGCGTTCCGTTCATGTCGAACGTCACGAACTTGGGCTTGGCATCGAATCCCACGGGGTCCTCCTCGTGCTTCAGTGGAGCAGTGTGATGCGTGGTCGATTGTCGACCATTTCGCTGGTCGATTGTCGACCATTCGTTCCTCGGCTGTCAATGGGCCCCGTGTCACTTGTGCTCAGGGGTCCCGCGCCAGGGCGACCGGCTTGAGGTGTTGACGTCAAATCGGCGGGGGTATAGTCGACAAACGACCAGGTGGTGGCGTGAGTAGGGGAGGACGACGGGGTGGACCACAAGTTCGAGTGGCAGGAGCAGCGGACGACGACGCCGGACGGTGTCTACCGCACGCTGCGTGCCGCCATC
Organism: Streptomyces ossamyceticus; assembly: GCF_001418475.1. Lineage (GTDB taxonomy): Bacteria > Actinomycetota > Actinomycetes > Streptomycetales > Streptomycetaceae > Streptomyces > Streptomyces ossamyceticus. Next base: position 2,777 of record NZ_LIQX01000642.1, on the reverse strand, counting down.
CTCGATGGCAGCGTCCCTCCTGGTGGCCAGCTGCGCGAGGCGCACATCGCCACGGACCTGGGGATCAGCCGATCCCCGCTGCGTGAGGCGCTGACCAAGCTGGAGGAAGAAGGGCTCGTCGTCAAGATCCCTTACCGTGGCGCGTTCGTCGTGGAGGTCAGCGCTCGCGAGGTCGCCGAGATCGACTCGGTCCGGCTGCACGTCGAACCGTACGCCGCCGAGCTCTCGGCCGAAGCGCTGCGCGGTGCCGAGCGGCCTCAGCTGCTGCAGACCGTCGAGGATCTGCGCCGGGCCATGGAGAAGGACGACATCCCGGCCAGCATCGACGCGCACCTCCGCTTCCACCGGCTCTTCTACGACCTCTCGGGCCATGGCGTCCTTCAGGGCATGTGGAACGGCTGGGAGACCAAGCTGCGCCTCTACCTCAGCGTCGATCACCGCACGTACAGCGACAACCCGCAGCAACTGGTCGTCGAGCACGAGAGGTTGGCCACGGTCGCCCTGGAAGGCGACACCGACGCGTTCCGCCAGGAGCTGGCCGCCCACTTCCCCATGGCGCTGCGCGCCCGGACGGGAGATCACGGGGAACGTGCGCCCCGCCACGTATGAGGTCACGCCCCCTGCGTGAAGCGCCCGAACCGCCCTTGCTGTCGTGACGCTGCAGAGCGGTCCCGGGCGGCCCTGAGCCGTACGCTCGGTTGGGCCACCCCATTCGGCAGGCCGGGCGCGGGCCCCATCAATCGGCGCGGCTCGGCGCGGCTCGGTGTGGCCTGCTGATTCGCGGACCTTCGGCGGTGCCGGCCCCCGACGTCCCGTAACTGCCGGTCCGTCGATCGGTCACCGCCCTGAGGGCGCCTCACCTCCCTCTTCTCCCTCTTTGCCGTGCGGACAGGTGCGCTCCAGCGCATGTTCCGAGGCCGCATCCGGGCGTTGAACTCTGTATTGACAGTGCTCCGCGGGCAGCCATATGGTCGACAAACGACAATAGGTGGCGGTTTTAAGCCACGATATGGCGCTTTGTCGCCCCTGCTGCTCGAGGAGAGAGCCGAGTGCAGATGATCAAGATTTATGTGAAACAGGTACGGGTCACCAACCGTGGTGGTCTGTTCGCCGTGCCGTCCGCGGCGGTGACGCGATGAGCCAGTCCGTGACGTCGGCGGCGAGCACCGGTTCGGCCTCCGCTCGGCTTCAGGCCCTGGGCCTCGCCCTTCCCGAACTCGCCGACAACCCGTACTACGTGCACCACCGGTCGGTGGACTCCAGCATCTACATCTCGGGCCAACTGCCCTACAAGGACGGCTGGCTGCTGGGTCAGGGCATAGTCGGCCGGGACGTCGAGCTGGAGACGGCGCGGTCCCTGGCCCGCCATGCCGCGCTCAACGCTCTCGCCGCCGCTGTGCAGGCGGTGGGCGATCTGGACCGGGTCCGGATCGTGCAGATGCTGGTCTTCGTCGCCAGCACGCCGGACTTCGGACAGCAGTCGAACGTCGCCAACGCGGCCAGCGACCTGCTCATCGAGGTGCTGGGCGAGAACGGACGGCACGCCCGGACCGCGATCGGTGTCGCCGGGCTGCCGCTCAACAGCCCTGTAGAGATCCAGATGGTGTGCACCGCCGTCCCGAGGAGGGCAGCGTGAACCGGCTGCAACGAGCACTCGACGCTCTGGTCGAGCGGATCGACACCCCCGCGCCGATCGTGCTGGTCGACGTCATGCAGGGCAACATCGACCGCGTCCAGGGCTTCGCCGACCAGCACAACCTCAAGGTCAGGCCGCACGTCAAGACACACAAATGCGTGGAGATCGGCCGACGCCAGATCGAGGCGGGCGCGGTCGGGATCACCGCGGGAAACGTCGGTGAGGCCGAGGTCTTCGCAGCGGCCGGGTTCGACGACATCTTCCTCGCCTACCCGATCTGGGCCGCGGGATCGAAGAAGCCCCGGATCCGCCGGCTCGCCGAGTCCGCCCGGCTGCGGGTCGGCGTCGACAACGTCGCGGCGATCGAGGCTCTCGCCGACGCGATGGGAGACGAACCGGACCGGCTGCGGGTCGTGATCGAGGTCGACTGCGGCGCCCGTCGTTCCGGGGCGCCGCCCGAGGCCGTGGGTGATCTCGCGCTCGCCGCACGCAAACGCGGTCTGGTGCCTGCGGGCGTCTTCACCTATCCCGGTCACGGTGGCGCCGACCGGGACGCTCGCCGACGCGCCGCGCAGGATCAGGAAGCCACGCTCACCGCCGCGGTACGCAGCCTCGAAGGCGTCGGGGTCACCGCGGAGGTGGTCAGCGCGGGCTCCACTCCCACCCTCGAGTTCTCCACCAGCAGCGTGATCACCGAGATCCGTCCCGGCGAGTATGTCTTCGGTGATCTGAACAACGCCCGGCTGGGCTCCTGCACGGAGGACCAGATCGCGCTGTTCGTCGCCGGCACCGTGGTCAGCGACTGGGTCCCCGGCCAGGTCATCCTCGACGTGGGCAACAAGGTCCTCAGCAAGGAAGGCAGCCCCGAGATCGGCTACGGCGGCATCGCCGGCACGAAAGCGGTCCTGTCCAAGGTCAACGAGTACCACGGGTTCCTCCCGCTGCCGGACGGTGAGTTCCGCCCCAGCGTCGGCAGCGTCGTACCGGTCGTGCCGAACCATGTCTGCCCGGTCGTTCTCGGCTTCGAGGAACTCATCGTCACCGACAGCACGGGCACGTCGCTGGAGCGCTGGCCCGTCGACGCCCGCGGATTCCTCAACTGACCGGCATGGGACGTGACCCTGTTCTCTTATACACATCT
>NZ_LIQX01000641.1 GCF_001418475.1 Streptomyces ossamyceticus | reverse complement strand
CCCCCAGTCCCCCCGTCCGCACCCGACCACAACACGCCCCGCACTCAGACGGAACGCGAACCCAATCGATCAAAGACCGATCACGCATCGATACTTGAGCAGCCGTCAATCGGTAACAGAAGCGACGTAATCGACGATTTGAGCAACTGGGTGTAGCAGTGCCTGCACGAAGCGTTATTCTCCTCAAACGCAAACCGGTGCCCCTCCGTCGCTACGACGGGTGAATGGTTCCGCACTGCACGTGATGGAAGCTCTGCCTCTGGGAGTCCCGTGTACCCACACGTCGGGGTTGACGCCTCGGGCCTGGCTACGCTGCGCGCGACGGTCAACAACCTGTTGCGCGGCTTCGTCCCCACCGCGTACGCCGTCCCCGCCCTCGCCTCCGCCGCCACGCCCGTAGGCCCGTGCTACGCACTGGCCGACGGCATCGAACAGGGGTCGGCGCGCAGCGCCGTCACCGGGGGGCGGAGGTCGGGTGACGGGCGGGAGGTGGGCAGACGAGGCCGTTCGGGATCCACCGCCACCACCACCCGCCGTCCCGCCGCGGACAGCGACAGCGCCCGCATGATGGACCTCGTCGAACGCGCCCAGTCCGGCGAGGCCGACGCCTTCGGCCGCCTGTACGACCAGTACAGCGACACCGTCTACCGCTACATCTACTACCGCGTGGGCGGCAAGGCGACCGCCGAGGACCTCACCAGTGAGACGTTCCTGCGCGCCCTGCGCCGCATCGGGACGTTCACCTGGCAGGGCCGCGACTTCGGCGCCTGGCTGGTCACCATCGCCCGCAACCTCGTCGCCGACCACTTCAAGTCCAGCCGCTTCCGGCTGGAGGTCACCACCGGCGAGATGCTCGACGCCAACGAGGTCGAGCGCTCCCCCGAGGACTCCGTCCTGGAGTCCCTCTCCAACGCCGCCCTCCTCGAGGCCGTACGCCGCCTCAACCCCCAGCAGCAGGAGTGCGTCACCCTCCGCTTCCTCCAGGGCCTCTCCGTCGCCGAGACCGCCCGCGTCATGGGCAAGAACGAGGGCGCGATCAAGACCCTCCAGTACCGCGCGGTCCGCACCCTCGCCCGCCTCCTGCCGGACGACGCCCGCTGACCCGCCCACCTCCGGCAGGACCCACCCCGGCGAGCCATAGCCGCCCCAGCACCGAGCGCTGCGTCCGGACACTCTCGGCGACCGCCAACTCACCCTCGGTCGCCTCCCGTTGACTTCTTCGCCGGTTCCTCCTCCGTCCGTAACCCAAGTGCCGCACCACTCGTTGAGCGGGATACAGGCTCCCTGTGGTCACGGCCCGGCCGACATCGATCACTCGATCGTGTGCATTGGTCGGGGACGTGCAACCCTCAGGACCCCCTGGGGAGTCGACCGTCATGACGAGAGGAGGTGCCGCCAGTGATCGCGAACGTATCGGCGCACCGGCGGGCGAACGCCTTCGCCCAGGCCCTGGAGGAGCTGTCCGACCAGGGCACGGCGGCCGAGCAGCCCGAGGGATCGGCACCGGCCCCGGCAGCGGAACAGACCGACCAGGGACGCCTGTTGACCCTGGCCACCGGTCTCGACGCGCTGCCCAAGCCGGAGCTTGACCCCGCGGTCAAAGTGGTCCAGCGCGCCCAACTGGTGGCCGCGATGGAAGCCATGCTGCGCGACGGCACGCTCGCGGGGCGCGAGGCGAAGGACTCTTCGGTGCCCAGCCAGAAGGGGCGCGCAGCGACTTCCGCAGAAGGGCGGTGGCGGGAGACGGGCGGGCGATCCGGCAAGTCGCGGGGCGCCCACCGGGCGAGCCCGCTGGGCAAACTGCGACCACGTTCACGGCTGGCGAAGGGCCTCGCCGCGGGCGGGCTCAGCGTCGGAGTCGCCGCGGGAGCCTTCGGCGGTGTGGCCGCCGCCAGCTCCGACGCCCTACCCGGTGACTCGCTCTACGGCCTCAAGCGCGGCATCGAGGACGTGAAGCTCACCCTGGCCGACGACACCGACGACCGGGGCCGGCTCTATCTGGACCAGGCGTCCACCCGGCTCAGCGAGGCCCGCAGGCTCATGGAGCGCGGCCGCGGCGGACACCTCGACCACGAGTCCCTGGGCGACGTCCGCCGGGCCCTCACCGGCATGAAGCACGACGCCGCCGAAGGCCACCGCCTGCTGCACGAGGCCTACCAGCGCGACCCGGGCTCCCTCGACCCCATCGAGGCCCTGTCGGCCTTCTCCCAGTCCCACCGGGAGGCATGGGGCGCGCTGCGCGATCGGCTGCCCGTCCAGCTCGGGGACGTCAGTCAGCAGGTGTCCTCGGTCTTCGACGCCATAGACGAAGAGGTCGCCCCGCACCGGGCGCTGCTGCCGAAGTCCCCCGCACCGGGCGGCGACGACAAGCAGCGCCGCTCCCCGGGCTCCCGGGCCCCCGGCTCGGCCGACTCCGGCCGTCCGGCGCCCAGTACCGGCGGTGGTGGCTCCGCGGACAGCCGGGAGAGCGGCGGCAAGCCCGACCCGTCCGCGTCGGACAGCGGCGGCGAGAGCCTCGTCGGCGGCACCACCGGCGGTCTGCTCGACCCGCCGGAGGACGGCACCTCCAGCACTTCCCCGTCCACCAACAAGAGCACCCTGCCCCAGGAGCCCGACGTCACCGTCCCGCCCCTCCTCCCGGGCCTCCTGCCCGGACTGGGCATCGACGGCGACGACACCGACTGACCCGGCACCACGATGGGGCGCCCTTCCTCGCGAAGGGCGCCCCATCGTCGTACGTCGGCGATCGTCGTATGTCGGCGAACGCCCCAGTCGGCGCATGCCTCAGAAGAACACCGACCGCCGCTGCACCAGCAGCTTGTACAGGGTGTGCTGGATCTGCTCCCGTACCTGGTCCGTCAGGTTGAACATCAGCATCGGGTCCTCCGCGGCCTCCGGCGGGTAGCCGTCGGTCGGGATGGGCTCGCCGAACTGGATGGTCCACTTGGTGGGCAGAGGGATCGCGCCGAGCGGGCCGAGCCAGGGGAACGTCGGAGTGATCGGGAAGTACGGGAAACCCAGCAGGCGGGCGACCGTCTTGGAGTTGCCGATCATCGGGTAGATCTCCTCCGCCCCGACGATCGAGCACGGGATGATCGGCGTGCCCGCGCGCAGCGCGGTGGAGACGAAGCCGCCGCGGCCGAACCGCTGGAGCTTGTAGCGGTCCCCGAAGGGCTTGCCGAGGCCCTTGAAGCCCTCCGGCATGACCCCGACCAGCTCGCCCTGCTGCAGCAGCCGCGAGGCGTCCTCCGCGCACGCCAGGGTGTGCCCCAGCTTGCGGGCCAGCTCGTTCACCACCGGCAGCATGAAGACCAGGTCCGCCGCGAGCAGCCGCAGATGGCGCCCGGCGGGATGGTTGTCGTGCACGGCGACCTGCATCATCAGGCCGTCCATCGGGAGCGTCCCGGAGTGGTTGGCGACGATCAGAGCGCCACCCTCCGCCGGGATGTTCTCGATGCCCTTCACCTCGACCCGGAAGTACTTGTCGTACAGCGGCCGCAGCAGCGACATCAGCACCTGGTCGGTGAGTTCGGCGTCGTAGCCGAAGTCGTCGACCTCGTAGTCCCCGGTGAGCCGCTTGCGCAGGAAGGCGAGACCGCCCGCGATCCGGCGCTCCAGCGCCCCGCCGTCCCCTGCCTCGGCGGCCTCCTGGGGCGGCTGTGGCTTCTCCCGTGTCACAGGGACATCATCCGTGCTGCCCGCCAGTCCGGGGAGGGCCTGGACCTCACCGGATTCCCGGACGTCGCGCACGGCCGCGCTCTCGCCGTTGCGCCGGCTTCCCGCGCTCCGGCGGCGCGACGGGCGCTGCGCGGCGCCCCCACGGGTCCGGTCGTCGTCGAACGGAATGACCTTGGCATCCGCCATCGTTGATGCGCTCCTCAGTTGGCGCTCTGCGTCGGGGTGGGGCCGCTGCCCACAGCGGGCACCGCGAGTGCGGCGAGCCGGTCCACGGCGCCCGCGACGGCCTCGGGGGGCAGCAGGCCGGGTCCCCTGCCGCGCGCGAAGTCCGCGAAGGTCTCCGCGGTCGTGTACCTGGCCCGGTACCCGAGCGTCTCGCGCATCTGGTTCGTGGACACGACCCGGCCGTGGGTCAGCAGCCGCAGCTGCTCCGGCGAGAAGTCCGTCACTCCCAGCGTACGGACCATCGAGCCGACCCAGCTGACCGCCGGCATCAGCAGCGGCACCGTCGGCCGGCCGAGCCGCCGCGCGCACTGCGACAGCAGCAGGACTCCGTCGCCGGCGATGTTGAACGTGCCGCTGTTGAGGGTGCCGCGCGCCGGCTCGTGCGAGGCGATCCGCAGCACCTCGATCACGTCGTCCTCGTGTACGAACTGCAGCCGGGGGTCGTAGCCGAGCACGGTCGGCAGCACCGGCAGCGAGAAGTACGAGGCGAGCGGCGAATCGGCGCTCGGCCCGAGGATGTTGGCGAACCGCAGCACACACACGGCCACATCGGGCCGGCGGCGCGCGAAGCCCCGCACATAGCCCTCGACCTCGACGGTGTCCTTCGCGAAGCCGCCGCTCGGCAGGGACTTGGGCGGCATGGTCTCGGTGAACACGGCCGGGTCGCGCGGCGCGGAGCCGTACACGTTGGTACTGGACTTCACGACCAGACGTTTGATCAGCGGGGACTTCTGACAGGCACCGAGCAGCTGCATGGTGCCGATGACGTTGGTCTCCTTGAGCGTGGCCCGGCCGCCGCTGCCCAGCGGGGTGCCCGTGACGTCCAGGTGCACCACGGTGTCGACGTTGTGCTCGGCCAGCACACGGGCGATGGCGGGATGGCGGATGTCGGCCTGCACGAAGTCCGCGCCGCCCAGATGATGCTCCGGTGGCACCGCGTCCACCGCGATGACGCGGTCGACCTCCGGGTCACGCTGGATCCGACGTACGAACCGGCCGCCCAGCTGACGGGCCACCCCGGTCACGAGCACGACCTTCCCCAAGATCAGCGCCTTCCTTCCCAACGTCGGCGCCCGTAGGCGTATCCCTGCTCGTCCTGTGCCGCGTTCCCCGTGTGCGGCCACGTTAGCGGGTTGTTGTTGCGCTGTGATGACTGCGACCCCGCCAACGACCGGCAAAAACACTGAGACCCCCCACCGGAATCCGATGGAGGGTCTCAGTAACGCGCTCTCCACAGCGCTCGCACAAGCGTGCAAGGCGTGCGACGCCCGTACGGGACGGGCGTCCACCGGGCCCCTTTTCAGGGGCCTGGCCGCCTTACTTCTTGTTGCGACGCTGAACGCGGGTGCGCTTGAGCAGCTTGCGGTGCTTCTTCTTCGCCATCCGCTTGCGCCGCTTCTTGATAACAGAGCCCACGACTACCCTCGCTCACTTCTCATCACTCGGTGTTTGGGCGCCATGGGCCCATACGACCTACGAGGGGCCAGCCTACCCGCCCGAGCGCTGAGGTCGTAATCGAGGGTGAACCAGGGGTATCCCGGACGCCCCGCGGGGCCTCCGGGAACTCCTGGACCCGATGACCGTCAGGCAGTCTCCACCCCCACGTAGCTCTCGCGGAGGTACTCGTGAACCGCTTGCTCCGGCACCCGGAAGGACCTGCCCACCCGGATCGCAGGCAGATGACCGCTGTGCACCAACCGGTACACGGTCATCTTCGACACTCGCATCACCGAGGCGACTTCCGCCACGGTCAGGAACTGAACCTCGTTCAGAGGCCTCTCGCCAGCTGCAGCCATGACACACCTGAACCTTCCGCACTCGACGGCCACCGGCTTCCCCTTCCGGTGACTCTTCGTCGCTGCGTGCTCACTCCCCAATGTAGGGGCGGGTGATGCGAGTGGGGAAGAGGGGATGCCATCGGCGCCCTACTGTGACAGACACGCCCGATTGAGTACGTAGCGGGTCAGCGGTCGGTAGTAATCAGACCGCACACCGTCATCAAGTGGAACGACGACGGACACCCGCCCCTCGGCCTCCCCCACGAAGGGAGCCGGATCGTCCGTGTCGGCCAGCCCTATCGCCTCGAACCCCAGCTGACCTGCCCCGCAGACCCAGCCATGGTCCCCGACGACGAGTTCCGGGAGGGGCCCGCCGCCCTCCGCGGCGGCCGCCAGAACCGTCCGGATCGGGAGCGGCGAATGCGTGTGCACGCCGGTCGCACAACGGGAGCGCGAAGCGGTCGCCTCCCGGACGACGGAGACACCTCGTACGTAGTCGAGGTTGTACGTGCGTAGACCGAACCGGGTCGTTATGTCGACACGTCTACCCGTCGCTGGGGTGAGGACCTCACATCCCGCCGCCGACAAAGCGTCCGCGAGAGCGCCGTAGAAGCCGATCAGCCGATGCGGGTGCCCGGTGCCGAGCAGTACCGGTCCACCACGGCGAGCGACCGCCGCGAGCCGCTCCGCGAAACGGTCCAGCGCCGCCAGGGTGAACCGCGGGTCGATCACATCCTGCCCGGTCGTACATCCCGGGTCGGCTGAAACCCCGCACTTCCGGGCCATCAAACCGAGCACATCCCGCTGCCGCCAGGTCATTTCGGGATCAAGCCCGATCAGAAACCGAGGGTCGCGGGCCGCGAACAGCCGGTAGCTCCGCAGGCTCGACTCCCGCGAGGTGGCCACCTTCCCGGCCAGCCCGACCGCCACCAGATGAGCCCGCAACGCCCCCGCACTCCACACACCCCGATGCTGACGCACCCGCCCCACGCCACCACCGGAATCCCTGGCCGAACCACACAGTTGGCCTAACGTCCGCCCGCCCTACGGCAGCAGCCCCCGCAGCGGGAAGACCGCCTTGCGCGCGGCCAGCACGGCCTGGTCCAGCCGGTCCGCGGGGTCGTACCCGGCCTCCCAGCCGGCCCACTCCACGGGCCACCGCCCGTCGGTCATCCGCACCGGCGCCAACTGCCGTGTCCGCGCGAAGACCTGCTGCCGCCAGTCCTCGGGAATCATGGTCTCCGGCGCGATCTCCCGCCCGGCCACGATCCCCACGAGATGCGTCCAGGACCGCGGCACCACGTCCACCACCGCGTATCCCCCGCCGCCGAGCGCGATCCACCGCCCCTCGGTGTGCTCGTGCGCCAGGTCGTGCAGCGCCACCTGCACCGCCCGCTGGGCGTCCAGCGACACCGCCAGATGCGCCAGCGGGTCCTCGAAGTGCGTGTCGGCGCCGTGCTGGGTCACCAGCACCTGCGGCCGGAACTCGGCGAGCACCTCCGGCACCACCGAGTGGAACGCCCGCAGCCAGCCCGCGTCCCCGGTCCCGGCCGGCAGCGCGACGTTCACGGCCGACCCCTGGGCCGAGTCCGCCCCCGTCTCCTCGGGCCAGCCTGTCTGCGGGAACAGCGTCCGGGGGTGCTCGTGCAGCGAGATCGTCAGGACCCGCGGGTCCTCCCAGAACGCTGCCTGGACCCCGTCCCCGTGGTGTACGTCCACGTCGACGTAGGCGACCCGTTCGGCGCCCAGCTCCAGCAGTCGGGCGATGGCGAGGGAGGCGTCGTTGTAGATGCAGAACCCGGAGGCGCCGCCCGGCATGGCGTGGTGCAGGCCGCCGGAGAAGTTCACGGCGTGCAGCGCGTCGCCCCGCCACACGGCCTCCGCCGCGCCCACCGACTGCCCGGCGATCAGGGCGGAGGCCGTGTGGCGGGG
>NZ_LIQX01000640.1 GCF_001418475.1 Streptomyces ossamyceticus | reverse complement strand
GCTCAGCGCGGCGATCGCGTTCGTCGGGGCGCTGGTGGCGATCGCGCTGAGCCTGGTCGTGCACAACGCGGCGCGGGTGTCGATGCTGGACAACGCGCGTGACCTGGCCGACGAGCGCATCCAGGTCGCCCAGCGCATGTACGAGTCGGGGCGCCCGCTGAAGTCGGGGGCGTTCGGGGTGCGGATCAACGACCCCGAGATCCCGCAGGACCTGCTGGCCAAGGTCATGGAGAGCCGCCGGGCGACGTATGTCTCGGAGGGCCCCGACGGGGTGCCCGACATCTGGGCGGCGGTGCCGTTGAAGGACAACCGGGTGCTGTCGCTGCACACGCACACCGACCACAGCTCGACGGTGCTGCGGGATCTCGACCAGGCCCTGCTCATCGGCTCGATCGCGGTCGTCTTCGGCGGCTCGGCCCTCGGTGTCCTCATCGGCGGGCGGATGTCCCGCCGGCTGCGCAAGGCGGCGGCCGCCGCGAACCAGGTCGCCAAGGGCGAGACGGACGTACGGGTGCAGGACGCGATCGGCGGGGTCACGCGGGACGAGACCGCCGAGCTGGCGCGGGCGGTGGACGCCATGGCCGACACCCTGCGGCAGCGGATCGAGGCGGAGCGCCGGGTGACGGCGGACATCGCCCATGAGCTGCGCACCCCGGTAACAGGGCTGCTCACCGCCGCGGAACTGCTCCCTCCGGGGCGCCCCACCGAGCTGGTCCGCGACCGGGCCCAGGCGCTGCGGACGCTCGTCGAGGACGTGCTGGAGGTGGCACGGCTCGACGGCGCGTCGGAGCGGGCCGAGTTGCAGGACATCATGCTGGGCGAGTTCGTGAGCCGGCGGGTGGCGGCGCGGGACGCGGGTGTGCGCGTGCAGGTGGTCCATGAGTCGGAGGTGACGACGGACCCCCGCCGCCTGGAGCGGGTGCTGCTGAATCTGCTGGCCAACGCGGCGAAGCACGGCAAGCCGCCGATCGAGGTGTCCGTCGAGGGGCGGGTCATCCGGGTCCGCGACCACGGTCCCGGTTTCCCCGAGGAGCTGCTGGCCGACGGCCCGCGCCGCTTCCGTACCGGCGCCTCGGACCGCGCCGGCCAGGGCCATGGCCTCGGCCTCACCATCGCCGCCGGTCAGGCCCGGGTCCTCGGCGCCCGCCTCACCTTCCGCAACGTCCGCCCGCCCGGCGCCCCGGACTCCGTACCGGCGGAGGGCGCCGTGGCCGTCCTCTGGCTCCCCGAACACGCCCCCACCAACACCGGCAGCTACCCGATGCTGCCCATGTCGGGCGAGACGACAGCCTGAAGGGCAGACGACAGCCTGAAGGGCAGGGGCACGAACCCCTGCCCTTCACGAGACGGTGCTTTCGGCTTCGTCTGCCCCCCCGCCGTCTACTCCGCTGTCTATTCGCCCGCCACGGGCGGCCCCCCGGCTCCCCGCAGCGGCACCTCTTTCACGAACACCGCGGCCACCAGCGCGAGGACGGCCACCACGGAGCCCAGCAGGAACGCCGAGTGCGTGCCGGAGGACACCGCGAACTGGTACGCCTCCCGCGCCGGCACCGGCAGCTTCGCCAGGCTCGCCGCGTCCAGTTGCGCGGACTGCTCGGTCACCTTGGACCCCAGCGCCCCGGCCCGCTCGGCCATGACGTCCTGGACCCGGCTGTTGAACAGCGCGCCCATGATCGCGACGCCGAAGGACGACCCGAGCGTCCGGGACAGCGTGGTCGTGGAGGACGCGACGCCCATGTCCTTCATCTCGACGCTGTTCTGCGCGACGAGCATGGTGATCTGCATCAGGCATCCCATACCGGCGCCGAGCACCGCCATGAACACCCCGGACGTCACCCGGCTCGTCCCGGTGTCCATCTGCGCCAGCAGGAAGAGTCCCGCGATCATCAGGACGCTGCCGACGAGGGGGAACACCTTGTAGCGTCCGCTGCCCGTGGTCACGCGCCCGGCGACCATCGACACCGCGAGCATCGCGCCCAGCATCGGCAGCAGCAACAGCCCGGAGTTGGTCGCGGACGCGCCCTGCACGGACTGCTGGTAGAGCGGGAGGAAGAGGACCGCGCCGAACATCACGAACCCGGTGATGAACCCGATCAGGGACATCAGGGTGAAGTTCCGGCTGCGGAAGATGTGCAGCGGCATCACCGGCTCGGCCGCCCTGGTCTCCACGAACAGGAACCCTACGAGCGCGGCCACACCGATCGCGGCCAGCTCCATGATGACGGCCGACCCCCACGCGTACTCGGTGCCGCCCCACGTCGTGACCAGCACGATCGCCGTGATGCCGACGGTCAGCAGCGCCGCGCCCAGGTAGTCGATGCTCCGCGCCGACCGCGCCTCGCGCGACGGCTTCGGCAGATGCAGGACGACACTGATGGCGGCCAGCGCGACCACGCCGAGCGGCAGGTTGATGTAGAAGGACCAGCGCCATCCCCAGTGGTCGGTGATGGTCCCGCCGACCAGCGGCCCCGCGATCATCGCGAGGGCCATGACACCGGCCATCATGCCCTGGTACTTGCCCCGCTCCCGCGGCGGTATCAGATCGCCGATGATCGCCATGACGCCGACCATGAGTCCGCCGGCGCCGAGGCCCTGGAGGGCGCGGAAGCCGATCAGCTGGCCCATGTCCTGGGCCATGCCGCTGAGCGCCGATCCGATCAGGAAGATCACGATCGAGGTCATGAAGACGCTCTTGCGGCCGTAGAGGTCGCCGAGCTTGCCCCAGATGGGGGTGGAGGCGGCGGTCGCGAGCGTGTACGCGGTCACCACCCACGACAGGTGTTCGAGCCCGCCGAGGTCGCCCACGATCGTCGGCATCGCGGTGCCCACGATCATGTTGTCGAGCATGGCCAGCAGCATCGCGATCATGAGGGCGAACAGCACGACGCGCACACTGCGCGGCTGCGGCTCCTTCGCGCCCTCGCCCCCGCCGGAGACTTGGCCGGGAGCCCCTGCGGAAGCCCCCTCGGCAGCCCGGTCAGGCGTACCGCCGGGGACGGTGTCACGCACCGCGTCTCGAACGGCTTCGTCACCCACGGTGGCGGTCGCGGCGGCGGTCACGGCGGCGGCGCCCACCGCCCCTCCGGCCCCGTCGGCCCCTCTGGTCGCTTCCTTCTCGGTGTCCGCGCTCATGGCGGTCCTTCCTTCCCCCCGGACCGCTTCCCTACTTACTTGCCGCCCGGCTAGTTGACTACACTTGGGGAAACTAGGCCCCCAACTAGCCGGTCGTCAAGTAAGTTCGGCGGGCTTGGCAGAGGCTTGACCCACCACCGGGGTCATGGCGACGAGGAGTAGCAGGATGAGCGAGACGACAGCCGACGGCGAGACGCCCGCCGGTACCACGCCCGTCGGCGTGACGCCCGCCGGCGCGGCGCCGAAACGGCATCGCCGCGGGGACACCCGTCAGCGCATCCAGGACGTCGCCCTCGAACTCTTCGCCGAGCAGGGCTACGAGAAGACCTCGCTCCGGGAGATCGCCGAGCGTCTGGAGGTGACGAAGGCGGCGCTCTACTACCACTTCAAGACGAAGGAGGACATCCTCGTCAGCCTCTTCCAGGACCTCCAGCGCCCGATCGACGAACTGATCGAGTGGGCGGACCACCAGCCGCGCACTCTCGACACCAAGCAGGAGATCCTGCGCCGCTACAGCCAGGCCCTGGCCGACGTGGCGCCCCTCTTCCGCTTCATGCAGGAGAACCAGGCGACGGTACGGGAGCTGAGCGTCGGCGAGTCGTTCAAGGACCGCATGCTGCGCCTGATCGACACCATCAAGGAGCCGGACGCCGCCCTGACCGATCAGGTCCGCTGCATCAGCGCCCTGTTCACCATGCACGCCGGGATGTTCGTGCTCCGGGACGTCGAAGGCGACCCCGAGGACAAGCGCAAGGCCGTCCTGGAGGTCGCGATCGATCTGGTGACCCAGGCGCACACGGGCACGCCGGGCGTCTGAGGGCGCGTCACGCCGTCGGTCAGAGGGAGATGCCCTTGCCGCGCAGGAAGGCGACGGGGTCGACGGCGGAGCCGTAGTTCGCGGTCGTACGGATCTCGAAGTGCAGGTGCGGCCCGCTGGAGTTACCGGTGTTGCCGGAGAGGGCTATGCGCTGCCCGGTCTTCACGATCTGCCCGACCTTCACCTGGACGCGGGAGAGGTGGGCGTACTGCGAGTACGTGCCGTTGCCGTGCTTGACGACGACGGCGTTGCCGTACGCGGGGCCGTCACCGGCGCCGTTGCCGCCGGCCTTCACGACGGTGCCGCCGTGCGCGGCGAAGACGGCCGTACCGCTCTTGACGGCGAAGTCCTGGCCGCTGTGCGTGGAGTTCCACATGTTGCCGGCCTGGGCGTAGCGGGCGCTGAGCTTGTAGCCCTTGACGGGCGTGACCCACGAGGTCGCCTTCTTGGCCGCGGCGGCCTGGGCGACACCCGAGGTCTGGACGGTGCCGGCGCTCTGAGCACCGCCGGCCGCGGCCGCGACCCCGACGCCCAGCACACCCGAGGCTCCCACTCCGACGGCCACGACGGCGGCACGGACACGAAGGGCGGACATACGGGTACGGGGGGAGCGAACGCGCTGCGACATGGGTGACCTCACGGGGGACGGAGACAGGGACCGGTGCCTCGGGAGGCACACGAAGACCACCCGGCGCTCAGCTGCGACCGCCGAATGGCACGTCCCTTGGTACCCGCACTTCCCCCGTCACCCAAAACCCCCCATCTACGACACAAGGCCGTACAAGCCCGCAGCCCTCTCACTCGCCACCTCGCCCCCCAAAACCCCCGAAGCCTTGCACCTCAACCCACACCCACCCAAACAGCGCACCAAAAGTCCGTTTTGCCCCACAGCCGCCCCGTAACTATTCCGCCTAGTAAGTGACGCAGGCCCTATGCGCCATGTCACCGCCCCGGCCCGAGAACCCCCGCGCAAATGTGACCCGGACTACGCACCGCACCCCCACGGTTGATTCCTCTCCGCGTCACCGAGGAGGCCCGGCTGCCGGCCTCCTGTGGTCCGCTCGTGCCGGAGCCGATCGTGGGCGACCTCGACCCCGCCGCGCTCCGTGCCGTCCTGCTTCCCGGGCGAGTGCGCGCACTCGTCGTCCGGGACAACCGAATTCTGCGGAGTCCGGACTTCCTGAGAGGGCTGGACCGGCTCACTCATCTGGACATCGACGGCACCGGTTCCCTCGTCGACGATCTGACGCCGCTGACCGAACTTCCGCTCACCTGGCCGGCCTTGAATAGCCTTCCGGGTCTGGAAAACCCCCGCGCACTTCATGTCCTCGGCTTCACCGACGCCGGGGGCGTTGGACCTCGGTATCCCGTTGTGCGCCGATTTCGTCGACGAGGCCCTTCCAACGAGGTTGCCGCCGGAGTATCTGTGATTCACCAGAAGCGCACTCAAACACACTGCTCTGCCCGGACTCGGACAACTGCGCTCAGTGAAGACCCTGAGCCTTGCCACGCTTCTCGAAAGGCTCATCGCGGACGACTTCGGGGAGATCGTCCGCATGCCCGCCCCGGAGAATTTGCGCGTCTACTGGAACGCCGTCGGGTGGGTAGCGGGCCCTGTTCTGCCGAACGTCACCCATCTACGGCTCAACTCGTTCACGGGGACCGAGGACCTCTCGAAAGTGCCTGAGCTCTTTCCCAACCTGCGGACCGCCACAATTCACCTGGCGCCGGACGTCGACGCGGTCCCGGAGCGCGTTCTCGGGCTTCTGTCGGTGCCGGTCGCCGTCGAGATGTCGGACAGCGTGCTCTGAGCGCCCCCTGCCGTCCGCCACGCGAAAAGGGGCTGCCCCGGGACCGAAGTCCCGGGGCAGCCCCTTTTGTCGCTCAAGCCCTGCGCAGCGGACTACGCGTCCTTGCTCAGGTTCGGCCCGGCACCGCCGGCCGCCTGCTCGATCGGCGGGACGTCGGGCAGCGCCGACTTCTCCTCGCCGCGGAAGGTGAAGGTCTGGGTGTCGCCCTCGCCCTCCGTGTCGACGACCACGATGTGACCGGGGCGCAGCTCGCCGAAGAGGATCTTCTCCGAGAGCGTGTCCTCGATCTCGCGCTGGATGGTCCGGCGCAGCGGCCGGGCGCCCAGCACGGGGTCGTAGCCCTTCTTGGACAGCAGCTCCTTCGCGGACTGGGAGAGCTCGATGCCCATGTCCCGGTCCTTGAGGCGCTCGTCCACCTTGCCGATCATCAGGTCGACGATCCGCAGGATGTCGGCCTGGGTGAGCTGCGGGAAGACGACGACGTCGTCCACACGGTTGAGGAACTCGGGCCGGAAGTGCTGCTTCAGCTCGTCCGAGACCTTGTTCTTCATGCGCTCGTAGTTGGTCTTCGTGTCACCCGAGGCCGCGAAGCCCAGGTTGAAGCCCTTGGAGATGTCCCGCGTGCCGAGGTTGGTCGTCATGATGATGACCGTGTTCTTGAAGTCCACGACCCGGCCCTGGGAGTCGGTCAGACGACCGTCCTCCAGGATCTGCAGCAGCGAGTTGAAGATGTCCGGGTGGGCCTTCTCGACCTCGTCGAAGAGGACGACGGAGAACGGCTTGCGGCGGACCTTCTCGGTCAGCTGGCCGCCCTCCTCGTAGCCCACGTAGCCGGGGGGCGAACCGAAGAGACGCGACACCGTGTGCTTCTCGCTGAACTCCGACATGTCGAGGGAGATCAGCGCGTCCTCGTCGCCGAAGAGGAACTCGGCGAGCGCCTTGGACAGCTCGGTCTTACCGACACCGGACGGGCCGGCGAAGATGAACGAACCACCCGGACGCTTCGGGTCCTTCAGACCGGCGCGCGTACGGCGGATCGCCTTCGACAGCGCCTTGACGGCGTCGTTCTGGCCGATGACCCGCTTGTGCAGCTCCTCCTCCATGCGGAGCAGGCGGCTGGACTCCTCCTCGGTCAGCTTGAAGACCGGGATGCCGGTGGCCGTGGCGAGGACCTCGGCGATCAGCTCGCCGTCGACCTCGGCGACGACGTCCATGTCGCCGGCCTTCCACTCCTTCTCGCGCTTGGCCTTGGCGGCGAGGAGCTGCTTCTCCTTGTCGCGCAGGGAGGCGGCCTTCTCGAAGTCCTGCGAGTCGATCGCGGACTCCTTGTCGCGGCGGACACCGGCGATCTTCTCGTCGAACTCGCGGAGGTCCGGCGGCGCGGTCATCCGGCGGATGCGCATCCGGGAACCGGCCTCGTCGATCAGGTCGATCGCCTTGTCCGGCAGGAAGCGGTCCGAGATGTACCGGTCGGCCAGGGTGGCGGCCTGGACGAGGGCCTCGTCGGTGATGGAGACGCGGTGGTGGGCCTCGTACCGGTCACGGAGACCCTTGAGGATCTCGATCGTGTGCGGCAGGGACGGCTCGGCGACCTGGATGGGCTGGAAGCGGCGCTCGAGGGCCGCGTCCTTCTCCAGGTGCTTGCGGTACTCGTCCAGCGTGGTGGCACCGATGGTCTGGAGCTCACCGCGGGCCAGCATCGGCTTCAGGATCGAAGCGGCGTCGATGGCGCCCTCGGCGGCACCCGCACCGACCAGCGTGTGCAGCTCGTCGATGAACAGGATGATGTCGCCGCGGGTGCGGATCTCCTTGAGCACCTTCTTCAGGCGCTCCTCGAAGTCACCGCGGTAGCGGGAGCCGGCGACCAGGGCGCCGAGGTCCAGGGTGTAGAGGTGCTTGTCCTTGAGGGTCTCGGGCACCTCGCCCTTGACGATGGCCTGGGCGAGGCCCTCGACGACGGCGGTCTTGCCGACGCCGGGCTCACCGATCAGGACCGGGTTGTTCTTGGTACGGCGGGACAGCACCTGCATGACCCGCTCGATCTCCTTCTCGCGCCCGATGACCGGGTCGAGCTTGGACTCACGAGCGGCCTGGGTGAGGTTCCGGCCGAACTGGTCGAGGACCAGGGAGGTGGAGGGGGTGCCCTCGGCGGGACCGCCGGCGGTGGCGGTCTCCTTGCCCTGGTAGCCGGAGAGCAGCTGGATGACCTGCTGCCGCACCCGGTTGAGATCTGCGCCCAGCTTGACCAGGACCTGGGCGGCGACGCCCTCGCCCTCACGGATCAGGCCGAGCAGGATGTGCTCCGTGCCGATGTAGTTGTGGCCCAGCTGAAGGGCCTCGCGGAGCGACAGCTCCAGGACCTTCTTGGCACGGGGGGTGAAGGGGATGTGGCCGGACGGGGCCTGCTGGCCCTGACCGATGATCTCCTCCACCTGCTGGCGGACCGCCTCGAGCGAAATCCCGAGGCTCTCCAGGGCCTTAGCGGCGACACCCTCACCCTCGTGGATCAGGCCCAGGAGGATGTGCTCGGTGCCGATGTAGTTGTGGTTGAGCATCCGGGCTTCTTCCTGAGCCAGGACGACAACCCGCCGCGCGCGGTCGGTGAACCTCTCGAACATCGTTAATCGCTCCTCAGAGCGGTCAGGCAGTAAGGGGACGCTCCCCTCTCTGTCCTTCCGCAGCTTAGTCCCGCAAGCGGGGACCGCTCATTCCAACTGCCGACACCGTCCGGTTCACCTCCGCTCTCGCGGAGACAGAAGTTGCTGCCTCCTGGGTCCCGAACGCCGACATCTGCTCCAACCCGATGGTGCGAGACGATGTTCCCGCAGGCCAGGCAGTTACCCCCACCATCAGTACGCCGATGGCGAACGTGAGACGGCCTTTCCTGCGCGTCGCCCCCTCCCACTAGGGATGTCTTACCCGTAGGGACTGACACTCCATGCCGGGTGCACCGGTTCCCTCCGCTAAGGGCGAACATCCTTGCGTCGCTACCCACCGCTGAACGCCCCCTTTCGCTGCACCCTGTGCATCCGCGCCGACACCCAGCGTAACTCCGGGCCCCTTTGCACGGTTGCTCCTGACATGGCCATCGTCCCCCTTCCCCGCCGACCGCTCGACCCGAGCGACATCTCGGGCGATGTCTCGGGCGATGCCCCGCGCGAAATGCCGTGCGCCGTCTCGGGCGACCCGAGCGACGCGGTACGGCACTGGTACGAGAACGATCTCGGCTGGGCGACCGTGCCCGGGACGCCCGTACACCTCATTACGGGGCTGCGCTTCGATGTGCTCGACGTGCCGGCGGAGGCGGGGTTCGCGGCGCTGCGGCACCTGGGCCCGATTCCGGGGCCGGGCTCGCCGGTGGCGGTGCGCGACGGGCGGATGTGGTTGCTGGTCGCGGCGGGCGGCGCCGAGGAGGTACCGGGACTGCTGGAGTGGCTGGACTGGGGCGGCCTCGACCTGGACCTCACAGCCGTGGGAACGGGCGGTCACATCGAGGCGCCGGCACCCGCGGGCGGGGCCACGGGGCGCGGGGGCATGCCGGAGGGCACCGGTTCACAGGGGGCCGCCGTATGGCTGCGGCCCCCCGAGCCGGGACGCGAGGTCGAACCCTCGCTGCCGACGATGTCGGCGTTGGGGGGCGCCGCGGGCACCCCCGACCTCGTACGGGTGGTGGACACGGTGGCGACGCACTGCCACCGCGTCCGGTTGCGGCGCGCGAGCACCGGACCGTCCGAGTCTCAGCCGTTGGCCTTCTCGTAGGCCTCGCGGATGGCGGCGGGGACACGACCGCGGTCGTTGACCTCGTGGCCGTTCTGCTTCGCCCAGGCGCGGATGGCCGCGGTGTCCTGGCTGCCGCCGGAAGCGGCGCGGGTCTTGCCGCGCCCGCCGGCAGCACGACCTCCGGTACGCCGACCACCCTTGACGTAGGGGTCGAGAAGGCCGCGAAGCTTGTCCGCGTTGGCGGTCGTGAGGTCGATCTCGTACGTCTTGCCGTCCAGCGCGAACGTCACGGTCTCGTCCGCCTCGCCGCCGTCGAGGTCGTCGACAAGAAGGACCTGAACCTTCTGTGCCACCGGATTTCCTTTCATCGATAACGTCGGGGCCGAGGACCTGCGGCACCCGCCGCTGTTTCACGTCCCCTGTTATATGCAGTACTGCAGTACGTCGGAAAGCAAACCGCTTTTCCAGGAAAAACACAAACCCCTGGGAGAGACCGGGGAGAGGGCGAGGAGAGACCGGGGAGCCGGGACAGACCGAAAACATGCGCGTTTCGGACATAGGGAACCCGGGCAAGGCGTCGGCTGCGGAATAGCGCTTGAGGCTCCTTCGGA
Source organism: Streptomyces ossamyceticus (assembly GCF_001418475.1). GTDB lineage: Bacteria > Actinomycetota > Actinomycetes > Streptomycetales > Streptomycetaceae > Streptomyces > Streptomyces ossamyceticus. The sequence continues at coordinate 1,352 of NZ_LIQX01000640.1, read as the reverse complement.
AGCCGCCAGTCCTTGCCGATCGCCCGACGATCACAGATGCAGAAGCATCCGGCTGTTGCCCAAGGTGTTCGGTTTCACTCGTTCGAGACCGAGGAACTCCGCGACGCCCTCGTCATAGGAACGCAGCAGCTCCGCGTAGACATCGGTGTCGACGGGCGTCTCGCCGATCTCCACGAAGCCGTGCTTCGCGAAGAACTCGACTTCGAAGGTCAGACAGAAAACCCGGCGAACACCCAGCCAGCGAGCGGTCTCCAGCAACTTCTCCAGCAACCGGTGACCGACCCCGAGTCCCTTCGCCTCCGGGTTCACCGCGAGAGTGCGGACTTCCGCGAGGTCTTCCCACATCACGTGCAGTGCCCCGCAGCCCACGACCTCCGCGTCCGCACCGGAGCCCCGCTCCGCCACCCAGAACTCCTGGATGTCCTCGTAAAGCGTCACCGTCGCTTTGTCGAGCAGGATGCGGCGCTGGACGTAGGAGTCGAGGAGCCGGCGTACGTGCGGGACATCGCTGGTCCGAGCCCGTCGGACGGTGAGGGCTTTAGCGGTGACTTCGGGACTCTCTGCTGGCATGAGCGGACGCTATCGCCCGGGGTGGTCCGGGGATTGGCCGGGGGTGCCCCTTGTTTCGCCGGACGATTCGGTGGATTCGGCGCCGGTTTCAGCAGGGGTTTCGGCATCGGGGGCGGGCGGCGCGAGCGCTTCGGGGCCTTGCACGATGCGTACGGCGTCGGTGAGGGACTGCCGCTGTTCCTCGCTCATCATCCCGAAGAAGGCGACGAGAGCGGCCGCCGGGTTGTCGCTCTGCGACCAGGCCTCGTTCATGAGAGCGGCCGCGTAGGCGGCGCGCGTGGAGACCGCCTCATATCGATAGGCCCGGCCTTCCGCCTCCCGGCGGACCCAGCCCTTCTGATGGAGATTGTCCAGAACGGTCATCACCGTCGTGTACGCGATGGACCGTTCCTGTTGCAGATCTTCCAGGACTTCCCGAACGGTGACCGGGCGGTTCCACTTCCACACCCGCGTCATGACCGCGTCTTCGAGTTCTCCCAATGGGCGAGGCACAGTTCCGCACGATATCCGGAGAAGGTGAACAAAAAGGGCGTACGACTCGAAAAACACACGAGTCGTACGCCGTTGAGGTNNGCCGCGTCGACGGCCGCGTCCTCCTTGGCCTTGTTGGGGCCGCCCTGGGTCTTCACGATCACCCTGATGACACCGATGAACAGTGCGGCCATCACGAAGGGGGGCAGCAGCGCGGAGACGTAGTCCATGCGTCCAGGGTAGCCAGGGCTAGACGGCGGCCAACTGGTGGGGCGGGTTCGCCGGCGGGGCACCGGGCTTCCGCTTGGGCG
>NZ_LIQX01000064.1 GCF_001418475.1 Streptomyces ossamyceticus | reverse complement strand
TCGGGCGCCGGATCCGGCGCCGCACGGCGTTCCCGCCCCACCACCCTCATGTTCCTGTTCCTGGCGCTGATCGTCGCCGCGGCGACCTTGACGCTGCCGGCCGCGGGGCGGGCGCAGGCCCTCTCGCGTCCCTCGCAGACGCTGTACACCCCGCCGTCGGGTGCCCCCTCGCCCGGTTCGCTGTATCCGCGGGTGCTGCGCCTGCAGCACAACGGGTCGGCCAACGGCGCCCTGCTCGCCACGTTCGAGCAGTACACCAACGGCACGCCCGTCTTCCCCGTGTACCGCTCCACCGACAACGGCAACTCCTGGAGCAAGCTCTCCGACGTCGCCGACACCCAGAACGGCTGGGGCATGCGCTGGCAGCCCGAGCTCTTCGAACTGCCCACCGCCATAGGTGACTTCCCGGCCGGGACCATCCTGGCCGCGGGTGACTCGGTGCCCTCCGACCGGTCGGCCACCAAGATCGACCTGTACGCGAGCACGGACCGCGGGCAGAGCTGGGACTTCGTCAGCAACATCGCCACCGGCGGAGCCGCCTGGGACACGAACGGCCAGACTCCCGTGTGGGAGCCGTTCTTCCTGGTTTCCGACGGCAAGCTGATCGTCTACTACTCCGACCAGCGCGACCCCGACCATGGCCAGAAGATCGTCCACCAGGTCTCCACGAACGCCCGCACCTGGGGCCCCGTCGTCGACGACGTGGCCATGCCCACCGCCGGCGACCGGCCGGGCATGCCCACCGTCGTGAAGCTGCCGAACGGCAAGTACGTCCTGTCGTACGAGTACGGGGGCGCTCCCGAGGGCAACTTCTCCGTCTACTACAAGATCTCCTCCGACCCGGAGGCGTTCGGCTCGGTCACCGGCATCCCGCTGCGGACGACGGACGGCGTGGTGCCCCGGAGCGCTCCCTACCTGACCTGGCTGCCCGCAGGAGGGGCGGGCGGCACGCTCGCTCTCAGCGCCAACAGCGCCGAGGACCTGTTCATCAACACGCAGAACGGCGCCGCGAACACCTGGACACGCATCAGCGCCAACGTGGTCGGCGGCTACAGCCGTGGCATGACGTCCCTGCCCGACGGTCACAGCCTGCTGGTCCTCAGCGCCGGACGCGGGGGCAGCAACCTCTCCAACCCGGTCACCTACAGCACGATCGACCTGGGCGGCGGCGTCTCCGACGGTGCCACGTACACCATGACGAACGCGAACAGCGCCCTGAACCTCACGATCGTCGGCGGCTCCACCACCAACGGCACCACGGCCACCCAGCAGAACCCCACCACCGCCACCAACCAGCAGTGGCGTTTCGAGCAGCAGTCCTCGGGCTACTTCAAGATCTTCAACGTCGCCAGTGGCAAGGTCCTCGGCGTCCAGAACCAGTCCACCGCCGACGGCGCCACCGTCCTTCAGTGGGACGACAACGGCACCCTCGACCATGAATGGGCCGTCGCGCCCCACCCGGCCGGCGGGTACAGCATCACCAACCGCATCAGTGGCAAGTTCCTAGAGATACCCAGCGCCTCCACCACGGTCGGCACCACCGCCGTGCAGTGGAGCGGCACCACCTGCGGCTGCCAGCGCTGGAACCTCACCCAGACCGCCCTGCCGCCCCTGGGCACCGGCCAGTACGTCCTGGTGAACAAGAACAGCGGCAAGTACCTCGACATCCCGAACGGCTCCACCTCCGCCGGTACCGCCGTCGGCCAGTGGCAGAACACTGCCTGCACCTGCCAGCTGTTCACCTTCCAGTCCGCGGGCAGCGGCGCCTGGACCATCAAGAACCTCAAGAGCGACCTCAACCTCGACATCCGAAACTCCTCCACCGCGGCGGGAGCGGCCGTCGTCCAGAACACCGCCTCCGGTGCGGACTCCCAGAAGTGGACCCTGACTGACGCGGGCGGCGGCTACTACCGACTCCGGAACGTGAACAGCACCCTCGTCGCCGGCGTCGCCCAGTCCTCCACCGCCAACGGGGCAGCCGTCATCCAGTGGGGCAGCGCCGGCCTCGACGACCAGCTCTGGAAGATCGTCCGGATCAACTGACCGTTCCCGCCCTGTCCCGACCATGCGCGGGAACCGCCGACACAGCGGTTCCCGCGCCGGACGTCTGTCCCGGCACACCGGCCGGGGCGCGACTGACCACTCCTTTCTACAGTGACCGATGTGAACCTCCTGCCTGCAACGGACGACATCCTCACGACGCGGACCCGCCGGCAGGGTTGCTTGGGTGCTACGGGCGTCGCCGCGCTGGTCCTGCCGGCCGCCGCGGACGTACTCATCGCCGTCGCCAACGGCAAGACCCTTTGGCCGTTGCTCCTGCTTCTGTCGCTCGGCCTCGCAGCCGTCCTCTGTCCCGCCGCCCGGCAACCCGCGTGGCTCACCCCTCACCTGCGGACCGCCGCACCAGCAGGCGCTTCGCTGGCCCTGACCGCCGTGGCCGCGACGACCGAGCGTGTGCGGACACTCGGCCCCGGTGAAGTGGCGTTCCTGCTCTGCCTGTTGCTGATCGCCGTCCGTACCTGCTCACCACGCTGGGCGTGGCTGTGCGCCGTCATCACGGGCGGGGCGACAGTCGTGGCGCCGCTGCGCTTCCACGAGGTCATCGCGAAGGAGGACGCGGCGCTGTTCGCGCTGCCGTTGGCGCTGCTGGCCGGCGTTTTCGCCGGCCTGGGCGGCTATCTGCGCTCCCAGGACCACAGACGCGGCGTCGCGGTCGCCGAGACCCGCCGCGCCGAACGCCTGGCCATGGCGGCCGACCTGCACGACTTCGTCGCCCACCATGTCACCGGCATCCTGGTCCAGACACAGATGTCCCGCATGATGGTCGCCACCGAACCCGACCGCCTGGACCCGGTCCTGGAGGGCATCGAACGGGCCGCGACCCAGGCGCTCGACTCCATGCGCCTGACCGTCGGCATCCTGCGCGGCGGCCGGGAGACAGCGATCCGGCCCGAGGCCGGTGAGAACCGCCCGGCAGGAAACCTGGCAGACCTCGCGGAACTGGTCGGGGGATTCGGCGGTCCGACCGGTCCGAAGACCGAACTGCACCGCGACGCCTCGGCGGCAAGGAACCTGCCCCACGAAGTGCAGGCTGCCGCCTACCGCGTCGTCCAGGAAGCCCTCACCAACATACGCCGCCACGCCTCGGACGCCACCGAGGTCACGGTGGCCCTCACTCACGTCGACGGCACCCTGCGCGTGACGGTGCGCGATGACGGCCGCGGTGGCGCCCCGATGCCGTACGCCGCCCGCGGCGGAGGTTTCGGCATCGTCGGCCTCACCGAACGCGTCACCGCTCTCGGCGGCACACTGCGCACCGGCCCTCGCCAGGACCACGGTTGGGAGGTCGTGGCCCTCATCCCCACCGTGGGACGAGCGGACTGACCAGCGGGCGCTGCCACGCGGTCCCGTGGGCGCGTCACGGACGTGAGCGGCACCTCAGCGGCTGCGCGTCGTTGCTCGCTACGCGACCGTGCGGCCGTAGGCACCGTGCCCACGGCCGTACGGTGTCCCCCGCGACCTACTCGGACTTGATGGCCGTGAGCATGTTCAGCCGGGCCGCGCTGCGGGCCGGCCACATGGCGGCCAGCAGGCCGACCAGCGCCGCCGACAGCAGGAAGATCCCGAACCGGCCCCAGGGCAACACCAGCGCGTACCTCGGGATCTCTGCCTTCGTGACCTCGCCGACCGCCCAGCCCAGGAAGGTTCCTACCGCGATGCCTGTCGCCGCGCCGAAGAGGGAGATGACCACGGACTCCAGCTGGATCATCCGCGTCACGCCCCGCCGGTCGAGTCCGACGGCGCGCAGCATGCCGACCTCCCGCTGCCGTTCGAAGACTGACATCGCGAGGGTGTTCACCACACCGAGCACCGCGATGACCAGGGAGATCGCCAGCAGTGCGTACAGGACGTTCAGCACGGTGTCGAAGGCTCCGCCGAACTCGTCGCGGATGGCCTGCCGGTCGTCGATCTTGATCCCCGGGCGTCCGGCGAGGGCGTCGGCGAGTGCCTTCTCGTTCGTGCTGCCCTCCGCCTTGAGGTAGACCCTCGAGAGAGTCGTGGAGGTGGCGTTCGGATCGATCACGTCCGCGGAGACGACGACCGGCAGGACGACTTCGTTGGACTCGAAGACGGCCCCGACCGTCAGCTTGCGGCGCTTGTCGTCGTCCCCGTACACCGCCGGCAGGGTGTCCCCCACTTTCCAGCCGTGGGCGCGCGCCTCGTCATCGGCGACGGCGACCTGCCCCTGCGCGAGCGTGTCCTGAGAGCCTGAGACGACCGGGAGGCGGATGGTCTTGTCGAAGTCCGCCGGGGTGACGGCGGAAACATCCTCCTGGATGCCGTCGAGTCGCATCCAGGATTGCTGCTCCTTTGACACGGTAGTGACGCCGGGGGCCTTGCGGAGTGCGGCGGCCGCCGAGGTGTCCAGGCTCGCGCCGCTGTCCGTGACCATGTAGTCCGCCTTGACGATGTCCGTCGTCATCCTGTCCATGGACTGGCCGAGGGTGGTGGCGAGCACGGTCATGGCGCTGACCACCGTGAGGCCGATGGCCAGCGCGGAGGCGGTGGCGCCGGTACGGCGCGGGCTGCGTACGGCGTTCCGGCCGGCGAGCTTGCCGGAGACTCCGAAGCCGGCCCGCAGCAACGGCTGTACGACCGCGATCACGTGCCGGGACAGCAACGGGATCAGCACGAGGACACCGGTCACCACGAGGAGGGCCCCGAGCCCGACGAGCCCTTTGGCGGTGGAGCCGCCGGCCCCGGCGCCCGCGACGACGACGGCCGCGCCGAGCAGCGTGATGATGCCGCCGAGCAGGTTCCGTATCAGCAGGGACCTGGTGGTGGCGGGCAGGTGTGCGCTGCCGATCGCCGCTACGGGCGGGATCTTCGCGGCGCGGCGGGCCGGCAGCCAGGCGGCCACCATGGTGACCAGGATCCCGACGGCAGCCGCGACCAGGACGGTCGAGGACGTGACGACCAGCGGCCCGTCCGGGTTCTTCGTGCCGAAGACACCGACCGTGGAACGCGCCACGGCGGCCATGGCGGCACCGAGTCCGAGCCCGGCGGCGGCGCCGACAGCGCCGACCACCATCGCTTCGACCAGTACGGACCGGGTGACCTGCCTGCGGGAGGCGCCGACCGCGCGCAGCAGAGCGAGTTCGCGGGTGCGCTGGGCGGCGAGCATGGTGAAGGTGTTGGCGATCAGGAAGACGCTGACGAAGAGCGCGACGGCGGCGAAGGCGAGCAGGATCGCACTGAGTGTCGACGCGTCACTCGCGCCTCCCCTGGCCCTCTCGTCGGCGAGTTGCCGGCCCGTCTTGACGTCCGTGTCGTCCGGAAGAAGCTTCCTCAGGGTGGCGGCGAGTTCGGTGTTCGACGTGCCCGGGGCGGCGGTGACGGTGGCGTACTCGTAGTAGCCGGGCTGGAGGAAGAGCCGTTGAGCGGTCGGCGTGTCGAACAGGGCGAGGCTGTCGCCCAGGGCCACCCAGGTGTCGTCGGTGGTGAAGATGCCGGAGAGCTCGTACGTCTTCGCCGGGCCCCTGAAGGCGACGCGCACCGTGTCGCCGACGTGGTAGCCGCCCTGCTCGGCGGTGTCCTTGTCGAGCGCGACCTGCCGGGGCTCGGTGGGCCCGCTGCCGTCGGTGAACACGTAGAGGGGGTCCTTGCCGTCCTTCCCGGGCGCGAAGTTGGCGCCCATGCCGGACGAGCCACCGCCGAGGAGCCCGCCGTTCCTGTCCACGACGCCTGCGGACCCGCCGACCCGTCCGGCGGCTCCGGCGACCCCGTCGAGCCGGGCGATCTCGTCAAGCGCCTTACCGCTGAGGCCGGGGACCTTGTCGGAGGGGTCGTAGGAGCGGACCTCTACGTCCACGTGGGCGTAGTTCCTGGCCGCCTGGTCGCGGTAGCCGCCGCTGAGGGTGTCGTTGAAGATCAGGGTGCCGGAGACGAACGCGACGCCGAGCATGACGGCGAGCACGGTCATCAGCAGTCTGGCCTTGTGTGCGAGGACATTGCGCAGGGCTGTACGGAACATGGTGATGTCTGTCCTGGTGAGGTGAGGTGAGGGGGACGGGGCTCGATCAGGGGGTGCGTGTCGGTTCGTACGACTCGTTGCGGTCAGTACGGCTCAGGTCGGCCCGGCTCGGCTCAGCGCGTTCAGCTCGCGCGGAACCTGGGGGTGTCGAAGGACTTCATGAGTTCGAGGACCCCGTCCGCGCTGGGCTCGTACATCTCGTCGACGATCCGCCCGTCCACGAGGAAGACGACCCGGTCCGCGTAGGAGGCGGCGACCGGGTCGTGAGTGACCATGACGACGGTCTGGCCCAACGTCCGTACGGAGTCACGCAGGAACCCCAGGATCTCCGCGCCCGCACGCGAGTCCAGGTTCCCGGTCGGCTCGTCCCCGAAGACGATCTCCGGCCGGGACGCGAGCGCCCGGGCGACGGCCACCCGCTGCTGCTGGCCGCCCGAGAGCTGGGCGGGACGGTGGCCGAGCCGGCCCGACAGGCCGACCATCCGGATGACGCCGTCCAGCCACTCCTTGTCCGCGGTCCGGCCCGCGATGTCCATCGGGAGCGTGATGTTCTCCAGCGCGGTGAGGGTCGGCAGCAGATTGAACGCCTGGAAGACGAAGCCGACCTTGTCCCGGCGAAGCCTGGTGAGCTGCCGGTCCGTCAGGGCTCCCAGCTCGACGTCACCGACGTGGACCGAGCCGGAGGAGAAGCTGTCCAGCCCTGCCACGCAGTGCATCAGCGTGGACTTGCCGGATCCGGAGGGCCCCATGATCGCGGTGAACCGGGACCGCTCGAAGCCGACACTGACCCGGTCCAGGGCGACCACCCGGGTATCGCCCTGCCCATAGACCTTGGACAGGTCGGTGGCGCGGGCGGCGACTGTGGGGGTGCGGGGAGGCGGCGAGGACATCACGCGGTCGTGCTCCGATCGAGGGCGCGGACAGCCGGGCGTGCGCTTCCGGCGCGCCTGGCTGGGGATGTCCTCCATCCTCCGGTCCGCACCGCTCCCTTCGGATCGGCCGAACTACTGACCACCCGAAGCTGACGTCGGAAGGGGCCTGGTCATCCCCAGGTATGGCATCGCGTCAGCTCCGAGGACGACGCGTGGGAGTAGCTGCCGGAGATGTGGGGCCACAAGCCGCAAACCGCCACCCCCATCCCCTTGCCACCTCAGCCGTTCGGCCGATGCGGAGCCGAGCCATAACGACCCGTCGGCCTGCGCGATCAGGAAGGATCTACGACAGGCCTGAATCCATAACGTTCTCGTCACCGGACCCGGCCGGCACCAGTGCCGCTCTACGAGCGTTCGGTGAGCAACTCCGCGAGGCCGTCGACGAATTCGGTGAGCCAGTCCAGCCGTGGTCCAGTGCGTGCGATACGAAACCCGTGGCGGCGGCCGCGGAACGCAGCCTGTACGGCATGGAACTGGGCCCCCCGCCGGACGCGTTCTCCGCCTTGTCGATGCCGCCCTTGAGGTCGTCGGCGCGGGGATCGCCAGACGGCGATTGAGCCGCCCGGCCACCGCCACCACCTCGTCGTCTTCGACCTCCGCCAGGGTCGACGACTCAACCCGCTCCAGCAGCATCGCGAACCGTTCGTCGTCACGCTCACGCAGCAGGACTGCGCCGCATCCGCCCCACGCAACGAACATCCGGCTCATGGACGTTGCCGGGATGTGGAAACGACACCTTCAGCACGGCTCTCTCCCCACCCCGCCACCGTATCGGAACGATGACACCGGCGCCCCCGTGCATGACGTCGCCGTCCGGCACGCCCCCTCAGCGCCCCAGCGACTCCTCCACGATCCCGGGCAACTCGGCGAGCCACGCCGCCCCGGCCTCACCCTCGCGGTCGATGGCCCCGTGCGAACTCCTCCGGCATCGCGATCATCCCGGCAGCGCCCTACGCGCCAGCCCGCCGCAACCACCAAGCCCATGCCGACCACTGCCGCAGCCCGGGGAAGCGAGACGAATGGCCACCCGGCCTGGTGCCCCACTCCACGGAACCGACGGAGGACTGGGCACGGAACGCCACGCGCACTCGCGTTCGGCTCACCCGGCGGGCTTCATACGAAAGGCAGGGCCGGGAACGCTCTCGATGTCGTCCGCTTGCACGGCATGGCCCTGTTCGCAGCGGATCTGGACGTCGACGTGCGCGCCACATGCGCGATGCCTCGCCAGCACGGCAGGCCCCTCAGGGTCGGCACGGTATCGGTCACCCCACTGCAGAAGCCCCAGCACGGCCGGTACCAGATCCATGCCCTTGGGAGTGATCACGTACTTGGGCCGGCTCCGCGAGCCGGGCTCCTTGTAGGTCTCGGTGGCCAGGATCCCTTCGTCCACCAGCATGCGAAGCCGCGCCGCGAGGAGGTTGCGGGGACAGCCGAGGACGCGTTCGAAGTCGCTGAAGCGGGACGTGCCGTACCAGACCTCGCGCAGGATCAGGATCGTCCACTTCTCCCCCACGACCTCGAGGGTCCGCGCGATCGAGCAGTTCGACGTGTCCCGGTCGAGGCGGGGGTCCATACCGGCAACCTGAAGAGTTTCGGTCCACGCATCCATGAGGTGAGTCTAACCTCTTCTGAGTTTACTTTCCTATACTCAGCAAGTAGCGTCATGGCCGGCGCGGAACGCGCATCAACCACCGAGAAGATCACCCAGTAAGGCGGCCGGCATGAAGGCATTCGTCGTCGAGAAGTACGGCAAGGACGGCGCACGCGCCGCACAGGTACCCGAGCCCACCGTCCGGGACCGCGACGTCCTGGTGCGGGTGAGCGCCGCCGGCGTCAACCCGCTGGACAAGATGGTCCGCGACGGCGAGTTCAAGCACCTCCTGAAGTACAGGCGTCCGTTCGTACTGGGCCACGACGTGGCCGGCGTCGTGGTGCGGGTCGGCTCCGCCGTACGCGGCTTCAAGGTCGGCGACGAGGTCTACTCCCGTCCGCGCGACCTGCGGATCGGAGGTTTCGCGGAGTTCATCGCCATCGACGAGGACGACGTCGCGCCCAAGCCGGTGTCGCTCACCGCCCAGGAGGCGGCCGCGGTGCCGCTGGTGGCCCTGGCCGCCTGGCAGATCCTCGTCGATCGCGCCCGCCTGAAGCCGGGCCAGAAGGTGCTCGTCCACGCCGGGGCCGGGGGCCTCGGATCGACGGTCATCCAGCTCGCCAGGCATCTCGGCGCCATGGTGGCGACGACAGCGGGCACCGACTCCGAGGAGCTGGTCAGGAGCCTCGGCGCCGACGTCGTCGTCGACTACACCAAGGATGACTTCGCGAGGACGCTGTCCGGCTACGACCTGGTGCTGGACTCCCTGGGCGGGGCGAACCTGGAGAAGTCGCTGACCGTACTGAAGCCCGGCGGCCTGGCCATCGGCGTCGCCGGCCCGCCGGACGCCGAGTTCGCCAAGCAGCTGGGAACCCCTTTTCCCCTGGGTGTGCTCATGAACGCCCTCAGTCGCAAGGTCCGCAAACAGGCCAAGGCGCGCGGGGTGCGCTACGAGTTCTTCTTCATGCAGGCCAACGGCTCCCAGCTGCGCAAGCTCAGCGCCCTGTACGACAGCGGCAAGCTCCGACCGGTCATCGACACGGTCTTCCCGTTCGACCAGACGCTCGAAGCGATGACATACGTCGAGCAGGGCCGAGCGAGGGCCGGCAAGGTCGTGGTCTCCGTGGCTCCCCACAACGACTGACCGGGCCGTCCACGGACTTCCGCAGACCGTCCGTCACGCCATCCGCTCGGCGTCGCGCCTCAGGTGCGCGAGCGGTGACCTGCGCCTTCCGAGCTCGCTCGGCCTACGAGAGCGGCCTCCTCGCGCCTGACACGTCGCCCGCAGGCTCCGGCAGAGAAGTCCCGGCCCCACATCAACCGGTCCCCCGCCAGCAGCGGGCGTGGCACCGAACCCCGAAGGAGCACACCATGGGAACAAGCCCACAGGCACAGCAGTTCGCACAGTTCCTGGAGAGCGTGAGCGCGAAGGCCTCGACACCGGGCCTCGACCTCGCCGTCGTCCGCGACATCGTCGAGACGAACCACCGGGCGTCGGCCGAGCCGGAAGGCGTCACCTACGCCGAAGTCGACGCGGGCGGTGTCCCCGCCCTGTGGTGCGTTCCCGAGGACGTCCACCCCGACCGCGCGCTGCTCCACTTCCACTTCGGCGGGTCGGTCACCGCCTCGATGCACTCGGACCGCAAGGCCGCCGGCCACATAGCCAGGGCCGCCGGCGCCCGCTCCCTCGTCGTGGACTTCCGCCTGGCACCCGAACACCCTTACCCGGCGCAGCTCGACGACGCCGAGACCGCCTATCGATGGCTGCTCTCCCAGGGCTACGAGCCACGGAACATCGGCAGCACGGGCCACTCGATCGGCGGCACCCTCGCCGTGATGCTGCCGCTGCGCCTGCTCGCGAAGGGCGAGGAGACCCCGGGCGCGATCGTCAGCGTCTCACCATGGGCCGACCTCACCCTCAAGAACGCGTCGGTGGACGGGAACGAGGACAACGACAAGATGCTCAACAGAAGCATCCTCGAGCTGTTCCGGGCATCCTGGCTGCAGGAGCCCGGAGTGGACTTCGCAGCCCCCGAGATCAGCCTCGTGAACGCCGACCTGACCGGTCTGCCGCCCACCACCGTCCACTACGGCGAACACGAGACCCTCGCCGACGACGGCGCCCGACTCGCCCGCCGCCTGGCGGACTTCAAGGTGATCTCCGAGGTCCACCCGCTGCCCGAAGGACAGCACTCGTTCGTCCTGGGCGCGGGACGCGTGCCCGAGATCGACCGGGCCATCCAACAGATGGGCCAGTGGCTTCGTCGGCACCTGGGCACCTGAGGGCTCAACGCCTGCTCCAACGCGCTGGACCGGCACTCGACGTGGCCTGTGGCACGGCGATTCGTGGGGCCGTCCACCCTGCCGATGGTGCCGAGGCCGTGACGTCGACGTGGATGAGTTCGCGGCGTCGCCGCCCGGCTCGGCCGTGCATCGGCCGAATGGCCGAGGCGAGGGTGCGGTGTTCGTTGGTATTGCGGCGCGTCCTCCGCTGAGGAGGACGGCAGCACGCACGGCAGTCCCGTGCCCCAGGCGGTTTCCACAGGGCTCGTCTCCGGAGCTGACGCAGCGGCATACCTGAGACGGATGAGATCAGGTTCGGGCATCAGCTTCAGGTAGTCGGTACTTCGGCTGATCCGCAGAGACCACGCCAACCGGACGATGGAGAAGTCCCGCACACCGTAAGCAAGTTCGAGCCCGGATTTGTGCGCCGTGCCGCCGCGCCCTCGATCGGAGTAGACCTCGTGACGACCTCACCGCCCGCTCCCGGCTCTCCCACGGTGGCCGCCCGCCCCGGCGATCTCTCCAAGGTCCACGGACGGGGCGACACCCGGGTGGGGGCGAGTGCCTCGCGCTCTTCTTGATGCCGGCGACGCCGGTCGTTCTGCTGATCACCCTGTCGCCCGACCGCAGCACCGCCCGGCTGACCTGCTCACCACCATCAGGACCGAGCAGAGCGGGTCGTCTGCGACGGTCCCGCTCCGGCTCCGGCGACGACCGTCAGCCATCAGCTTTCCGACCCACCACCTGTGCGGTGCGTCACGGAAACGCCTTGCCCGCAGGCGAGTTCGCGGGCGGCCCCCCGGTGTCCTGCGCTCGGTCGGTCCGCTACTGCGACAGCAGAACTCCACCTGGTTCGGCGGGAGTTGGACCGCGAGTGCGGGTCCGCCGAGGTGGGTGATCCATACGAAGACTGGAGATTCCATGCAGCAACGCAACACCCCCGTCGAAGGAACGGCAGCTCGACGGAACGCCTCCGTCGCGGTCGCGGCCGGCACGGTACTCGGGCTCGTCGCCCTGTCCGGCGGCACGGCCCACGCCGCGACCCCGACGGACCACGGCCGGCCGGTCGCGCAGATCATCGGCGGCACCGAGAAGCCCGACGGCTCGTACCCGTTCATGGCGGCACTGCTGATCAAGGGCAAGGGCAAGCCGCTCGACCGGCACTTCTGCGGCGGCAGCCTGCTCAGTCCGGATGTCGTGATGACGGCCGCGCACTGCGTCGACGACGTGAAGCCCAAGCAGATTGAGACCGTCGTGGGCCGGACCGTGCTGTCGAGCAAGAAACAGGGCCATCTGCGCAACATCCGTACGATCACCATCCACCCCCGCTACAACGGGGACTACGACGTCGCGTTCCTGGAACTGGACAAACCCGTCTACGGCATCGCCCCGGTCAACCTGCCGACGCCGGGCACGGACGCGCTCATCCGTCCCGGCAGCAAGGCCACGGTCGCAGGCTGGGGAAACACCGACACCGAGGTGCCGACCCATCCGGACCGGCTGCGCGCGGTGAACGTCCCGATCGTGTCGCACATCGAGTGCAAGGCGACGTACTCGAACTACAACAAGAAGGTCCATGTGTGCGCGGGAGTGGAGGGGAAGGATTCCTGCCAGGGTGACAGCGGCGGGCCGCTCTTCCGCACGCTGAAGGGCCGCAAGGGCGTGTACCAGATAGGAGTCGTGTCGTACGGCGACGGCTGCGCGGCGCAGGGTGCTCCGGGCGTGTACACCTACACCGGCTCCGCCCAGCTGTGGGACACACTGTGGAAGTCCGCCGAGGGCAAGCGGGTGAAGCGCCTGCTCAACCGCTGATCCCGTGCCCGCGCGGAACACCCGTTCCGCGCGGGCACTGAGGCGCTCGCCGAACGCGCCCGACTCCTGCCTGCAACAGCTGACCCCGCCACGCCGGGCGGCCCCGCCACTCGGCCGGACGGCAGGAGCGACTCTCGTCGAGTTGCCTCGCGCCGCCGTGCCCGTTGACCTGTACGGCGAACCCGAGGACGTATCGGGCCAGCGCCGCGTACGCGAACGCGGCAACTCTCGGCGGGAAACCACCGTCGAGCAACACCGCGACACAGTGCTCCCGCAGTGCCATCGCGTGTGGCCCCAGGGGGATCTGCTCGGCCATCAGGCGCGCGGCGTTCCGGTGTCGGGCCAAGGCGTCGAACATGGTGTGCGCGACCGTCCGCAGCGCCTGCTGCCAGCCCATCGCGAGGAGCTCTTCGCCGTTCAGCTCCACGACGCCGAACATGCGGTCCACGACATGGGCGGCCAGAGCGGCCCGGTTGTCGAAGTGCCGGTACAGCGTCGCCGTGCCCGAGCCCAGACGTTGGGCCAGGGTCCGCATCGAGAGGGCCTCGGAGCCCTCCTCGTCCACGATCTGCAGTGCTGTGGAGCGACGATGCGCTCCAACGGCACGGGCGGCCGCCCCGGAGAACGCCGAGCCGATGTCGCGTCCGCTCGCTCGGGACGAGGTTCTGCCACGGGATACCCCATTTCCTCGATCACGCCGTAACAGCAACGCCGTAGCCGATACACGCCGCGGTTCGGCCCCGGCTCCTGATCGCTGCTCTCCGCGCAGCTGGTTGAGGCGGCCTGAGGTTGTCAGTGGCTGGTGACAGGATCACCGGCATGGTCTTCGTACGTACTACTCCGCCCAGGCCCGTCGACGTGACCGCGGTCTTTCCCGAGCTGGCGCCGTTGGCCCGTCCTGCGATTCGGTTGCACCCTCGTCCCGGGTCGCCTTCGGCCGGGGAGAGCTCGGTCGGGGGGCCGTTGCTGTGGCCGGCGGAAGAGCCGTGGCCACACTGCGAAGCCTCGCACCTGCACGTGGACAGCGGGTTCCGTCAGTCGCCGGACGACGTGCGGCTCATGAGACGCATGCAGGCCCGGCGGCACCGCGATCACCATGGCCGTGGCGGGATGACGCCCGGGGAGGCGGCCCTCAAGGAGCGGAACACCACGAGGCTCGTGGAGCGATTCGCCGCTGGCCCGCCGCCGGCGGACTGCCCGGTCCCCATGCTGCCCGTGGCCCAGCTGTTTCTGCGCGACATACCCCTGCTGCGGCCGCCCGGACAGGCCGATCTGCTCCAGGTTCTGTGGTGCCCCTATGACCACGATCCGCATCACAAGCCGTCGACCGCGCTGTTCTGGCGGTCCGCCGCCGAGGTCGTCGACATCCTCGCCACACCGCCCGAACCGTACGAGGTGAACGACGACGGCTATCTGCCGGAGCCGTGCGTGCTGGCACCGGAAGCGATCACCGAGTACCCCAACAGCCTCGATCTGAGCCCGCAGCTGCGGCTGATGCTGGAGGACTGGAACAGATGGCAGGCAGCCGGCGCCGACCTGGACAGCTCCTACGCGGACTGGCCGCGGGACTTCTACGACATCCATCTGGCGGACGCGCCCGGATGGAAGGCCGGCGGCTGGCCGCCGTGGGGCCGCACCGATCCCAACCCCCGATACTGCACTGTCTGTGCGGTGCAGATGGTCCCGTTGCTGACCATCGCCTCATTCGAATGGGACGGCGGTGAGGGACACAGCTGGGCGCCTTGCGAAGAACAGGCCGCTGCCAACGCTGGCGGTCATTGCTGTGGCCAGAGCCCCTCGCGGCCGACCAAGGTCGCGGTCGGCAGCACCGACAACATGCAGATCTACATCTGCCCGGCCTCCCCCGAGCATCCGCACACCGACCTGATCCAATGAGCTGCCGGGCCTGTCACACGCCCTCCCGCAGTCGCTGGCAGCGCCTACGCATGGGAGCTCCCGCCCTACCTGCCGGCTCGTGGAGAAGTTTCGCTCACCGGATGGCGCGCACCCCGAGCCCGCGGCTTCACGGGGCGGGACTTGTCGGCAGCCACCCGATTCTGCTTCGCCACGCCCGGTCGGACACGACGGGTGCATCGAGGGTGCGGCAGCGGGCGGTGGCCGCGTCGAAGTGGGCGTGGCCATTGATGTCGTCGGCGAGGTAGTGGGGCGGGCGCTGGGCGACCCGGGTCAGTTCCGTGTGGTCGGCGAGGTCTGCGGCGATCCGGGCGCCGGAGTCGCCGCCGACCACGATCACCCGGTGACCCGCGAAGTCCTGCGGCCGCTGGTACTCGACCGTGTGCAATAGCCGGCCGCCGAAATGGGCGCCGCCGGGGACGGCGGACAGCGAAGGACGCCGCCGGGGACGGCGGACAGGAAAGGGCGCCACCAGATTCCGGTCGCACCCATCACGGACGGGCGCGGACCAGGTGCCGGCGTCCGTGTTCACACGCAGGAGCACGCCGTCACGGTGCACTCCTTGTACTCGGGACCGGCCGGTGCACGGGCAGGTCGTACCGGTTCTCGTAGGCGGCGAGGTACTCCACGACGTGCTGCGCCTCGGGGTACTCCTGTCCGGTCTGAGGTGGCATGAGGCGGCCGGGCAGGGAGGAGTAGGCGGCCGGGGAGAACAGGCGCAGGGAGTCCCAGGTGTGCTGCCAGCCCCGCCCGCTGTGGTCTGGGCGTCGGGGATGACGAAGTCGACGCCCAGGCGGCGCAGGTGGTATCCGGCGGCGAGCCCGGACTGGCCGCCGCCGATCACCACCACCGGGGACGTCCACGTCACTCGTCGGCGTCCCGCCCGGGCGTGAAGATGACTGCCACCAGCGCCAGTCCGACCACTCCGCCGATCAGTTGCATGCCGATGAACCCGGCGACCGAGCCGGGGGCGATGCCGGCGAAGGTGTCACTGAAGGTACGGCCGATGGTCACCGCGGGGTTCGCGAAGGACGTCGAGGAGGTGAACCAGTACGCGGCGCCGATGTAGGAGGCGACCGCGACGGGGGCGAAGCGCAGCTGATCGGTGCGGGCCAGGCCGAAGATCAGCAGGATCAGGCCGGCGGTGGCGACGACCTCGCCGAGCAGCAGGTGCCCGGCGGACCGGTCGTGGGTGGACCACTCCACCAACGGCTCGCCGAACATCGCGTCCGCCAGGATCGCGCCCGCGATGGCCCCGACGATCTGCGCGGGCACGTAGACGGCCGCCTCACGGAGCGTCACTCCAGCGCCGCCGCGCCTGCCCGTCCACCACTCGGCCAGCGTGACCACGGGGTTGAAGTGCGCGCCGGAGACCGGGCCGAGCAGGAGGATCAGGACGCCGAGACCGAAGACGGTGGCCAGGGAGTTGGCCAGCAACTGCACCCCGACGTCCCGGGTCAGCTCGGTCGCCTGGATGCCGGAGCCGATCACCACCGCCACCAGGGCCGCGGTGCCGACGAGTTCGGCGGCGGCCCGCGCCGCCAGCGGTCTGCGCGGCGGGGTGGCCCCCGGAGCGGGCGGCGGCTCGGCGGACGCTGTGGCCGACTCCACGGCGGATTCGTGCGTGGCGGTCAACAAGACTCCTTGGTGCAGTCGCCAGGGGCGGCGGGGTTCAGGGGCAGGACCGCTTGTTGTCGGCGGCCGAGCGGGCGGACTCGGCCAGGTCGGCGAACTGGCCCGCGAGCAAGGCGATGACGTCGGGCTTGAGCCGGTAGTAGGTGAACCGGCCGCACGGCTCCGTCTCCACGACCCCGGCCTCGCGCAGCACTCTCAGGTGATTGGAGAGGTTGGTCTGCTTGGCACCGGTCTCCTCCACGAGGTGGGTGGTGCACAGCATCTCTTTGGCGAGCAGGGTCACGATCCGGAGCCTGAGCGGGTCGGCCAGCACCCGGATCAGGTCAGTGTCGACTGACGTCATCATGTGCTGATACTGTCACATCAGTGATGACTGACACCATCGGGTGCTGACATCATTCACACCTGATGCCGTCGTGAGACAAGAGAGCCTCCGATGTCCGACAAGCCCTCCGTGCTGTTCGTCTGCGTCCACAACGCCGGCCGTTCCCAGATGGCCGCCGCGTGGCTGACCCACCTGGCCGCGGACCGCGTCGAGGTCCGCTCCGCCGGCTCCAACCCGGGCGCGGGCGTCAACCCGGCCGCCGTCGAGGCCATGGCCGAGGTCGGCATCGACATCTCCGCCGAGGTCCCGAAGATGCTCACCGTCGACGCGGTCAAGGAGTCCGACGTCTGCATCACCATGGGCTGCGGCGACACCTGCCCCGTCTTCCCCGGCAAGCGCTACCTGGACTGGCAGCTGGAGGACCCGGCAGGTCAGGGCGTCGAGGCGGTCCGCCCGATCCGCGACGAGATCAAGGTCCTGGTCGAGGGCCTGATCAAGGAGATCGCACCGGAGAGGACGGCGTGAGCGGCGGCGAGGTACACGACGTCATCGTGATCGGCTCCGGCCCCGCCGGATACACCGCCGCCCACTACACCGCCCGCGCCTCACTGAAGCCGCTGGTCTTCGAGGGCGCGGTCACAGCCGGCGACTCCGACGGGGCCGGACGCGCTCGTCGCCGCCGACGGCGTGCAGCTGCAGCCGCGCCTACCTAGGCCGACCGGGGGTGGGGCTCGCTCGGAGCGTCAGCTCCTCCTGCGGGGAACATGGGGGCGAGTCGCACGGGCGGCACGGCAAGCGCCGAAGGGTGATCTCGCAGGCTCCGCACAGCATCCGATCCCGGCACTCCAGGATATGACTGCCGGTTGCCCCAAAGGGCTGCCGTTTGACCGTTGAGCCGTACCTGCGCCACGCCGTACGAGAAGAACCCTGTGCGACACCCCCTGCCCTCCCAGCACCCGGACACCTCACCTTGCACGTGGGGGAGACCACCATCGCGGGGCGGCCGAAGCGCCATGACGGCCTTACCTGTGTGACCGGGGTTTATGCCCGGCTCAGAGCGATCTACGTGCCGGCATCCCGGACATCGTTTCAATCACACTGCAAAATTTACCCAGCGCAATGATTCATTCGCCCCTCCCGTCCGTACCCCCTGTCGACCCAGCCGCGCGGTGGGTCCGGTGCTGTGGCGTCGGACGCACCGGCGCGGCCACCCGCTGCCAGGAGGTGCCATGCCCCGCACTCGGAACATCGGAACGATCTTCGTCAGCGGCGGACTGTTGCTGACCGTTGCCGCGCTCGCCTACCCCGCGATACTGGGAGTCGAGAAGACGGCCACGGGCACAGAGCGGATCATCGCCACCACCGCCTACGGCCCACTCACGGAAGCCGACCGTGACTTCGTCATCAAGGTCCGGTCCGCCGGACTCTGGGAGTACCCGCTGGGCGAGATGGCCATGGAGCGCGGCACGACGCCGGAGATGAAGGAGGCCGGCGAGCACCTGGTCGTCGGGCACGCCGGTCTCGACGAGATGTGCCGAAAGATCGCTCCCGAACTCAACATCACCCTCAACAACCAAGCCAGCCCACAGCAACAGCAGTTCGTGGCGACCGTCGACGCGGCCAAGGGCAAGGAGTTCGACTCCACCGCGGTGCAGATCATGCGTGTCACGCACGGCCAGATCTTCCCCGCCATCGCCAAGATTCGGGCCAGCACCCGCAACACGCTGGTGCGCCAGCTGGCCGACCTCGCCAACGACACCGTGCTCGACCACATCACCGTGCTGGAGAAGACCGGCCTCGTCAACCACGACAACGTCAACTACCAACAGACGAATCCCCCGAAGCTGCCGAAGGAACAGGTCACCCCGCCCGTCCCCCAGCCCGGCGCCCCTATGGTCGTCCTCACCCCACGCCCGGACCTGGATGTGCAGACCGCCGCCCCGACAGCAGGCCCGACACCCGCTCCCTCACCGTCGTCGTAGTGACGCGACCACCGGCCGACCACGCCGGCCTCG